>DATEOR010000020.1:0-19972 GCA_035273885.1 Gaiellaceae bacterium
TCTTCGCCGAGCTCGACCGGCTGCTGCCGGAGGCGGTGCTGGCGACGAACACCTCCGCTTTGCCGGTCCGCGAGATCGCGGCCGCGACGGAGCGGCCGGACCGGGTCGTCGGCATGCACTTCTTCAACCCGGCGCCGGTGCTTCCGCTCGTGGAAGTCGTCCAGGCGGAGGCCTCGTCGGAGGAAGCGGTCGAGACCGCCTTTGCGTTCGCCGAGCGGATCGGAAAGCAGCCGATCCGGTGCAGCGACACGCCGGGCTTCGTCGTGAACCGCATCCTCATCCCGCTCCTGAACGACTGTGTGCGCGTGCTCGACGAGGCTTCGGTCACGCCCGAGGATCTCGACACGGCCATGACCGCAGGCGTGAACTGGCCGATCGGCCCCTGCGCGCTCATCGACCTGATCGGGGTCGACGTCCACGTGCACGCGTCCGAGGCGCTCTACGCGGCGCTGGGGGAAGAGATGATGCGGCCGCCGCGGCGGCTCGTCGAGCTGCAGGAGGCCGGCAAGCTCGGCCGGAAGAGTGGCGAGGGCTTCTTCCGCTACGGCTAGACGTCCGGTGCCGGGCCTAGGATCAAAGCCCGGTGACGATGTGCGCGGTTTGCCGGAGGAACCTGCTCGCGGGCGAGAGCTTCCGCACCTGGCAGGTTCGGCACGACCATTCCGCCGGGCGCATCGTCTGCCTATTGTGTGAGCGGGAGGCCGCGCAGGAAGGATGGCAGCGAAGCAGCGATCCTCTGCGCCAGGAGAACGCCGTCGGTCTCCGTGGTTCTGTTCGCCGAGTGGCTTAGGGCTACGCCGCCAGGCGCGGGCCGGAGCTGCACCAGCCGGCGTCCGGATGCCGCTCGGCCACGTCTGCCCAGATCGCATCCGCCTCGGCCGGAGAGAGAAGGTCCAGGTCGATCGCGTGGCGCGTCGCCGCGACGGCGGCCAGGATGTGATGACGGTACATCCGCTCTCCGCCCGGCACGCGCAAGGAGGCGACCGCAAGGGCCTCGAGGCGGGCTGCCAGAAGGCGAACGGTGCGGTCGTGTCGGAGGTGCTCGTCCATGAGAGATGCCTCGGAAGCGGCGGATCGTAGTACGCCGGTGGGACGGCGACTCCTTCTCACGGCCGCGGACAGTACTTACAAATTCATGAAGAAAGATTCAGCGCAGGCAGCCATATTTCATCTGGGACGAATGCGGCGTTTCTGTGTGGTTGTGTTGGCGGTGGCGGTCCTGGCCTCGACGGCCGGGTCGGCGCACGGCGTGGTGGCTAAGACCGAGGGCGGCGGATGGATCGAACTGTTCGAGGGGAACGGCCTCGCGAAGGTTCGGAAGTACGGGACGTTCATCGGCAGCGTCAGGCGCGGAAAGATCGTGGCGACGGAGGACGTCCTCGTGACCGGCTGCGAGCGCCGAGGCACCGTCTCGGGGAACAGGGCCCGGTGCGAGGGGCGGGACCTGAAGGTGATCACCATCGGCGCCATGAAGTGGCGCGTGACGCTGCGAGGGCGAGGGATCTCCGGCTCCGGCAACGTGAAGGGCTGCCTGGTGCTCGACGGCCGCAACAGCGGCTCGACCGGAACGTTCCGGCGTAACCGTCAGGGCGATCCGAAGCCGTGGCCGAGATCGCGGACGCGGTACACGCTCGGCAGCGGCAGCTGCTGACGCCTCTCCCGCAGACCACCCGACCGGTTTGGCAGGATACTCGGACGTGACTCGCGCTCAAGGCCACTCCATCCTCGTCGTCGAGGATGAGCCGAGCATCGCGTCCTTCGTGAGCATGTATCTCGAGAAGGCGGGCTTCGTCGTGCGCAAAGCCGATACGGGCGCCGGCGCGATCGAGCAGGCCGATGCGGAGGCGCCCTCGCTCGTCATCCTCGACCTCATGCTTCCCGACCTCGACGGCATCGACGTGTGCCGGCGGATCCGGCAGCGCTCGGACGTCCCGATCCTCATGCTCACCGCGCGCGACGACGACATCGACAAGATCATCGGGCTCGAGGTCGGCGCCGACGACTACCTGACGAAGCCCTTCAATCCCGGTGAGCTCGTCGCCCGGGTGAAGTCGGTGCTCCGGCGCGCGAACCCGGAGCGGCGGGAGCTGCAGAGCGCCTCGCTCCAGCACGGCGAGCTCAAGATCGACGCGGGCAGGCGGGAGGTCACGGTGGCCGACGAGGAGATCCAGCTCGCGCCGAAGGAGTTCGACCTCCTCTGGGAGCTGCTCGACCACCGCGGCCTGGTGCTCACCCGCGATCAGCTGCTCGAGCGGGTCTGGGGATACACCTTCGCGGGCGACACCCGGACGGTCGACGTTCACGTGAGGCAGTTGCGCCGCAAGCTCGGCGAGGCCTCGCCGATCGTCACCGTGTGGGGCGTGGGCTACAAGGTCTCGGTAGAGCCCAAGGTCGCCCAGGCCTCCTAAGGGCCGCCGGTGCGCTCCCTGCGCTACCGCATCCCCGCCGTCTTTCTCCTCGGGGTGCTGGTCGCGTCCGCCGTGGCCGCCGTGCTCGCGGTGCGGCTCTTCCAGGACTACACGCGCGACCGCACGCTGGCGGAGCTGCGTCGCCAGGCCCAGGGTCTCGCCGAGCTCTACCAGGAGCAGGCGATCAGGAGCGTCGACGAAGCCCGGCGTGCTCCCGGGTTTGCGGCGCCCCTTCTCGAGCAGGCGACCGGCTCGCGCATCTTCTACGCAGGTGTCGAGATCTTCCCGGGCGAGAAATCGGGGCTGACCCAGCTGCCCCTTTCGCTCCTCGACCAGACCGCCCTCGACGCGGGCCGCGTGCAGACGCTCGAGTTCACACCGCCCGGTGCCGACCGCACGTACTTCGCCGCGGCTTATCCGATCATGCTGGGCGGCGACACCTTCGGGGCGCTCGTTGTCGCGAAGCCGAAAGCGGAGCTGCAGGAGCGCTGGGTCGTCCTTCTCAAGCGCATGGCGATCGCGCTGCTCGTCGGGCTCGGCGTGGCCGGCGGACTCGTCTGGTACCTGTCGCGGCGGCTGACGAAGCCGGTTCTGGCTCTTTCACGCGCGGCCGACGAGGTCGCTGCCGGCCGCTACGACGCGGAGCTCCCCGAGGCGCGCTCGAAGGACGAGATCGGCCACCTGACCGAGCGCTTCGCGGAGATGACCGGAAAACTCGCCGAGTCGCAACGGCGCGAGCGCAACTTCCTCATGGTCGTCTCCCATGAGCTCCGCACGCCGTTGACCGCGATCCGCGGCCACGTCGAGGCGCTTCGCGAAGGCATCGCGCAAGACGAGGAGACGCAGGAGGCGTCGCTCCGCGTGATCGGCGCGGAGACGGACCGGCTCACCCGGCTCGTCGGCGACGTCCTCGACCTCGCGCGCATGGAGGCGCACCAGTTCACGCTCGAGGAGGAAGAGGTCGAGCTGCGGCGCCTGCTCGAGCAGGCGTACGAGAGTTTCGGCGAGGAGGCCCGGCGCCGTGGGATCGAGTACGAATGCTCGCTCGAGGCCGACCCTGTCGTCGACACCGACGGCGATCGCGTGTTGCAGATCGTCTCCAACCTTCTCGACAACGCCTTTGCGTGGACGCCGGACGGGGGCCGCATCGACCTCGGGCTCAGCGCGTCAAACGGGACCATCTCGATCTCGGTCGCGGACTCGGGGCCGGGGATCGGGCCCGAGGAGCGCGAGCGGATCTTCCGCCCGTTCTGGTCCCGCGCGGGCGAGGGGACGGGCCTCGGGCTACCCATCGCGCGCGAGCTCGCGCACGCCCTCGGCGGCGAGCTCATGCTCGAGTCACAGCTCGGAAAGGGGTCCCGCTTCGAGCTGAGACTGCCGACCAGCTGGCCCGAGAGTGGCTAGGCGCCGGGGTTCTGGCGCTGGATCGGGTAGACGGACGCAGCGCGCTCCGCGCGCTCGTCGAGTGCGCGCTCGACGCGATCGAGCACCCGCTCCATCCGGTCGAGTCGCTTCTCGACACCGCGCCAGCCCGAGGTGATCAGGTCGACGAGCAGCGCGAGGTCCTCGACGCGCGCCTGGCGCTCGGAGGCGAGGTCGGTCTGCAGGCGCTCGAGCCGGCGAATGGCCTGGCCAGACAGCCCACGCACCTCCGCGAGATGGCGCGCCACCGGCAGCACCTCTTCGCGCAGGCCCTTCTGAAGCGACGCATCGAGCCGCTCCGGGATCCCCGTCTCGAGCTCGGCAGTGGTCAGCGCAAGGGCTTCGAGCCCCGCCCTGGCGCGCTCGAGCAGCGCCTGCAGCGCCGCGTCGTCGGGGCGCTCCTCGCCGCTCTGGGCGAGGCGCATCCGAGCTCTTTCAATGGCATCGCGGTCCATGGACATGACTCTAACCTTCAACCCGGATGTCGGCATGAGGACGTCTGAGCTTGACTACGAGCTCCCCCGGGAGCTCATCGCGCAGCGTCCACTCGAGCGCCGAGACGAGTCGCGGCTGCTCGTTTTCGACCGCGCGAGCGGAGCCGTCGAGCACCGGCGGTTCCGCGATATCGGGTCGGCCATCGCCGGCGGGACGCTCGTCGTCGTGAACGACACGCGGGTGCTTCCCGCGCGCCTCATGCTCGAGCGTCCGACGGGTGGCCGCACCGAGGTGCTGCTCCTCGAGCGGATCGAGGGCGACGTCTGGGAGGCGCTCGCCAGGCCGAGCCGGCGGCTCCGCGAAGGCATGCGGCTCGGCCCCGTCGAGCTGCTCCAGTCCCTCGGTGAAGGTCGTTGGCGATTACGGCTTGCCGGCGAGCCCGACGGCGAGGCGCCGCTTCCGCCCTACATCAGCGAGCCGCTCGAGGATTCCGAGCGTTACCAGACCGTGTACGCGGAGGAGAGCGGCTCGGCGGCCGCGCCGACTGCCGGGCTTCACTTCACACCAGAGCTGCTCGCGTCGCTCCCCTTCGAGCGGGTGACGCTGCACGTCGGGCTCGACACGTTCAGGCCGGTGACCGCCGAGACGCTCGACGAGCACCGGTTGCACAGCGAACGCTACGAGGTGGGCGCGGAGGCGTGGGCGCGGATCCAGGCAGCGCCGCATGTGACCGCGGTGGGGACGACGAGCGTGCGGGTGCTCGAGTCGCTTGCCCGGGGGGCTCCGCCGGCGGGACGTACCGAGTTGTTCGTCACACCTGGATTCGAGTTCAGGCGGGTCGACTCGCTCGTGACGAACTTCCACCTGCCACGCTCGTCGCTCCTCGCGCTGGTGATGGCGTTCGCCGGGGTGGAGGAAACGCGGCGGCTCTACGAGATCGCGATCGAAGAGCGGTATCGCTTCTACTCGTTCGGCGATGCGATGCTGATTTTGTGAGGGGCCACCCCATGCCTCCACCCGCTTCGAGCGTAGCCAGCCAAGATTCACCTGTGGCGCGCGCAATGCGACAAGATCGAAAAAGGTGCTGCCTATGAGCTTCGACCTCGTCGCGACCGACGGCGAAGCGCGCGCGGGCGTCCTCCACACCGCGCACGGCGACGTGCCTACACCGGCTTTCATGCCCGTCGGCACCAAGGGCACCGTGAAGGGGCTCGACCCGGAGCGCCTGCGGGAGCTGGGCACGACGATCCTCCTCGGCAACACCTACCACCTCCACTTCCGTCCCGGCGAGGAGCTCGTCGAGGCGATGGGCGGGCTGCACCGCTTCATGGCCTGGGACGGGCCGATCCTCACGGACTCCGGCGGATTCCAGGTCTTTTCCCTGCGGGACACGATCACCGCGGTCGACGAGGACGGCGTCACCTTCCGCTCGGTCTACGACGGCCAGGAAGCGCGCTTCACGCCCGAGCTCGCTGCGGAAATCCAGCGCCGCCTCGGCTCCGACATCGCCATGTGCCTGGATGTCTGTCCGCCCCCCGACGTGACCCGCGAGGAGCTCGAGGCCGCGACTGCGGCGACGACGCGCTGGGCGACACGCCAGCTCGCGGCGCCGAGAGCGCCCGGTCAACTCGTCTTCGGGATCAGCCAGGGCGGCACGGACTCCGAGCTGCGCCGCCGCTCCACGGAGGAGATCGCCGCGCTCGGATTCGACGGCCACGCGCTCGGAGGGTTGAGCGTGGGGGAGGACCGGGAGGTCATGCTCGAGACGGTCGGCTGGGCGGTCCCGCTCTTGCCCGCCGAGCGGCCCCGATACTTCATGGGCATCGGGGATCCGGCCGGCATCCTGGAGGTCGTCGAGCGCGGAATCGACATGTTCGATTGCGTGCTGCCGACGCGGCTCGGCCGCACGGGCTCGGCGATCACGTGGGAGGGACGGCTCAATCTCAAGAACGCGCGCTTCGCCCGCGACGAGCGCCCGTTGGACGAAAGCTGCTCCTGCTCCGCCTGCCGGCGCTTCACGCGCGCGTATCTCCGCCATCTCATCAATCAACAGGAGCTGCTCGGCTTGATACTTTTGTCCGAGCACAACGTCAGATTTCTGCTCGATTTGACCGCCGGGGCGCGGGCTTCCATCGAGCGCGGCGAGTTCGGCTCCTACAAGACGGCCGCCCTCGAGCGCCTCGACTCGGCGGCTTTTGCGCCAGGCGAGGAGGTCTCTCGGTGAGTGGTGGTTTCTTAGTTCTGCTTCTTGCGATGTTCGGCTTCATGTACTTCCTGCTGATCAGGCCGCAGCGCCAGCAACAGAGGAGGCACACGGATCTGCTTGCATCGCTCAAGCCCGGCGACGAGGTCGTCACCGCCGGGGGGATCTACGGTGAGGTCGTCCAGCTCGACGCCGAGCGCGTGATGCTCGAGATCGACGAGGACGTGCGCATCGCCGTAGCGCGGCGCGCGATCGCGTCGGTCGTGCCGCCCGAGGAGCTCGAGCGACTCGAGTCCGCCGCGGAAGGCGAGTCCGTGGACGCCGACTCGGCCGAGCCCGTCACTGCAGCTGAGCCGATGACCGCCGAGGAGCGGGACGCGGCCCGGAACTAGCCGGCAGGGCTTTCACGAGTGCGTCGCTACCTGATCATCCTCGCCGCGATCCTGGCGGCCGTCGCCGGGGTGATCGTGCTGGCGCTCTTCCGCTCGCCGACTCTGGGTCTCGACCTCCAGGGGGGGCTCGAGGTCATCCTCCAGGCGAAAGCGCCGCAGGGCAGGGAGATCACGCAGGACGATCTCGACCGCTCGATCGAGATCATGCGCCAGCGCATCGACAAGCTCGGCGTGTCCGAGCCGGTCATCACGCGCCAGGGGAACGACCAGATCTCCGTTCAGCTCGCGGGCGTCCACGACGCGGGGCGCGCGGCCGAGATCATCGGCCAAACCGCGCAGCTCCAGTTCTTCGATCTCCAGGCCGACGCGCTGCCGCCGACGGCAGGCGCGAGCGGTCAGATCAACGCCTCGCCTCAGCTCCTGCCCCTGCTCTCAGGGCAGCAGGAGGCCGCCAAGACGGGAACCCCGACGCAGTGGTACCTGTACTCGAAGGACAAGAAGCGCCTCGCGGGCCCGAGCGAGACGAAGGACGACATTCTCAAGCAGTTCGGCGGCGAGCAGCCGGAGGGGTCGACGTTCTACGCCGTCCCGCAGGGCAAGATCATCCTCACCTGCACCGACACCGCCACGCTCTGCCCCGGGGTGGGCACGCCGGCGCCCGGGGCGACCTACTACTACCTCTACAAGTACCAGCCGAACAACCCGACGAAGCCGATCCCGGAGCTGACCGGTAACGACCTGAACGCCGACGGGACGGACTGGACGTTCGGCTCGGGGAATCAGCCCATCGTCGAGCTCGACTTCACGAACAGCGGCGGCGACAAGTTCCACGAGATCACGCGCGAGCTCTACCAGCGGGGGCAGAACCTCGCGAACCTCGCGGGTCAGCCGGGCAACTCCGACTTCTCCCAGAGCTTCGCGATCGTCCTCGACGGCGAGATCCGCTCGTTCCCCCGCATCGACATCGCCGACTCGCTGCTCTCCGACGGGATCGCAGGGGGCCGCGCGCAGATCACCGGGCTCGACTCCATACAGGAGGCGAAGGACCTCGCCCTCGTGCTCCAGACCGGCGCCCTGCCCGTGGAGTTCGTCCAGGTGCAGCGGGAAGACATCTCCGCGACCCTCGGTGAGGACTCGCTCCACCAGGCGCTCATCGCGGGCATCGGCGGGCTCCTCGCGGTCGCGTTCTTCCTCCTCCTCTTCTACCGCTTCCTCGGCGTCATTGCGATCATCGGCCTCGCGATCTACGGCGTGCTGCTGTACGGGGCGCTCCTGATCTTCGGGGTGACGCTCACGCTCCCGGGCTTCGCCGGCCTCGTGCTGACGATCGGTGTCGCGGCGGACGCGAACGTCGTCATCTTCGAGCGCATCAAGGAAGAGGTGCGCGCCGGCAAATCCGTGCGCGGCGCCATCTCGAGCGGCTATCGCAAGGGCTTCAACACGATCGTCGACGCGAACGTGGTCACGATCATCACCGCGTTCGTGCTGTTCGCGGTCGCGACCGGCGGGGTGAAGGGCTTCGCGCTCATGCTCATCATCGGAACCCTGATCTCGATGGTGACCGCGGTCGCGGTGACGCGCGCCCTCCTCGGCGTCATCGCAGGGTTCCGCTGGTTCAACAACCCCGCGTTCATGGGCGCGAGCGCCCAGAAGATCCCCGCCTGGCAGCGGGTCGACTTCATCGGCCGCACGAAGTACTGGTTCGCCGTCTCGGGGACGGTGCTCCTCATCGGGATCGTGTCGCTCGCGATCCAGGGACTGAACCTCGGCATCGACTTCAAGGGCGGCAGCCAGTTCTCGTTCAAGACGCCCGAGTCGCACCAGATCCAGGACGTCCGCGCGGAGACGACGAAGCTCGGCATCGGCGACGCCGTCATCCAGGGGCGAGGCACCGTGGAGAACGGGGCCTACAAGTCGTTCCAGGTCCGGACGCCGTCGCTCGGCCAGCAGGAGCAGACGGACCTGACGGCCGCGCTCACGTCGAATCTCGACGCCACCTCGGTCGGCGTCAAGAACGTCTCGGCGAGCTTCAGCCAGCAGATTCTGAAGGGCGCGATCCTCGCGATCTTCGTCTCGCTCGCGCTGATCGTCATCTACGTGACGCTCAGGTTCGAGTTCAAGTTCGCCGTGCCGGTGCTCATCGCCCTGGTGCACGACATCTTCATCACGCTCGGCATCTACTCGCTGACGCAGCGGGAGGTGACGAGCGCCACCGTCGCGGCGATCCTGACGATCCTCGGCTACTCGATCTACGACACGATCATCATCTTCGACCGCGTGCGCGAGAACATCCCGCTCATGCGGCGGTCGAGTTTCGCGGCGATCGCGAACCAGTCGCTCTGGGAAACGATTCGCCGGTCGCTGGCGACGACGTTCATCACGCTCTTGCCGGTCACGTCTCTGTTCCTCTTCGGGGGCGACACGCTGAAAGACTTCGCCTTCGCGCTCCTGGTCGGGATCATCTCGGGCGCGTACTCGACTATCTTCATCGCGACCCCCTTCCTCGTCGTGCTCAAGGAGCGCGAGCCGGAGTTCGCCAAGCGCAAGAGCGCAGGCCTGCGCGAGAAGGTCGAAGAGCCCGACCTTCCCAAGGACGTCGAGCCCGAGACCGAGCCCGAGACCGTTCCGGTCGAGGAGGCGCCCGTCACCGCAGCGGTCCCCGTCGAGGCTCCGGACGAGGACGGCGAGGGCGTGCCGGCGAGCGCGGCCGCGAGGCGGGAGGCTCGCCGGAAGCGACGGCGTGCGAGACCCCATGGACGAGCCAGGTAGCGGAAACCACGACGCGAAGTCGCTCCGCGGCCTCGCGGAGGACGCCCTCCTCGCCGGCCTCGGCGCGGTTGCCTTCACGAAGGACCGCGCGGACGAGCTCGTTCAGGAGCTGGCCGGCCGCGGGAAGATGACCGGCGACGACGCGCGTGAGCTCGTCGACGACGTCATGGGCCGTTGGCGCGGCGACGCCGTGCGCATGAGCGAGCGCGCCGGCTCGACGCTTTCGACCCTTTTCCGCGAGGTCGGCCTGATCACGCGGCGCGAGTACGAGGAGCTCGAGCTTCGCCTGGCGCAACTCGAGCACCGGCTGCGCCTCGTCGAGAAGAAGGACCAGTGAGTTCCCGGCCGGCTGTCCGTCAGCTCGGCCGCCTCTCCGAGATCTCGCAGGTCGCGGCCAAGCACGGGTTCGGCTACTTCTTCGACACGCACCGGCCGCACGGGCCTCGGTCCCGCCGCGCGCGGGAAGTGGACGTCTCCGCAGACGGCTCGAACCGCGGCTTGCGGGTGCGGCAGATGCTGGACGAGCTCGGGCCGACCTTCGTCAAGTTCGGCCAGCTCCTTTCAACGCGCCCCGACATCGTCCCACCGGACATCGTCTTCGAGCTGAAGGCGCTCCAGGACGACGTCACGCCCGTTGCCTACAGCGAGGTCGAGCGCGTGATCCAGGAAGAGCTCGAGCTCACCATCGAGCAGCTCTTCGTCGACTTCGAGGAGACGCCGGTCGCCGCGGCGTCCATCGGCCAGGTGCACCGCGCGACGCTGCCGAACGGGCGGCGCGTTGCCGTGAAGGTGCAGCGGCCGGACGCACCTCGCCAGATCGAAGCCGACCTCGAGCTCATGTACCAGGCCGCACGCCTCGTGCGCGACCGCGTGAAGGCGCTCGAGTTCATCGACACGGTCTCGCTGGTCGACGAGTTCGCCCGCACGATCCGCCAGGAGCTGGACTACCGCATGGAGGCGCGGAACGCCGAGCAGTTCCACCGCAACTTCGCCGGCCACCCGCATGTGCGTGTGCCTCGCGTCTTCTGGAGCTACTCGCGCTCGCGGGTCCTCACGCTCGAGCTGCTCGAGGGCGTCCAGCTCGGCGACCTCGAGCTCGGCACGTACTCGATCGAGGAGCGGCGGCGCCTCTCGTACCTGATCGCCGAGGCATGGATGCACATGATCTTCCGGCACGGCTTCTTCCACGCCGACCCGCATCCGTCCAACGTCATGGTGCTCGAGGCCACCGAGCAGATCGGCCTCATCGACTTCGGCATGGTCGGGAAGCTGACCGACGAGGACATGTCCCGTCTCACCGGCCTCTTCATCGACGCGATGAACGAGCGGATCGAGGCGCTGCCGAAGCGGCTAGCCGCGCTCGGCGTCCGCTATCCGAGGGACCTGGAGGAGGAGTTCGTCGCGGAGCTTCGCGACGTCTACTACCGCTACTACGGGTCGAGCCTCTCCGAGATCGACCCCATCCAGCTCATCCGCGAGGCATTTGCCTTGATCTACCGGATGCACCTCCAGCTGCCGACGCGCTTCGTCCTGCTCGACCGCGCGATCGCGACCCTCGGCTCGGTCGGCATGGAGCTCTATCCGGACTTCAACGTCTTCGACGTGGCCAAGCCGTACGCGCGCGAGCTCCTGATCGAGCGCTTCACGCCGCAGCGTGTGGCGAGACGCGCCGCAGGCGAGGCCCGCAATCTGGCGATGATCGCGCGCGAGCTTCCCTACCAGGTGCACGACACCCTCGAGCAGGTGCGCGACGGTCAGATCGAGGTCGGCTTCCGCCACGAGGGGCTCGAGGACTTCATCAAGCGCATGGACCAGGTCGCCAACCGGATCGGCATCGCGGTCGTCGCCGTGGGCGGCGCGCTCACGTCGGCGATGCTTGCCCTGGTCTCCGACGGGCCGACGTCCTTCTTCGGGATCCTCTCGGTCGTCGGGCTCACCCTCTCCGCTCTTCTCAGCATCTGGCTCGTCTGGGGAGTCATTCGCTCCGGCCGCTTGTAGCTCGCGGGACCTTTTTCCGCATGGCCGGCGTAGTAGCGGCATGCGCACACGACTTTTCATCGCAACGCTCTTGTCTCTCGCCCTCGCGCCGCTAGCCCGCGCCGACGGGCTGCCCATCGCGGACGCCTCCGCACCGGCGGTGATCGGCGGAGATGACGTGGACGGCCGCCTCGTCGCGTTCCCCGCCAAAGGGGCAACTGTGGTCGCTCGCGTTGCCGACTTCGTCCTCGCGTCGCGGGTCCTCGATGGACGCTACGCCGTGCCCGTGGTCGCTCTCGACCACACGGCGGCCGGCCTCTCCGCCGACGGGTCCACGCTCGTTCTGATCAACCCGCGCCGGGCCTTCCCGCGGGCTCGAACGAGCTTCGTCGTTCTCGACGCGAAGAGCCTGCGGTCGCGTGGCCACATCGTCCTCCAGGGCGACTTCAGCTTCGATGCGCTCTCGCCGGACGGCACGCGCATGTTTCTCATCCACTACCTGTCGCGCCGAGATCCGACGCGGTACGAGGTGCGCGCTCTCGACCTCCCCAGCGGGAAGCTCCTGCCGACCCCGATCGTGGACAAGAGCGAGCCCGACGAGCGCATGGCCGGCTTCCCGATCACGCGCGAGACGACCGCGGACGGGCGCTGGGCATACACGCTCTACGACGGGGCCGGACACGAGCCGTTCGTCCATGCGCTCGACACCGTGAACGGAGAGGCCCACTGCATCGACCTGGAGATGCTGGCCGGGCGGCAGGACCTCTACAACCTGCGCCTCGGGCTAGGCCCCGGAGGCTCGGGGCTCGCCGTCTTCGACGGCGCCGAGAAACTGACCATCATCGACACGATGAGTTTCGAAAGCGCGAAGGTCGTGCCGGACGCGGTGTCGCCGGGGGAGTCGCGCTCTGCACGGTGGCCGCTCGCGCTGCTCGCCGGCGTCGTGCTCGTCGTTCTCGTGGGCGGAGTTCTCGGGTTGCGAAGGCGCCGCTACAGCTGGCGTTCGAGCGTGCCCTCAGGCCCGCGGACGTAGATTCGAACCTCGCGCCTGGGGGCCCGCTCCGGCTTGAGGTAGACGATCTGGACGGCGCTCTCCGACCTGCTCGTCACGCGGGCGGGCAAAGGGACGCTCGGCCGAGGTTCCTGTGGCTTCCCGGGTGTCTCGTCCTGCGGGGTGCCCTCCTCGCCGGGCGGGCCGGCAGCAATTCGCGCTGCGAGCGCACGTGCTCCCTCGGTGTCCACAGGTGAATCGTCTCTCCGGCGGAAGGATCTTGCACCCCCGCAAAGCACAGGGACGCCCGTCTTCCGGGTAGTCCAGGCACAGGCTCTGGACGAGTTGTTCGTCTTCCGGGCGAAAGGACATCTAGTCGCGCTGCATCCCCTCCGTTAGCGTCGGCCCCCATGGTTGGGGGAACGGTCCTGGTCGTCGAGCACGAGACTCCCGTGCGGGCCTACCTGGAGCAGCAGCTCGCAGACGACGGTTTCGAGGTCCTCGCCACCGACCGCGCGACGGCCGCGCTCGAGCTCGTCGAGCAGGCGAGGCCGAGTCTCGTCCTCCTCGACGCCGTATTGCCCGACGCTTCCGGATTCGAGGTCTGCAGCCGCCTGCGCGAAGGCGAGCCGGGGAGGGCGTGGGACCGCGACGTGCCCGTGATCATGGTCAGCGCGCGCGGCGACCCGGTCGACCGCGTACGCGGCTTCTCGCGCGGCTGCGACGACTACGTCGTGAGGCCGTTCGTCTACGACGAGCTCGTCGCCCGCATGCGCGCGGTCTTGCGCCGGACCTCTGGGCCGCGGCACGCGCGCCTCTCGGTTCGCGATCTGGAGATCGACCTCGCGGCGCGCATCGTCACCGTCGGCGGCGAGCCCGTGCAGCTCTCGGCGAAGGAATACGAGCTGCTCGTCGCACTCGCCGAGGATCCGGAGCGCGTGTTCAAGAAGGAAGACCTCCTCCGGGATGTCTGGGGGTTCCGCTCCCTCGGCCGCACGCGCACCCTGGACTCGCACGCTTCGCGCCTCCGCCGCAAGCTGAATCGCGGCGGAGACGCGGGATACGTCCTGAACGTCTGGGGCGTGGGCTACCGGCTCACCGCCCTCAGTTGATCAGGTGCGAGCCTGCTCCTCGTCGACCTCGACGTCGGGGTCGAGCTCATTCGCGCGCTGGGCGGTCAGCTCGGCTTCGCGCCGGTCGGCCTCCGCCCGTTGAGCCATCTGCTCGGCGGCCGCACGCCGCTCGTCGGCTTCCTGCGTGCGGGCCTCTGCCTGCTGGCGGAGCTCCCGGGCCTCGACGCGCTGCTCGTCCATTCGGCGCGAGCGCCGCGCGCTCAGCCAGATGAGCGCAAGCACGACGACGACCGCGACCGCGATGACTATCCATACCCAAGTGTCCATGCGAACCTCCCGCTCTTTCTTCCAGGGCTACCCAGGGAGCGGCGACGCCACACTTAGAGGAGGCGGGCCAGTGCGGTCACGCCAGCCGCGGCGACGATGATCACGAGCAGTGGCGCGCGCAGGCGGATTGCCACGATTGCGGCAGCGATTCCGAAGAGCCGCTCGTCGAAGACGAGCTTGCGGTCGGCACCAACTGCCTGAGTCACGACGAGCGCTGCCAGGAGGGCGGGCGCCAGCATGTCCACGATGCCGGCCAGCTGGGCCGGGAGGCTGCGCCCGCCGAGCAGCACGGGCCCGAGCGCCTTGCAGACGACGGTTCCTGCCCCGACGATCGCGACGACGAGCCAACTCGAGCTCACCGCCTTCTCCAGCCGACGAGGCATCCTGCCGTGGCCGCGATGATCGGAATGCCGGGCGCGGTGAAGGGCACGAGGACGAACGCGATCGTCCCGCCGACGAGCGCCGCGACGACGGCTCGGCGGGAGTTGATCTGCAAGACCAGGAGGGCGAGAAAGAGGGCTGCGAACGCGGCGTCGAGCCCGAGGGAGTCGGGGTCGCCCAGCACCTCGCCGCCGATCGCGCCAGCGGCCGTCCCCGCGACCCAGCACGTGTAGAGCACCAGGCCCGCGCCGATCAGCACGCCGCGGTCGAAGCTGCCGTCCCGGCGGCGCGCGAAGGCCCACGACTCGTCGACGACGAGCTGGGCCTCCACGAATCTTCGCAGCGGTCCGCCGAGCAGGACCGATGCCACCGAGATGCCGATCGGCACGTAGCGCGCGTTCAGGAGGATGGCCGCCGTCGCGGCTGCGCCGACGCTTCCTGCCGCGCTGAGGACGGAGGCCGCCGCGAACTGCGCCGAGCCGGCGAAGGTCGTCGCGGACATGACCACCGAAGCGAGCGCACCCATTCCCGCGGACTGCGCGAGGAGGCCGAAGGAGGCGCCGAAGACGAGGACGGCCGGGGCGATCGTCGCCGCCCGGCGCGCGCCGGCCCTATACGGGCTCGGCGACCCAGTCACGCGTGAGGAAGAGCCAGAACGCGAGGCCCGAGTAGCGTCCGTAACGGCGGAAGCGCCGCTCGATCGCGGCGTCCTTCGCCTTGCGGCCGTTGAGACTCGCGTACTTCGGCCGGGTCCACGAGTCGAGTACGAGCCTCGAGTAGCGGCCGATCAGCATCATGATGTGGGCCGCCGCGTAGGGGCCGACGCCGGGGAGTGCCAGCAGAAGCGCCGCGACCTCGTCGTCAGGAAGGTCGTCCGGGTCGGCGGTCGCGAGCTCCTCGAGGTCGATCTCGCCGCCGGCCACGGACTCGGCGAGCGAGCGCAGATAGGGCCCGCGATAGCCCGTCTTCGCCACGTCGCGGTAGAAGGACTCCGGCGCGGCGGCCATGGTGGCGGGGGAGGGGAAGGCATGACCGAACGGCCCTTCGCTCGGGGCCCCGGCAGCCGGCTCGCCGAGATGCTCGACGAGCGCAGTCACCATCCGGACGGTCCCGCCCCAGGCGGTGTTCGTCGTGCAGATCGTCTTGACGACGTCCTCGTACACGGTCTGGCTCCGCATCAGCCTGCCTGCCCCGGCCGTCACCCAGGCGAGGTCGGTGTCCTCGGCCGCGAGGCTGTAGAACTCCGACAGGTCCTCGTCGATGCGGAGGATGTGCCGGACAGCGTCGAGGACCGCCTCGGAAGGCTTGCCCGCGGTACCGCTGAGGGCTGCCGTCCCGCCTCGTCCCTCCTGCACGATCACGGTCTGCGGTCGCCCGCGAGGCACCGCGACTGTGGTCTCGAGGGTGCGCGCCTCCTCGTCGATCCGGTTGGGCGGCAGGTCCGCGACCCCGTGGGACATGATCGTCCGCCAGAGGTCGACAGGCTCGCCGCCGGCGCCCTTGAGCGGCAGGGTCGCGCTCCAGGTCACGAAGCCGATGAGGCGTCGTACTTCTGCTCCCACTCCGACACCGAGAACGCCTCGCCGGGAGCGCCGCCCAGGCAGAGAATCGTCGTCCCTGCCTCGTGCGCCACGGCCGAACGGACGGAAGCCGGGTCGGGGACGTAGACGAAGGTGCCGGCGGGGGCTTCGACGGTCTCGTCGTCGACGGTGAACGTCGCGCTGCCCTTGGAGACGTAGTACAGCTCCTCGTGCTGGGTGTCGCTCTCGTCGTGCTCGCCGACGATCCCGCCTTCCTGTCTCGCCGTATAGGCATTGACCCCGAAGGACTGGATCCCGAAATGGATCCGCACGGTGCGCCAGTCCGGCTCGCCCTCGGGAATCTGGTCGATGCGCGTCACCTGGTAGCCCTTGGGCATGCGTCCTCCTTGTCGTCTGACCCGCTACGGAGAGGTTATGCGCAGCCGGTCTCCCGCCGAGATGCCCCAGCCCGCGAAGGCGCCCTGGTTGACCTCGAGCGCACCGCGGTACGCGACTCCGGGGTCGTAGAGCGGGCACGGGTCGGCCGCGCAAGGCTCCATGTCCAGGATCTTCAGGATGCGCCCGTCCGCGGAGTAGAACGCGATGGAGAGCGGGATGAGCGTGTCCTTCATCCAGAACGCTCCTCGGACGTCCTCCGGGTAGACGAAGGCCATGCCCGCGTCGGCGGGCAGGGTCTCGCGGTTCATGAGCCCCTGCTCGCGTTCGGAGGGCGTGTTCGCGATCTCGACCGCGACCGTCTGCTAGCGGTCCCCGTGGGAGAGGATCGCCTGTGCGGCCGGCGTCTCGGAGTCGCCCGCGCCGCCGCAGCCGGCGAGGACGAGCAGCGCGGCGGCGAACAGCGCCCTAGACGAGGGTCCCTCCCTCGAGGCTGAGCAGAAGCTGTTTGCGCTCGAGGCCGCCCGCATACCCCACGAGGCTCCCGCTCGAGCCGACGATCCGGTGGCACGGCACGACGATTGGCACCGGGTTCCGGTTCAGCGCACCGCCGACGGCACGGGCCGCCTTCGGCTTCCCGATGCGCGCGGCGAGGCCGCCGTAGGTGTCCACCTGGCCGTACGGGACCCGCTGCAGCTCGGCCAGGACGCTTTGCTGGAAGGCCGGCAGCACGGTCAGGTCGACCGGGAGGTCGAACTCGTGACGCCGGCCCTCGAAGTATTCGTCGAGCTCGCGGCGGGCATCGTCTACGGGCCGCGCGGAGCGAAGCACACGCACGCCGTGGAGGCGCGCGAGGCGCTCCACCTCGGCCTCGGGGTCCGGATCGAAGGCGATCTCGCAGAGGCCCCGCTCGGTGGCGGCGACGAGGAGAGGACCGATCGGGGAGTCGGTCAGGTCGTAGGCGACGTCGAGCAGGTCCTCAGAAGCTGCCCGGTCGCGGAAGGCAAGGTCGGTCTTGGCGGGAACGGTCATGTCATCCTCCTGCGCAGCCGCCGGACTCCGGAGGAAGCGGCCTGGCGGGCCGCGGCCTCCGTGGAGCCGAGCGCTGTCGCGATGTCTGCGTAGTCCAGGTCGTAGCCGTAGCGAAGGACGACCGCCGCCCGCTCGGTCGCGGGCAGGTCGCCGGTGAGGTGGTCGAGCTCCGCGTACGCCGGACGGCTGTCGTCGGCGGGGAGCTCCGGGATCTCCACGGTCGGCCTCCGCCTCCGCCGCTCGTCGATCGCGACCCGGGTCGCGATGCGGTAGGCCCACGCGCGCAGGTGGCGCCCGTGCTGGAGGCTGGGGTATCCGCGCAGGGCACGCAGGAAGGTCTCCTGGAAGGCATCGTCGGCAGCGTCGCGGCCGGCGAGCTTTCGGAGGTACCCGTAGATCTCGTCGCGGTACTCCTCGTAGAACCGTTCGAACGGCGGTATCGCCACGGCATTCATCATCTGCTGTAACGCGCCGGCCCGCTGAGATGTGAGACTGCCGCCGTGAACGTTGCGGTGGTGGGTCACGTCGAGTGGATCGAGTTCGTCCGGGTCGACCACGTGCCGAAGACGGGTGAGATCATCCATGCCGGCGAGACGTGGTGCGAGGCCGCCGGGGGCGGCGCGGTCGCCGCCGTGCAGCTCGCTCGCCTTGCGGGGTCGAGCACGCTCTTCACCGCGATCGGGGAAGACGAGCTCGGCGCGAAGGTCGTGCCGGAGCTCGAGCGCCACGGAGTAACCGTGCACGCGGCTGTGAGGCCGGAGCCGCAGCGGCGCGGTTTCACCTACGTCGATTCCGCCGGGGAGAGGACGATCACGGTGATCGGGGAGCGCCTCGGCCCGCGCCGTTCGGACGACCTTCCCTGGGAGGAGCTCGCGGAGGCCGGGGGTGTCTACTTCGTGAGCGGGGACGCCGCCTCACTGAACGCGGCGCGCGAGGCGAAGGTGCTCGTTGCGACCGCTCGGTCGCTCGCTACCCTGGCCGAAGGCAGGGTCGAGCTCGATGCCCTCGTTCGCAGCCGAAACGACGAGGGGGAGACGTACCGCCCGGGCGACCTCGATCCTCCGCCGCGCACCGACGTCGCGACCGCCGGCTTCCAGGGCGGGACCTTCACGCCTGTGGGCGGCTCGCCGACGCGCTTCCCCCCTGCGACGGTGCCGGGGCCGCTCCAGGACACCTACGGCGCGGGCGACAGCTTCGCCGCCGGGCTCACGTTCGGCCTCGCCGAGGGCCTGCCCATGGACGAGGCGGTCGCTCTGGCCGCTCGCTCAGGCGCCGCGGCCTTGAGCCGCCGCGGCGCGCACGGCGCCTAGCCCGATCGCTCGCTGAGCCGGTCGAGGATGTAGCCGGCGTACCAGGTAGGCCAGTCCTCGTCGCGCTGCCCGAGCTCACGCTCGTAGTCGCCGTGGGCGCGCTCTGTCTCCTTCAGAAGCTCCGCCAGCTCTTCGCGTGTCACGTCCATGGTGGCTCCTTGTGGGATCGGGGGGTTGCTAAGTGGGGGATTGTGGTCTACAGTGGGGCGAAGTGGGGATCAAGTCTCAGGCGGTTCGATGTTACTCGGCGAATACGAGCACACTCTCGACGACAAAAACCGACTCACCCTCCCGGCCAAGTTCCGGCAGGCCTTCGCGGGTGAGGTCGTCGTGTCGCGCGGGCTCGACGGTTGCCTCTTTGTGTTCACCCGCGACGACTGGGATTCCTTCGTGGTCGCGCAGCTGGAAGGGCTCAACCCCTTCAGCAAGGAGGCGCGCCAGATGAGCCGGTACATGTTTGCGGGCGCCGCCGAGACCGAGCTCGACAAGCAGGGCAGGATGATGGTGCCGCCTTCTCTGCTCGGACACGCGGGCCTCGGTCGTGAGGTCGTCGTCGCCGGTGTGCGCGACCACGTCGAGATCTGGGACCGCGCCGCCTGGAAGAAGCAGATCGAAGAGGTCGAAGGGAGTGTGGAGCTTGTTGCCGAGCGCCTTGCAGCGAAGCAGGACTGACCACGTCCCCGTCCTCGCGGACGAGGTGCGTGAGCTCCTGGCGGTCAAGCCGGGCGAGACCGTCGTCGACGCGACATTCGGCGCCGGGGGGCACGCGCGCGTCCTCGCCGCCGATCTCCAGCGGAAGGGACGCTTCATCGCGATCGACCGAGACTCCACCGTGCGCCCGTTCTTCGAGCGCTTCGAGCGCGAGGCGGGCGTGCAGGCTCGCTTCCTGCGCGGTGAGCTCTCCGTCGTCCTTTCCCAGCTCGGCGCGAACGGCGTCGAGGCGGACGCGATCCTCATCGACCTCGGGGTCTCGAGCATGCAGATCGACCGGCCCGAGCGTGGCTTCTCGTACGCGGTCGACGCGCCGCTCGACATGCGCATGGATCCCTCAGGCGTCCTCTCCGCCAAAGAGATCGTCAACGAGTGGGACGAGCGCGAACTGCAGACGATCTTCCGCCGCTACGGGGAGGAGCGCTTTGCGCGCCAGATCGCACAGGCGATCGTGCGCCGCCGCCAGGAGAAGCCGTTCGAGCGCACGGGCGAGCTCGTCGACGTGGTCAAGTCGTCGATTCCGGCACCCCGCCGCTTCGGTGACGGCCATCCTGCGAAGCGCGTTTTCCAGGCACTCAGAATTGCGGTCAACGAGGAGCTGGACTCGCTCGAGCGCGCGCTGCCC
>DATEOR010000021.1:0-5037 GCA_035273885.1 Gaiellaceae bacterium
GCAGTTCTCGAAGAAGTGCGTGGCGGTGCAGATCCCGATCGGCCACGAGCACGAGCTCACGGGCATCGTCGACCTCTTCCATATGCGCGCGTACATGTCTCCGGAAGGCGGGCGCGAGGGCGACCCGGTCGACATTCCTGAGGAGATCGCAACGCAGGCCGCGTCCTACCGCGAGCAGCTCGTCGACGCCGTTGTCGAGACCGACGAGGCGCTGATGGAGCGCTACCTAGAGGAGGGCGAGGTCTCGGGCGAGGAGCTCGCCGCTGCGCTGAAGAACGCGGTCTCGAACGACGACCTCTTCCCGGTCCTCTGCGGCTCGGCGACGAAGAACCTGGGCACGACCGGCCTCCTCGACCTGCTCGTGGAGGGCGTGCCCTCGCCTGCCAAGAAGCCCCTCGACCTCGGGATCGAGGCGAACGGCGCCGCAGCCTTCGTCTGGAAGACCGTCGCGGATCCCTTCGCGGGGCGCATCAACGTCTTCCGCGTCCTCTCGGGCTCGGTCGGCTCCGACTCGAACCTCGTCAACCCGCGCACGAAGAGCAAGGAGCGGTTCGGCCAGGTTCTCCTCCTTCAGGGGAAGGAGCATTCGCCCGCAGACGCCCTCCAGGCCGGCGACATCGGTGCCGTGGCGAAGCTGAAGGACGTCATGACCGGCGATCTCTTGGTCGAGAAGGACGACGCGTCCGAGGCGCCTGCGCTCGATTTTCCGCAGCCGGTGATGAGCTTTGCGATCACACCGAAGGCCAAGGGTGACGAGGAGAAGATGGCGACCGCGCTCCGGCGCCTTGCCGAGGAGGATCCGACCCTCGTCCTTCGCCGCGACGACCAGACCGGGGAGCAGCTCCTCGCCGGCCTCTCGCAGATACACGTGGAGGTCGCTGTCGACCGCCTTCACCGGCGCTTCAGCGTCGACGTCGATCTCCACCAGCCGCGTGTGCCGTATCTAGAGACCATCCGCAAGGAGTCGCGCGCGCAGGGGCGCTACAAGAAGCAGACCGGCGGCCGTGGCCAGTTCGGCGATTGCCACATCGTGCTCGAGCCGCTCGCCGGGCACCAGGGCTATGAGTTCGTGGACAAGATCGTTGGCGGCGTCATCCCGCAGGGCTTCCGCCCGGCGGTGGACAAAGGCATCCAGGAGGCGATGGCGCGCGGAGAGCTCGCGGGCGCTCCTGTCCAGGGCGTCCGCGTCGTGCTGGTGGACGGTTCGTACCACAACGTGGATTCCTCCGAGATGGCGTTCAAGATCGCCGGCTCGATGGCGTTCAAGTCCGCCTACGAGAAGGCCGACCCGGTTCTCCTCGAGCCGATCATGTCGCTCGAGGCGACGGTTCCCGAGGACGCGGTGGGCGCGGTCAACGGCGACCTCAACTCGCGCCGGGGCCGCCTGCAGGGAATGGAGCCGCGCGGGGGCATGACGAGCATCAAGGCCGAGGTGCCCATGGCCGAGGTGCTCACGTACTCCCAGTCGCTCACCTCGCTCACCGGGGGCCGCGGCGACTACGCGCTCAGCTTCCTCCGCTACGAGGAAGTGCCCACGCACATTGCCCAGAAGATCATCGAGACCGCTCAGAAAGAGCGCGAGGAGGCGAAGGCATCCTGATCGTTCGGAGACAGGACGTTTACCGCCAGTGCGCGGTATGCCACCGCACGCTCCTCATGGGCGAGCGCTCGGTGCGCTTCACGCCCGGCGGCGAAGACTGGGTGGACGTCTGCGCCCTCTGCACCGATCAGGCCGACGAGCACGGCTGGGTGAAGGAGGGAAGCCCCACGACGCCGCTCGTGCCCGACACGTCGCGCCGCCGCCGCCGCTTCCCGGGCCTCGGTCTCATCGAGCAGCACCGCAAGGTCGAGCCCGAGCCGATCATGGACGAACCGATGTTGCGGCGCCTCTCGGCCACCGAGCAGGCCATGGTCGAGGCAGCGGAGCTCATCAACGACAGCGCCTACAGGCGCACGATCGCCGGCATCGCCAAGAGCCTGGGGGAAGCGCGCGTCAGCTTCCTGCCGCTCTCCGGGGTGAACCCGGAGGTCGTGGTCACGGTGGCCTGGGACATCTCCTGGTACCAGTACCGCGTTGTTTTCGAGTCGGGCCAGCCCGTCCGCCTCGCGGAGCGCGGCTACGAGCTCGAGGAGCTCGACGACCGCTTCAAGGACTGGAACGGCCACCTGGGGACCGACGGCCGGCTCACGCCGGATATCCCCCGTCTCTAGAGCAAGGCCGAAACCGCCACTACACTCCGGCCGAGATGATCTATTGCGTCATCCCGCCCGAGCTGAAGGACGAGCTCTTCGAGAGGCTCGTCGAGTACTACAAGGACAACCCGAACGTCGAGGTCATCGTCGACCGGCGCTCGGGCCCCGACCGGCGCCAGGGCAAGCCGAGCCCCGAGATGAAGGAGCGTCGGCAGACGCGCGACCGGCGGCGCGGCCGGATCCCGGGGACGTTCCCGTCCACGGACGTCTCGGACGAATAGCCGTCAGTAGAATCGCTCCCCGACACGATCAAAGAAGGGGAGCGATGGCGACGACGGGCGCAAAGACGTACAGGAATTACATCGGGGGGGAGTGGGTCGACGCCACGAGCGACGAAACCTTCGAGTCGACCAACCCGGCGACGGGCGAGCTGATCGGAGTCTTCCCGAAGTCGACCGTCGAGGACACGGACCGAGCGGTCGAGGCCGCGAAGGCCGCCTACGAGAGTTGGCGCCTCGTGCCGGCGCCGAAGCGCGCCGAGATCCTCTTCCGGGTCGCGCAGGAGTTCGTCGAGCACAAGGACGAGCTGACCGAGCTCATGGTCCAGGAGATGGGCAAGGTGCGCGCCGAGGCGGGCGGCGACGTCCAGGAAGCCATCGACATGACGTACTACATGGCCGGTGAGGGCCGGCGCATGTTCGGGCAGACGACCCCATCGGAGATGCCGGACAAGTTCCAGATGAGCGTGCGGCTGCCGGTCGGCGTCGTCGGTGCGATCACGCCGTGGAACTTTCCGATCGCCATCCCGAGCTGGAAGATCGCGCCCGCGCTCGTCTGCGGCGACACGGTCGTCTTCAAGCCGGCCACCGATACGCCTGCGCTGGCGGAGCGCTTCGTCGAGATCTTCGAGGAGTCCGGCCTGCCGCCGGGTGTTCTCAACATCGTGCACGGCAGCGGCGGCATCGTCGGCGAGCGGCTCGTCAAGCATCCGGACGTGCCTCTGATCTCGCTGACGGGCTCGCGAGAGGTCGGGATCAAGACGGCCGAGAACGGCGCGCCCTTCCTGAAGCACATCCACCTCGAGCTGGGCGGCAAGAACGCGATCATCGTCATGGACGACGCCGACGTCGATCTCGCGGTTGACGGGATCCTCTGGTCGGCGTTCGGCACGTCGGGCCAGCGCTGCACCGCGGCGAGTCGCGTCATCGTCGGCTCGAAGGTCTACGAGCCGCTCCAGTCGAAGCTCGTCGAGCGCACGGAGCAGCTCAAGCTCGGCTACGGCCTCGAGGAGGACGTCGACGTCGGCCCGGTCATCAACCGCTCGGCGCTCGAGAAGATCCATTCGTACACCGAGATCGGGGAGGGCGAGGGCGCGAAACTCCTCACCGGTGGGGAGATCGCGACCGAGAACGGCCTGGACAAGGGGTTCTTCTACCGCCCGACGATCTTCGGCGACGTCGATCCGGAGATGCGGATCGCGCAGGAGGAGATCTTCGGCCCGACGACCGCGCTCATCCGCGCGACCGACATCGACGAGGCGATCCGGGCGGCGAACTCGGTCGAGTTCGGCCTGTCCTCGTCGATCTTCACCCGCGACGTGAACAAGGCGTTCCGCGCGATGCGCGACCTGAACACGGGGATCACGTACATCAACGCGGGCACGACCGGGGCGGAGGTGCATCTTCCGTTCGGCGGCACGAAGGCGACCGGGAACGGGCATCGCGAGGCCGGGCAGGCCGCGCTCGACTTCTACACCGAGTGGAAGTCGATCTACGTCGACTACTCGGGCAAGCTGCAGCGCGCGCAGATCGACCAGTTCGAGGATACAGCGCCGTAGCCCTCACGGGGCCACCCCGCGCCTCCACCCGCTTTCGAGCGTACCCAACGGGGACGCACGCGTGTGTCGCGCTTCCGCGCGAAGCACGGCCCCTCTTGCGACGCCTGTGTAAAGGTGAGGATGTGGAAGAGCTCGACGTCCAAGCCGCTGTCCGAGCGTCGTGCGAGTTTGGCGATCCCGTCGCGCTCGTCGAACCGCAGCACGAGCTCCTCGCCGGTGTCCTCGGCCGCGTCGAACTGGTCGAGTCGAAAGGCGACGCGCGGCTGCGGGGAGAGAAACCTGAACCGTAAGCTCGTCGTTTTCGTGCCGCGCGAGGCGCTCGACACGGTTCGAGACGCGCTCTTTGCCGCGGGAGCCGGCCGCATCGGCGACTACGAGCGCTGCTCCTGGTACACGGCCGGCACCGGCACGTTCAAGGGCGGGGAGAGCACGAGCCCTGCAGTCGGCGAGAGCGGGAGGGAGGAGCGAGTCGCCGAGCTCCGCCTCGAGACCGTCTTCCCTGAGGAGCGCCACGACGACGTGGTCGCCGCGCTGCGTGGAAGCCATCCCTACGAAGAGCCTGCCTTCGACGTCTATCCGCTTCTGTGAGAGCCCGCCTTTTCACCGACGGAGGGGCCCGCGGAAATCCCGGGCCGGCGGCCGCCGCCTATGTGCTCGAAGCCGAAGACGGCACCATTCTCGACGCTCGCGGAGAAGCCATCGGCGTGGCGACGAACAACGTGGCCGAATATCGCGCGCTCGTCGCGGGGCTGGCGAAGGCAGCCGAGCTCGGCCTGGACGAGCTCGAGGTCGTGTCCGACTCGGAGCTGCTCGTCAAGCAGATGCGTGGCGAGTACAAGATCAAGAACGCGGCTCTTGTCGACCTCTCACTCGAGGCCAAGCGCTACGAGCGCGAGATCGGCTCGGTTCGATATACGGCCGTCCGGCGGGAGCACAACGAGCTTGCCGACCGCCTCGTCAACGACGCCCTGGACCGGGAAGCCAAGCGGCTATAATCGGCGGACTCG
>DATEOR010000022.1:0-7959 GCA_035273885.1 Gaiellaceae bacterium
CTCGCCGGCCTCGTTCCCGGCGAGCCTGCGCGCGCCGTGCAGTACAAGCTGCTCCGGATCGGCGGCGCGCTCACGAATCTCGCGGCCGTCGACGACGTCGAACGCTGGGTGCGCCTGACCTCGGGCCGCTACCCGCGGGAGTGCACGCCCGAGCGCTGCGAGGTGGTTCAGCTCGGCGGTATCGGCGAAATCGCAAGCGCGCCGGGCCTGCGCTTCGTGAAGGTGGGCGAAGGCGTCCTCACCTCGCAGCTCCCCTTCGGTCTCCTGCCCGGCGCAAAGGCGACGCGCGTCGGCGAATCGTTCGGGGTCGTGGAGCCGCCGTTCCTGCTCGCCGAGGGCTTCGACGAGCTCTCGGCCCTGCCCCAGCTCCAGTCCATCTACCGAACCTATGCGTGGTCGGTGCCGCTCGCGCCGCGCAGCATCCACCCATGGGACATCGACGGCTTCGAGGCGCGCGCGACCCGGGCGGAGTCGACGTTGCGTGCCCGCTCGCTCTTCCTCGATCTCTCCGGCCCGGTGGCCGAGCTGGCGGCGGCTCGGGAGACCGGGCAGATCGCCGGCCGGCGGCTGCTTCTGGTCGGAGGCCAGGTCGCGGCGCTCCTGCTCGCCTTTGCCGTGCTCGCGGCCGTCGGCATGCGGCGCGATGTCCAGGCGGCCGCCCAGCGGCTCACCTGGTTCGGAGGCCGGCGCTGGCAGGTGCATCTCGTCACCGTGGCCGAGACGACCGCGGTGGCTCTTCTCGGCGCAGCTGTGGGCTGGGCTCTTGGCAGCGCGATCTCGGCGCTCATCGCAGACCAGGCGGACTCTCCGCCGGGCGCAGTGCTCGCCCATTCGGCGCTCGCGGGCTCCGGGGTCGCCGCGGCCTTCGGCCTTGCGCTCGCCGCGGCGCTCGTGCTCATCGTCGTGCTGACCATCCCCGGGGTCTCATTCGGAGGACGCACGTTCACGCCCCTCGACGCGGCGGCGCTCGGCGCGCTTCTCGCCATCCTGCTCGCGTTCGCCCGGGGTGAGGCCGATGCTCGCTCCCTCGGGCAGGGCGGGACGGGCACCCTGCTTCTGCTGCTGCCGGGGCTCGTGACCTTCGTCGTGGCGGTCGCTGCGGCGCGCCTGCTCGTGCCCGGCCTTCGCCTGCTCGAACGCGGCGCTCGCAGAGGACGGATCCACGTGCGGCTCGCCGCGCTCTCGCTCGCCCGGAGCCCGGGCCGGGCGGCGGTCGCCGTCACCTTCCTCGTGGCCAGCCTCGGGCTCGGCCTGTTCGCCATCGTCTACCGCTCGACTCTCGACGGCGGGCTCTCGGAGCAGGCCGCCTATGCAGTGCCCGAGGACTTCACCGTGCGCGAGGACGTGTCGCCGGCGGGCCTCGTCGCCCCGCTCGAAGCGGCGCCGATCTCCGCCTACGAGGCGCTCGGCGCCGAGGTGACGCCCGTGCTCCGCCGCACGGCGAGCGCGGGAGGCCCCGAGCAGCTGGCCGTGCTCGGGGTGCCCGCGGGCGCGATCGCCGAGCTCGACGGCTGGCAGGACCGCTTTTCCTCGCTGTCCCGCAGCGAGCTGATCGACCGCATCGAGCCCAGCCTGCCTCCCGTTCTCCGCGGCGCGGCGCTGCCCGCGGATGCCTCGGAGCTCGCCGTCCCGTACACACTGCGCGGGGGAGCGGTGATCCTGACCGCAGTCGTGCTGCAGCCCGACGGCCTCTTCACGCGGATCCAGCTGGGCACTGCGAAAGGGAGGGCCGGCACGCTGCGTGCACCGATCCCTCCCGATGCGGCCCGCGGGCGAATCGTCGCGCTCGAGCTCTCGCGAGCGCTCTCCGTTGAGGGCCACGGCGACTTCGCGCGGGTGGACGGAATCCTCAGGCTCGCACCGGCGACCGCCGGCGGCAGCGTCATCACGGACTATGCCGGCTGGGTCGGCCTCGACAACGTCGACGCGACCGGGTCGAGCCTCCGCTTCCTCCTGTCGAACGAGGCGGCGAACCCGCGCTTCCAGCCGAGCCAGGCCACCGACGCAGCTCCGCCTCCCGTCGTCGCGACCCCGCGGCTCGCGGCCTCGGCAGGATCCGGCGGCATCCTGCCGCTTCGACTTCCTGGAGGCTCGGTCCCGGTCCGGGTGGTCGGGACGATCCGCCGCTTCCCCTCCGTCTACGGCGACTTCGTGCTCGGAGATCAGCGCTCCCTCTACGTGGCGATGAACTCGGCCAGTCCGGGAACGGCGGTGCCGAACGAGCTCTGGCTCTCAGGCCCCGAAGACCTCGGCGCCAAGCTCGAGCGCCCGCCCTTTGCGCCGCTCTCTGTCTCCTCGCGCGCTGCGATCGAGGAGCGGCTCCGCGCCGACCCGCTCGCTCGCGGCTCGCTGGCCGCGCTGACCGGGGCCGCGCTCGTCGCGTTCCTCCTCGCCCTCATCGGGCTCGCCGTGCTGCTCGCCGGGGACGCCCGCGACGAGCGCCGCGAGCTCTTCGACTTGGAGACGCAGGGCGCTGGCCCGGGAACGCTTCGGCGGCACCTGCGCCTGCGCGCGGTCCTCGTCGCGACACTCGGGCTGCTCGGCGGGCTGGCTGCCGCGGCTTTGCTCGCGGTCCTCGCCGTCGACCTCGTCACGCTGACCGCGGGCGCGTCCCTTCCCGAGCCGCCGCTCGCGATCGCGGTCGACTGGCGCCTCGTCGCGCTCGCCTGCGCGCTCTATGGAGCGCTGACCGCCGGGCTCGTCGCCCTTTCGACGAGGAGGGCGGTGTGAGCGCAGTCGAGGTTCGGGACCTCTTCCGTGTCTACTCGACTCCAGAGGGGCATGCCGCGGCGCTGCAGGGCCTGACGCTGGCCGTGCAGGAGAAGGAGATGCTCGTCGTCCTCGGCCCGAGCGGGTCCGGGAAGTCGACGCTGCTCCGGGTGCTCGCGGGGCTCGAGCGGCCCTCCGCCGGCACCGCGCAGGTCTTCGATGCCGATCTCGCGCGTCTCTCGTCGCGGCGGCTGGCCGAATACCGCGCCCGGACAACCGGCTACGTGGAGCAGCACTACTCGCGCTCGCTCGACCCTGACCTGACCGCGCGAGAGCTCGTCGGCGTCCAGCTCGGACTCGCGGGCACAGCGCGCGACGAGCGGCAGCGGCGGGCCGACGAGCTGCTCGAGCGCGTCGGGCTTGCCGAGAAGGGGAGCTCGAGGCCGGCCGAGCTCTCCGGTGGCGAGCAGCAGCGCGTCGCCGTGTGCGCCGCGCTCGCCCACCGGCCAAAGCTGCTTCTCGCGGACGAGCCGACCGGGGAGCTCGACGCCGCGAGCGCCGGGCTCGTCTACGAGCTCATCGGCGAGCTTGCGCGCGAGCACGGGTGCACCACCGTGCTGGTCAGCCACGACGTCGAGTCCACCGCCATCGCCGACCGCACCGTTCGCGTCCGCGACGGCCGCGTCAGCGAGGAGACCGAGCGGGGCGACGGCGAGACCCTCGTCGTGGCGCGTGGCGGCTGGGTGCGCCTCCCCGAAGAGCTGCTCGTCCGCGCCCGCATCGGCTCACGCGCCCGGGCGGAGCTCGGAGAGCAGGGCATCGTCGTCTCGGCGGCGGGCGAGCAGGGACAGCCGGGGTCGCAGGACGGCGAGGCACCGGCTCCCGCCGCAGACGAGAGCGGCGCCGTACTCGCCGAGGCGCACGGAGTAGGGAAGCGCTACGGGGAGGGGGCGCGGGAGACCGTCGTGCTCGACGGGCTCGACGCCGGGTTCCGCGGCGGCCGGGTGACCGCCCTGACCGGACCTTCGGGATCCGGAAAGACCACGCTTCTTCACATCCTCGGCGGCCTGCGGGACCCGAGCGTGGGGAGCGTCAGCGTCCTCGGGAGGCCTCTCGCCGAGTTGGGACGCGAGGAGCGCGCCGCCCTGCGGCGCGACCCGATCGCGTTCATCCCCCAGGACCCGGGCCTCACCCCGTTCCTCAGCGCCCGCGAGAACGTCGAGGTCGCGCTTGCCCTCAGGGACGTGAGCACGGAGGAGGCGCGTCAGCGCGCGCTCGACGCGCTCTCAGAGGTCGGACTCGCGGAGCGGGCCGAGCAGCGAGTCGCGCGGCTCTCGGCGGGAGAGCGCCAGCGTGTCGCGATCGCCCGCGCGCTCGCGGCCGAGGCCAAGATCCTGCTCGCCGACGAGCCGACTGCGCGGCTCGACGAGGCGAACGCGCTCGCCGTCGGGGCGCTGTTCGGACGCTACGCCCGCGAACGCGGAGCCGCGGTCGTCTGCGCCACGCACGACCCGCTCGTCGTCGCAGAGGCGGACGACGTGCTGGCGCTCTAGCAGTCCGGGCTGTCGCCGTTCGCGCCGGGCAGGCGCTCGAGGAGATCGGCCAGGCTCGCTAGCTCGTCGGCGCTGAAGCGCTCCACGAAGAGCCGGTACACGCCGGCGAGGTGCGTCGTCCGGGCGGCCTGGAGCTTCTCGTCGCCAGCCGGAGTGAGCTTCGCGTAGACGACTCGCCGGTCGGTAGCGCACGCCTCACGGGCGACGAAGCCCGAGCGCTCGAGCCCGTCGAGGAGCCGGGTTATGCCGGAGGGGGTGAGCAGGACGCTGGCTGCGAGGTCGACCCTGCGCATCGCCTGCTCGGGTGCCCACGACAGGTGCAGCAGCACCTCGAAGTCGTTGATCGTCAGCCCGTGGTCGGCGACAAGCTCGGCGTTCAGCTTCCCGACGATCGCCGAATGCGTCCGCAGGAAGCGAACCCAGGTGTCGAGCTCCGCCCCGCGTGAGACGGTGGGAGTGCTCACACGACTAGCCTACAAGGATGGCCGACGAGCATGGGATCGTCGCGAGCGGGCTCGTGCGCGAGTTCAAGAAGGGCCCGCGCGCGGTGGACGGGATCGACCTGGTCGTTCACCCCGGTGAGATCTACGGATTCCTCGGCCCCAACGGCGCCGGCAAGTCGACCACGGTGCACATGCTCACGACGCTCCTTCCGCCGACCGCGGGCACCGCGACCGTGGCCGGCTACGACATCGTCCGCGAGGGCCCGCAGGTCAGATCCGCGATCGGAGCCGCGCTGCAGGAAGCGGCGCTCGACCCGCTCCTCACGGGCCGCGAGCATCTGCGCCTGCAGACGACGCTGCAGGGAATCCCTCGCTCCGAGCGCGCCAGGCGCGGGAACCTTCTGCTCGAGCGCGTGGGCCTCTCGCAGGCGGCTGATCGAAAGGTCCGCGGCTACTCGGGCGGGATGAAGCGGCGGCTCGACCTCGCACTTGCACTTGTCCACTCGCCGCGGATCCTCTTCCTGGACGAGCCGACCACGGGCCTCGACGTCCAGAGCCGAAGCGCGCTCTGGGAGGAGGTGCGCCGCCTCGCACAGGACGACGGTGTCACGGTGTTCCTCACCACCCAGTACCTCGAGGAGGCCGACGTCCTGGCCAACCGGGTGGGGATCATCGACCACGGCAGGATCGTCGCCGAGGGAACTCCCGCTCAGCTGAAGGCCGAAGTCGGCCGCCCGACGGTCGAGGTGGTGCCGGTCGACCTCGAGGAGAAGGAGCGCGCCGCTGCAATCCTTGCCCGCTTCGGCGAGCCGTGCGCCGCGCTCCAGGGCGTGGCGGTCCGGCTGCAGACGGGCGAAGCCGACCTGGCCGAGATCGTCCGGGCCCTGGACGCCGAGAACCTGAAGGTCGAGAACCTCCAGCTGCACCAGCCGTCGCTCGACGACGTCTTCCTCGCCAAGACCGGGCGCTCGCTCGAAGGCGCGGGCGAAGAGGAAGAGGAACCCGAGCTCGCGCTCGAGCCGGCGTGAGCGACGGCTTCGTCGAGCAGGTAGGTCAGCTTGCCCGGCGGTCGGTCGTGCGCACGGCCCGTCAGCCCGCGAACGTCGTCTTCCCGCTCGTCTTCCCGCTGCTCCTGCTCGCGGTGAACTCGAGCGGGCTCCAGTCGGCCACGCACCTGCCCGGCTTCCCGACGGACTCCTACCTCGCCTTCGCGCTCGCGGTCCCGTTCATGCAGGGCGCGCTCTTCGCGACGATGAACGCGGGCACCGACCTTGCGCGCGACATCCAGACCGGGTTCCTGAACCGCCTCGCGCTCACGCCGATGCGCGGAATCGCTCTTCTCGCCGGCCAGCTCGGAGGTGTGATGGCGATGACGGCCGTTCAGGCAGTGGTGTGGATCACGGCCGGGCTCATCCTCGGCGTCCACTTCGCCGCGGGAGCAGGGGGGATCGCGGTGCTGCTCATCTTCTCGCTCCTGATCGGCCTCGGCTTCGGCGCCCTCGGCGCCTTCCTCGCTCTCCGCACGGGCTCGGGCGAGTCGGTGCAGGGGATGTTCCCCGTCTTCTTCGTCTTCCTCTTCATCTCGTCGATGGCGATGCCGCGGAACCTGATCGAGATCAAGTGGTTCCAGACCGCCGCGACGCTGAATCCCGTCTCGTACCTGATCGAGGGCATCCGCAGCCTGATCGTGATCGGGTGGGACGCCGAGGCGCTCGCGCTCGGATTCGGAATCGCGTCGCTCATCGCCGTGGTCGCGCTTACGCTTGCGACCGTTTCCCTCCGGACGAGGCTGACGCGCTCATGAGGACGCTCTCCGTCGCCGAGGGGGTCGCCTGGCGCGTGCTCCACAACGTGTTCACGAACCCCTCGCTGCTCATCCCCTCGCTGATCTTTCCGCTCTTCTTCTTCACGGCGTTCGCGGGCGGCTTGTCGCGCATCGACCAGGTGCCGGGCTTCGACTACCCGCCGGGCTACACCGCCTTCCAGTTCGTCTTCGTGCTTCTCCAGTCGGCGGCGTTCGGCGGGGTCTTCACGGGCTTCGGGATCGCGCGCGACTTCGAGAGCGGCTTCGGCCGGCGGCTCCTTCTCTCGGCGCCGCACCGGAGCGGGATCGTGCTCGGCTACGCGCTGGCGGCGCTCGTCCGCTGGATGGTCACCGCAGCGGTGGTGACTGTGGTCGCGCTGCTCGTAGGGATGGAGGTCGGCGGCAGCGGGATCGACCTCGTCGGCCTCTACATGCTCGCCGTCTTCCTCAACCTCGCGGCGATTCTCTGGGCGACCGGCGTGGCCCTTCGTCTGCGGACGATGCAGGCGGGCCCGGTCATGCAGATGCCGGTGTTCCTACTGCTCTTCTTCGCGCCGGTCTACGTCCCGCTCGCCCTGCTGCAGGGCTGGATCCACGGCGTCGCCACCTACAACCCGATCACGCCGGTGCTCGAGGCCGGCCGCGGCTTCCTCGCGGGGACTCCCACCGAGGTCGGGCTGGCATTCGCGCTGGCCGCCGGGCTGGTCGTCGCCTTCTCGGTCTGGGCCCTGCGCGGACTCCGAAGCGCCGAGCGGGCGGGCTGAGGGGATCAAGCCACTGCCCCCGGAGGCCGATCCTCCGGGGTAGCCGTTATCCTCTCGCCTCGGGGAAACGAAGGGCGAAACGCCCAGCCGACGAACGTACGCCCAGTGTTGTCGCTCGACCTCATCGCCCGTTTGGTCGTCGCGGTCGCCCTCTTGTGGGCGGGCGTGTCGAAGCTCCTGTCCCGGGACTCTTCGTTCCTCGCGCCGTACGGCGTGCCAGCCAACTGGCGTGGGGCCGCGCTCGCCGCGCTGACGGGTGCCGAGCTCGCCACCGGCGTCCTCCTCGTCGCCGGCGTACAGGCCGCGGCGTACGCCGCCGTGGCCCTGGGCCTCCTCTTCGTCGCCGCGCTCGCGAGCGTGCGTGCGCGAGGGGTCCGACGGCTCCGCTGCGGATGCTTCGGCTCGAAGGAGCGCAGCACGGATCTTCTGCTCGCCCGGGCGATCCTCTTCAGCGGGGTCGCCGCATTCGGCGCCTTCGCCGCTGTCGAGGTCGGTCGGCCGTCCCGTGACGCGTCGGTCGCCGCAGCACTCGTCGTCCTCGCTCTCGCCGTCTTCGGCCTGGGGATCCTCGTGCTCGCGCTGTATCGCCAGGTGGGCGTCCTCACGATGCGCCTCGGGCCAGGCGTCGCCCTCGAGCTCGCCGAAGAGGGCCCGCCGCTCGGAGACGTCGCGCCGGAGCTCGACGG
>DATEOR010000023.1:0-11115 GCA_035273885.1 Gaiellaceae bacterium
CTGCCCTCGCCGATCTACGACACGTACGTCGAGGCGCCAACGCTCTGGGGGCTCGACCCCATCGAGGACCAGCAGATCGGCGGGACGCTCATGGCGGTGAGCGAAGCGATCGTGTTCTTCGGGCTGCTCGCGTACTTCTTCGTTCGCTTCATGGCCGAGGAGGAGGCGGGCTACAGTCACGGGGATGCCTGAGGGGCGCTGCGCCTGGGTGCCGGAGGGAGACCCGCTCTACGTCGCCTACCACGACGAGGAATGGGGAGTCCCGTCGCGCGACGAACGGCACCTCTTCGAGATGCTCGTCCTGGAGGGCGCGCAGGCCGGGCTGTCCTGGTCGACGATCCTCCACAAGCGCGAGGGCTACCGGAAGGCATTCATGGGCTTCGACGCGGAGAGGGTGGCGCGTTTCGGGCCGAAGGACGTCGAGCGGCTCATGGGCGACGCGGGCATCGTCCGGAACCGGCTGAAAATCGAGTCCTCGATCGCGAACGCGCAGGCGGTGCTGGAGACCGGAGGCCTGAGTGACCTCGTGTGGAGCTTCGTCGGCGGCGAGCCGAAGGCCAACGCCTGGCGAACGATTGCCGAGATCCCGGCAGAGACCGATGAGTCGAAGGCGATGAGTAAAGAGCTCAAGCGCCGCGGCTTCCGCTTCGTCGGCCCGACGGTCTGCTACGCGTTCATGCAGGCGTGCGGCCTCGTGAACGACCACACGACCGACTGCTTCAGGTTCCGTTCCTCCCCGGGAACCTCTCGGCGGCGCGCCTGACCTGGTCGACGTCGAGCGTCATCTCGAGCAAGCCGACCTGCTCGTCGTAGACGCCGGGATCGACCTGCTGCTTGACGTCCTCCTCGAGGATGTGAACGACGGGGAGCCCCAACTGGACTCCTGCCAGTGAACCCACGTAGGCCGGGTCTCCGAGCGTGAGAGTCTCGGCCGCGACCTCGAGCGCTTCGAGATCGGCGGCGCCGAGCACCACCACCACGTCTTCGGCCCCGTGCTCGTCGACCAGGCTCTTGATCCGATCCTGGTTCTCCGGGTCCATGGCCCCTGCAGCCGTTCAGACGAAGCACTCCGTCTCGACGAAGATCGGCTCGGCTCCCGCCGAGCGCACGCACTCCGCGATCGCGGGGCCGGGCACGCCGTCCCGCTCGCCGAGCGCGATCACCTTCTTGCCGTCGAGCTTCATGCAGCGCCACCTCCTTTCAGCGTCGCGAATGCCTTTTCGACCTGCTCTCTCGACACCTCGCCGGAAAGCCGCTCCAGCTCCTCGCCGTCGCGCATCAAAATGTACGTCGGCAGCCCGAAGACGCGCAGCTCGCGGCACACGTCGCGGTTCTGGGTCGAGTCGACCTTGACGACGCGGACGGCGCCGTCTGCCTCCTCCTCCAGGCCCTTGATCGTCGGCATCATCTGGAGGCACGGCTGGCAGCGCGGGCCCCAGAAGTCGACGAACACGCTTCCCTCGCTCGTCAGCTCCCTGAAGGTCTCCGGTGTCGCATCGACGGGCATCCTCACTCCTTTCCTTGCTCCAGTAACACTGACATGCCGTCGGCCAGCTCGGTCATGCGGCCGAGGAAGAGCGACCCCTTGGCGACGAGCATGGTCGAGCCGATCTCGCCGGAGCGCAATGCCGCGAGCCCGTGCGGGAGCCACGGCACCGCCGAAGCGACGTGGCCCTGCGTCGGCGAGAAGCCGGGGAGGCCGCGCTCGCGTTCGAAGCCGTCGAGCCTCTCCCGCTCCAGCTCTCCCCGTTTCACGGCGAGCGCACCGATGAGCTTGTAGTTCCTCTGCGGCACGTTGCCCGCCCCGGCCGGCTCCGTGATCTCGGGATCGTGGAGCTCGGTGGCGTAGCGGTCGACGTCGAGAATGCTCCGGCCGAGGCGGCCGAGCGGTTCGACGACCAGGTCTTCGAGAACGGCTTGCTGCGCGGAGCCCGAGCCCACGCGGTGCCGCCCGACGGCGTCGAGGCGGATCGTCGGCGCCCCGCCTCCGGGCGGGCCGACGAGAATCGCGAGCCCGGCGAGCACGTCCTCGAGCACGGGCACGTCGTTGCGTAGGGCGCCCGCGAACTTCATCCCGAGCTTGGCAAGCGAGCCGCCGGCGACGACGGCGACGTGCTCGTAGACGCCCGAGCTGACGAGGGACGCCGCGACGACCAGTGCGTGAATCGGTCCCGCGCAGAACGCCTTCACGTCGGAACCGGACGCGTTCACGCAGCCGGCCTGCTCGGCGATCGCCTTGCCGAGGTTGCCTCCGCCGCGCTGGTAGCGGTCGCCCACCGCTTCCTCGCCGCAGCCGATCGCGTAGGCGAGGTCTGCGGACGGGTAGCCAGTGCGGGAGAGGAGGTGCTCCAACGCAAGCGCGCCCGTCGCTTTGCACGCGAGGTTCTCGAGGAGCACGCCGGCCGAGAGGCTCTCGTCGAGGTCGTGCGCGCGATCCATGATCCCGGCGTGGCTGCCGCTTCGGAAGAGGGGAAGCGCCCCGTCGGAAGCCTCGCGCCCGTCGAGATGGAGGAGCTGGAACTGGTCGGCCGCCTCCATCCGGGCGTAGAGCGCGTCCTGGTCGATGAAGACGCCGAAGGGACCTTCTCGCTTGGATTCGGCGAAGTTCCGCCACCACGGACGGTCGATCTCCCAGAGCGCCTCAGGTGCCAGGTTGCCGATGAAGACCTGGTGCGGCGGGTAGCCGAGCGCGTCGTCGAAGGCGCGAAGCGCAGGCTTGATCTCGTCGGCCGCGTCCTCGCGCGTCGGCTTCGAGCCATGGCGGACGAGGTCGGGGGCGTGCGCGAGAACGAGGCTGCAGCCGTGAATCGCGGCGCTCACAGTCGACGCTCCCCCGTGTGGCTTCTGGCGCACTCAGCGCGCCACATTTGCGTCTTGGAGGGATACGCTCGAAGCGGGTGGAGGCGTGGGGTGGCCCCCGAAGAAAACCTCACTCCTCGACCTCCCAGACCGTGTTCGGCTCGACGTCGGTCTCGAGCATGTCGAGCGCCCGTTCGACAATGCGCCGCCGCTCGCCCTCGTCGACGCCGAAGGGATGGGTGATCGCCGGCCCGCGCACGATGCGGTTCGCTCCGATCATCGTCGCCACAGTGGGCAAAGACGTCACATAGACCGCCGGTATTCCCGCCCGCTCGATCTCCTTCGCCAGCACTGCACCGCAGCGCGTGCCCGTCCCTCAGGTGCCGGAGAGGAGCACCGCCTGCACCCCTGCGTCGCGAAGCTCGGCCGCGATCTCCTGACCGAACCTGGTCGCGACCACGACCGGCGTGCCGTTCCCGGTCGTCGTGTAGAGCGACTCGTGGACGCGGCCTAAACGGCCTGCTCGCTCGAGCCCGCGGACGGTGTCGAGCGGGACGAGACGGTTGGGATCCTCGTTCGCGAGGGTGACGTCGAAGCCGCCGTGCACCGACTCGTAGCGCCCCGAAGCGAGCGTGTCCGCGCCCGCGAGGTCGTAGCGGAACCAGCCCTGCGCCCGCACGGACTGCAGGTGATCGGGATTTCCCTGCGGCACGCAGCCGGCCTCGGTGACGAGCGCCACGAGGGCCGAGGAGAGATCGGCGACCGGCGGCGGCGGCTCGACGCGGTCCATGTCCCCGCCCACCTCGGTCTGCGTATCCCCGCGGAGCTTGGCGAGGAGAAGGCCGACGGCGCGCGCCGCGCCCGTCTTCTCGGCGACGTAGTTCCGCCGAAAGCCGCGGACGAGATAGCCCTCTTCCGCTGCCGACCCGAGCTCCCGGCCCGTGGCGAGCGCCGAGGCAAGCGCGCCCAGTCGAGGAAGCGCGTCGCGCATGCCGGCGACGTTGACCGCGGTCGGGACGACGTACGCGGCCCCGGCCTCCGCGACGCCCGGGTTGTCCTCGTGCATGGCGGCGACCGAGGGGATCCCGCGCTCGGCCGCAGCCCCCGCAAGACGTGCGCAGGCATAGCCGTAGCGCCCCGACCCGAAAGCGGGGCCGGCCACGAGGACTTCCGGAGCCAGGTCGGCCACCATCTCGAGGAGCGCGGCGAGGGCGTCGGCCTCGTGCTCTGCAAAGTAGTCGTCGCCGCACGCCAGCGTCGCCACGATCTCGACGCCCTCGAGCTCGGCCTGCAGGCCGCGGCCCGGCCCGACCGCGCCGTCGAGCCGCGTCGGCGGCGTCTCGGCCTGCTCCTCCCCGCCCAGTCCGGCGAAGAACTGGTTCAGGTAGTGGACGGCCTTCATTCCGTCCTCGCGCTCAGCGCCAGCTGGCCCATCTGGTTCGCCGCGCCCAGGTAGTTGCGCACCGGGATCGGGCCCGCGTTCGCTGCAGGCGTGCCGTCCAGGAGAAGGTCGCCGCCCAGCACGCGCTCGGGCACCCAGGCCTCCACAAGCTCCTCGACGTTCCCGGTCGAGACGATGGCGTCCGCCTCGCGCACCCAATCGGTGAGGATCGGCTTCGTCGACTGGGGATCCGTCTCCTCGGCGAGGACGACAGTCGTGCGGATGGCTGCCTGCTCGCAGGCACGGCACGTGAGCATGACGTCGGTGTGCGAGTTGCCGCCCGCGTCGGTCGTGATCACGACGCCGTCGGCGCCGAGATCGCCCGCGACCGCGGCCGCTCGTTCCGCGGCGCGCTGCTTGTCGGCCGCGCTCTGCTCGTAGCCGCGCATGAGGACAACGCCCGCGAAGCGCAGCGACTTCCCGTGCTCGCCGTAGAGCGTGCGGATGAGCTCGTTGCGCTGGAAGAACCAGGTCGGATTGCGCATACCCGCCCAGTGATACTCGCCGCAGGTGACCGCGCCGTCGAGGATCTCGGCCGGGTCGACCGCGCGGGGCAGGCCGGCCTCGCCAGCAGGAGTCCCGTAGACATACTGGATGTACAGCGGGCCGAGATCGGAGATCTGGATCAGGGCCGCGACCGCGGGCAGGCTCTTGTCAGCGGTGCCGAGCTCGAGCCGCTCGACCTCGCCGGGCTCTCCCTCGAGGGTCCCGCGCGCGACCTCTTCGGCGACCGAAAGCGTCGTTTGCCGTGCCCGAGCATCGATCTCGACGTGGCCGCCGCCGCTCGGCGCGAAGGTGAGGACGACCGCCGTCATGTCGGCGAAGGGCGTGAGTGCCGCGCCCGGGCCGCCGAGATCCACGATGGACTCCTGCTCGTGCAGCGGCCGTTCCTCCCCCGGGAAGTCGAGGCACGAGAGGACCACAACGCCGTCGAGGCGGTTCGTCCGTCCCTCCCCTGCTCGCCCATCGGTGGGAAAGGCCGCGCGTCCATCGGGCCGGATGCGCGGCTCGACCGCATCGAGCACGTGGGTCACGCGCACGGACGAGCCCGGCGGCACGATCTCCACGCCCACGCCTTCGACCGCCTCGGGCTCGCGCAAAAGGTCGGCGGAGAAGGTTGCGAGCTCCCAGGCCATCAGGCTGCCGATTCTCCCGACCGCGGCGAGGGCCCGCAACTAGGCACGCACGCGCTCGTTCTCCGGGTCGTAGAGGACGTCGGGCGCGATCTCTGCCGGAACGATCTCCCCGAACACCTCGACCCCGATCTTCGCTCCCTCCTCGAGCTCGGCGGGAACGTAGCCGAGCGCGACGTTGCGGCCGACCGTGAATCCGTAGCCCGCGCTGCGCACGCGGCCGACCACCGAGCCGTTCAGGTGGATGGCCTCGCCGCCGTAGACCGTGGCGTACTCCTCGCCCCCGACGAGCAGCGTCCGCAGGCGCCGCGCCGGCTCCTTGCCGTCGAGTGCGGCGCGGCCGTTGAAGTCCTTGTCCCGGGAGACGCAGAAGTCGAGCCCCGCCTCGAGCGGGTCTTCGCCCGCGGTGAGATCGGTGCCGAAGTAGCGGTAACCCTTCTCGAGCCGAAGAGAGTCGAGGACGCGGTAGCCGCCCGGGGCGATCCCGTGCGGCTCCCCGGCCTCCATCAGACGGTCCCAGACCTGCACCGCCGCCTCACGCGCCACGTAGAGCTCGAAGCCGAGCTCGCCGACATAGGTGATGCGCTGTGCCAGCACCTGGATTCCGCCCACCGCGATCTCCCTCGCCCGGCGAAACGGCAGGGCTTCGCCGGAGACGTCGTCCTCCGCGACGCTCGCCAGCACCGCGCGGGCGTGCGGGCCCCAGAGGCCGATCACGGCTACATCGTCCGTCTCGTCGCGGACCTCCACGGGCCCGTCCTCCGGCCGGACGTTGAGCCGCAGCCAGCCGAGATCGGAGTCGACGGCACCCGCGCCCGTCACCACGCGAAAGCGCTCGTCGCCGAGCCGCGTGACCGTGAGGTCGGAGACGATGCCGCCCCCGTCGTTCAGGAACTGCGTGTAGACGACGGACCCAACCGGGCGGTCGATCCGGTTGTCGGCGACCCGCTCGAGAAGCGGAAGCGCACCCGGCCCGGACACCTCGATCTTCCCGAAGGAGGTCATGTCGATGATCCCGACGCGCTCGCGGAAGGCGCGGTGCTCCTCCGCGAGAAGCTCGAGATACGGCGGAGCCGTCCAGCCGAACTCACGCTGGTCTGCTCCCGCGCGACGCCAGGCCTCGCCGGGGCGAAAGTAGTCGGCCCGCTCCCAGCCGTTCTTCGTCCCGAAGACCGCCCCGAGCTCCTGCAGGCGCCCGTGCAGCGGGCTGAGCCGCTGCGGCCTCCCCCACTCGTCTGTGTCGAGCGGATACCGGAGGCGGTAGTAGTAGCGGTAGACCTCGCGCGCCGCGGCTGTCGTGAAGCCGGGATCGCGGTAGGGGCCGCCGAAGCGCCAGGGCCGGTAGCCCTGCACGTCCAGCTCGGACTCGCCGGAGGTGATCAGCTCCGCGGCTGTCTTCCCCATGCCGCCGGCACCGCCGAATCCGTTGAGCGAGAGGCCCGCGGCCATCCAGAAGCCCGGCACCCCCGGCATCGGGCCGAGCAGCGGATTCCCGTCGGGGGTCATCGCGTCCGGGTGGCAGACGAGCTTGACCATGCCCGCGTCCTGCAGGAAGGGGAAGCGGCGGATCGCGCCTTGCCAGAGCGGCCGGAAGCGCTCCTCGTCGGGCGGGAGCGAGCTGCTCCCGTGCTCCCAGGGCACGCCGTCCTCCCAGCGCGAGGCCGGGTCGCCTTCGTAGCCGCCGAAGAGCATCCCGCCAGCCTCGCTCCGCCCGTAGACGAGGTTGTCCGTGTCCCGGAAGCACGGCATCTCCCGGGGCAGCTCGTGACCGTCGACCGCGGCGAGCGCGATGTGCTGGTGATCGACCGGGACCGACGGAGTGAAGGCACCGACCATCGCCGCGACCTGCGGCGCCCAGATCCCGCAGGCGTTCACCACGCACTCGGTCTCCATCCGGCCCGTCTCGGTGTGGACTGCGCGCACCTCCCGCCCCGCCCCGAGCTCGATCCCGGTCACGCGCGCCCCGGTCCGGATCTGCACACCCAGCTCCCTCGCCGCAGCGGCCAGCGCATGCGTCGCCGTGTGCGGATCGACAGCGCCGTCGTCGGGGATCCAGACCGCGCCGTACAGCGACTCCTTCGTCGCCGCAGGCATGAGCCGCACCGCCTCCTCGGGTCCGACCACCTCGACGTCGAGACCGATCGCGCGCGCCCGGCTCGCGCCGCGCTGCAGCTCCTTGAGGCTCTCTGGACTCGATGCGATACGCAGGCTTCCCACCGCCTCGAAGACGCCAAGCTGGCGGTAGAGCTCCACGCTGTAGCGGCGGAAGCGCATCATCGTCGGCGACGGGTTGAACTGGGTGACTAGCCCGGCCGCGTGGCATGTCGACCCGCTCGTCAGCTCGCCCTTCTCGAGAAGGAGCACGTCCGTCCAGCCCGCCCTGGCGAGGTGATAGGCGACGCTCGTCCCGGTGATCCCGCCGCCGATGACAACCACCCTCGCCCGCTCCATGCGATAGAAACCTACGCCACGTGGAAGGCGGCGGTGTCCAGATCGACGAAGTCCTCGAGCTCGTCCCCGAGCTTCGCGACGCGCGCGCCGTCGCCGAGCTCGCCGGCGGGCTGACGAACACGAACTACAAGGTCGAGACCGACGGCGGCGACTATGTCGTCCGCGTGTCGGCGAAGGACGCAGGCCTCCTCGCGATCGACCGGGAGAACGAGCACCAGAACACGGTTGCCGCAGCGGAAGCCGGCGTCGGCGCTGCGGTCGTCGCCTACCTGCCGGAGCGCGGCGTCCTCGTCCTCGAGTTCATCGAGGGCCAGACGCAGACCGCCGAGGACCTCCGGCGCGGCGACCGGCTCGACTGGGTCGCGGCCGCATGCCGGCGGCTGCACGGGGCGCGCCGCTTCCGCGACGACTTCAACATGTTCCGGATCCAAGAGCGGTACCTCGGCCTGGTGCGGGAGCGCGGTTTCCGCCTTCCCCAGGGGTACCTCGGGTACGAGCCGCAGGTGCGGAGGATCGAGGAAGCCATGGCCGTCCGGGAGGAGGGGACGGTCCCGTGCAACAACGACCTCCTCGCCGAGAACTTCATCGACGTCGGCGATGGGTTCCGGCTGATCGACTACGAGTACTCCGGAAACAACGACGCGTGCTTCGAGCTCGGCAACGTCTGGAGCGAATCCAACCTCGCTCTCTCCCAGCTCGACGAGCTCGTCGCCCACTACTACGGCCGACCGCTTCAGAACAAGGTCGCCCGCGCGCGCCTCTGGGGCCTCATGTCCAAGTACGGCTGGACGCTCTGGGCCTCCATCCAGGACAGCGTCTCCGACATCGACTTCGACTTCTGGGGCTGGGGCATGGAGAAGTACGACCGGGCGGTCGCGGAGTTCGAGGGCCCCGACTTCGAGCGCCTGCTCGAAGACGTGCAGCGGGAAGACTGAGAGGCGCCGTCACGCCCTAGCCGTGCGTAGACTCGCGGCGTGGCCGCGTTCCGCGCACAGGGTCTCGCGAAGCGCTACGGGAACGTGACCGCGCTCGGCGGGGTCGACCTGGAGGTCGGCGAGGGAGAGCTCGTCGGGCTCCTCGGGCCGAACGGCGCCGGCAAGTCGACACTCGTGAAGATCGCGTGCGGGCTCGTGCGCGCAAGCGCCGGAACGGCCGAGGTCGCCGGTGCGCCGGCCGGGTCGGCAACCGCGCGCGCCTCGCTCGGCTATCTCGCAGAGCTCTTTCGCTTTCCCGGGTGGTACGACGCCGACGAGCTCCTCGCCCTGCACCAGCGGCTTGCGGGCTCGGACGGCGGCGAGGCCGAGCGGGCAGAGCTTCTCGACCTCGTCGGCTTGACCGAGGCGAAAGCGCGCAAGGTCGAGGACATGTCGAAGGGCATGCAGCAACGCCTCGGCATCGCGCAGTCCCTCGTCGGCAAGCCTCGACTGCTCTTCCTCGACGAGCCGACGAGCGCCCTCGACCCGGTCGGCAGACGAACCGTCCGGCGCCTGCTCGAGGAGCTGCGGCGGCGCGGCGTCAGCGTCCTCCTCAACTCCCACCTCCTGAGCGAGGTCGAGCTCGTCTGCGACCGCGTGGTCATCCTCTCGAAGGGTGTGGTCGTGGCTGCGGGCCGCACCGAGGAGCTGGCACGGCCGCGTGGCGTCGAGGTCGACACCGGCGAGGGCACTCAGGTCTTCGAGTCGGCCCGGCGGGAGGACGCGCCGAGGATCGTCGCCGACCTCGTCGCGGCCGGGCAGAAGGTGTACGGCGTGCGCGTGCTCGAGACGACCCTCGAGGAGATCTATCTCGAGGCGGTCGAAGGAGAGACGAGTTGAGAGGCGCCGTCATCGTCGCGGGGTACGCGATGCAGGAGAGCGTGCGGCGGCGCGTCTTCCCGGTCGTGCTCGTCCTCACCGCCGCCTTCCTCGGCCTCTACAGCTTCGGTGTCTACAAGGCGTACCAGTCGATCGACCCGTTCGCGACCGAGTCGATCGGCAACGGCAACGAGACAGCGCTCGTCGACACGCGCGTGCTCTTCAGTGCGACGCTCTTCGGCCTTTCGGTCTTCGCGGTGCTCTTCCTCGGCACCGTGCTCGCGATCTTCCTCAGCCACGCCGTCGTGCGCGGCGATGCCGAGCGGGGGCTCCTACAGCCGCTCGTCGTCCGGCCGGTCGGCCGCGCAGCGCTCCTCGCCGGACGGTTCGGGGCGGCCGCGCTCGTGTGCGCCGTCTACGTCATCCTCGTCTACACCGCCTCGCTCCTGATCACACACTGGGTGACGGGCTGGTGGCCCGACCAGATCGTTCTCCCGGCGGTCGAGCTCGCCGCCGCGATTGCGGTTCTCGTCGGCATCTCGCTCTTCGGCTCGATCATGCTCTCGTCGATCGCGAACGGCATCGCGATCTTCATGGTCTTCGGCGCCGGCCTCGTCGCGGGGCTGCTCGGCCAGATCGGCGAGGCGCTCAACTCCGACAGCCTGAACACGATCGCGAACGTCGCGTCCTGGGCCCTTCCGTTCGAGGCCCTCTACCAGGACGCCCTGAACAGGATCACGGCCGACACCGAGGGATTCACGAAGGTCGCGCTCTCGCTCGGGCCCTTCGGCGGCGCGCAGCCCGCCGGCGCCTGGCTCTGGCCGTGGGTGGTCGTCTACCTCGCCGTTCTGGGCCTGATCGGGCTCTGGGCCTTCAATCGCAAAGACCTGTAGCTCCCCCATCCGGGGGACCCGATTCGGGCCGATCCCGCCCTACAGTCAGAGCGTGTGGGAGCTGGACCGAGCGCTGGAGGACGACACTCGCGCTGCGAGCCTGTTCGCATGGCTCGGCGCAGTGGGGGCTCTCACCTGGCTCGCGTCAATCGTCCTCGCCGACTCGCTCCTCCCGATCACGACCATCACGGCGCTCGGAGCGCTGGTCTTCGGCTTCGTCGGCTGGCGCGCTACCAAGCACGGAAATCCGCGTGAGGCGACCAACTTCGTCGCGATTTCTCTCGCGGTCGTCCTCGCCGTGCTCTGGCTCTTCCTGCTCGGCTCGCTGCTCCTGCGACTCTTCTAGTCGCCCATCGGAGCGGCGACGAGGACGCCGCCGAGAATCTCGTCGATCCGCTCGAGAACGTCGTCCCCGAGCTCGACGCCGCTCGCCGCGACGTTGTCGTCCACCTGCTCGGGGCGCGAGGCGCCGACGATCGCGCTCGAGACTCCCGGCTCCCGGAGAACCCAGGCGAGCGCGAGCTGCGCCATCGTGACCCCGAGATCGTCCGCGACGGCGCGCAGGTCCTGCACCGCCTCGAGCACGTCGTCGCGCATGAAGCGGG
>DATEOR010000024.1:0-26419 GCA_035273885.1 Gaiellaceae bacterium
CGGCACGTTCCGACACGGCAAGATCTTTGGCGCGCCCACGGGCCAGCGGTACGCGTACTACGCGGAGTGGGAGTTCCCGGACATGGACGCCTTCAAGGCGGCCGCGCGAACCGACGAGTTCGCGGCCACGGGACGCGACGCCGCGGAGATGGGCATCCCTTTTCACGTCCACTTCGCCCAGATCGGTGACTGAGCTCGACCGGCCGACCCCGGCCGACCCGGCCGAGCTCGGGTTCGAGGCGATCGTCTACGAGAAGGCGTCGCCGCGGGCCACGATCACCCTCAACCGGCCCGAGGTCCTGAACGCCTTCGACTTCCGCATGCTGCGCGAGATCGCCCGGGCGTGCGAGGACGCATCCTGGGACGACGAGATCCGGGTCGTCGTGGTGACCGGCGCAGGGCGGGCATTCTGCGTCGGGGCCGACCTCAAGTCCTGGAGCGAGGACTACCTCGGCAAGCCTGGCGAGTACTGGAAGTGGTTCGGCGCTTTCAAGGACATGCACGACCGGCTGCGTGAGATCGGCAAGCCCACGCTCGCGCGCATCAACGGCATCTGCGTCGGCGGGGGCAACGAGCTCCAGATGGCGTGCGACCTCGCCGTCATGGCCGACGACGCCTTCATCCGCCACGTCGGTCCGGAGCACGGCTCCGTGCCGGCTGGAGGCGCGACCCAGTGGCTCCCGATCATGGTAGGCGACCGCCGCGCCCGCGAGATCCTGCTTCTTTGCGAGAAGGTTCCCGCGGCCAAGGCGGCCGAGTGGGGGCTCGTCAACGCGGCGGTTCCGCGGGACGGGCTCGATGCGGAGGTCGACCGCCTCGTCGAGAGCCTCACCGCGAAGCTGCCGCAGACCGTGCGCTACACGAAGCAGCAGCTCAACTTCTGGCGCGACCTCTCCTGGCACGAGACGGTGAACCACGCGCGCGACTGGCTCGCGCTCTCGATGGCGACCGACGAGCCGCGCGAGGCCGTCGAGAAGTTCCTCACCAGGAAGAAGAGCGATGACTGAGGAATTCGCGCGCCTCGAGGGAGTCTGGGCGGGCATCGTCCAGCGGCAGGACCAGGACGCCGCCGACCGGTTCCTCGCGCAGGACTTCGCGCTCACCAGCGTGGGCGGCGTCTCGCGCCAGATGCCGAGGGAGAACTGGATCGCCTCGCTCCCGAGCATCGAGACCGAGCTGCTCGAGGCGGAGGTCGAGGACGTGCGCACCTACGGCGAGGTCGCGATCGTGAAGGCCCGCCTTCGGTGGCTGGCGCGCACCGATGGCCGCAGCCTGAGCGGCACCTATGCCGTGACCGACGTGTTCACGAGACAGGAAGGGCGCTGGTGGGCGTCCTGGCGGATCTCCGTCCGCCTCACCGACCGATGACCGTCCTGCTCGAGCGCGAGGAGCCCATCGCCGTCATCCGGCTCAACCGGCCGGAGGCGCTGAACGCCCTTTCCAACCAGCTCATGTCCGAGCTCGTCGGCGCCCTGGAGAACCTCGACGACGACGAGGCGGTGCGCTGCATCGTGATCGCCGGCGACGAGAAGGCGTTCGCCTCGGGAGCCGACATCGGGGATCTCTCCGATCCGACCCACCTCGAGCTCTACTTCGGCGGACGCATCGACAGGTGGGACGCGATCCGCTCCGTGCGGACGCCCATCGTCGCCGCCGTATCCGGCTACTGCCTCGGAGGAGGCTGCGAGCTCGCGATGGCGTGCGATCTCATCGTCGCTTCCGAGACGGCGCAGTTCGGCCAGCCGGAGACGAACCTGGGCGTCCTGCCCGGCGCCGGCGGCACACAGCGGCTGACCCGGGCGATCGGCAAGTCGAAGGCGATGGACGTCATCCTCACCGGCCGGTTCCTCACGGCGCGGGAGGCGGAGGCGGCCGGCCTCGTCGCGCGCGTGGTCGCCGCCGAGGCGTGGCTCGAAGAAGCGAAGCGGGTCGCGCAGGCGATCGCCGCGAAGAGCCCGATCGGTGTGCGGCTCGCCAAGGAGGCCGTGAACCAGGCGTTCGAGACGAGCCTCAGCGCGGGTCTCGACGCCGAGCGCAAAGCCTTCCACCTCGCGCTCTCGTCCGAGGACGCTCAGGAGGGGATGAAGGCCTTCCTCGAGAAGCGCAAGCCCGAGATCAAGGGCCAGTAGCTAGTCCTCGAGCTCGACCGGTACGAGTTCCACGCGCGAGCGCTTCCCCTCGCGGACGGTCTCGAGCGACACGGGCTCGCCGATCAGCTCTCCGGCCATGAGGCGCTGAAGATCGTCCACGCCGGCGACGGCGACGCCGTTCAGCTCGACGATGAGGTCCTCGGCGCGAAGCCCCGCATTCGCCGCCGGGCTGCCCTCGACGACCTCGACGATCTCGACGCCGGTCTCCCGGCCGAGCTCCCGCGCGAGGCGAGGCGGCAGCGGGCGCGGCCCGCCGGCGATGCCGAGGTAGGCGCGCCGGAAGCGGCCCTCGCTCATGAGCGCCCCGATGATCTTCCGCGTCGTTTCGTTGATGGGAACAGCAAGGCCGAGGCCGACCCCGGCGACGGCCGTGTTGATCCCGATCACGTGGCCGTGTCCGTCGGCGAGCGCCCCGCCCGAGTTACCGGGGTTGAGAGCTGCGTCGGTCTGGATGACGTTCTCGACGATGCGGCCCGCCGCGCGCGAGCGCACCGGGAGAGAACGGCCGAGCGCCGACACGACGCCTGCGGTCACCGAGCCGGCGAAGCCGTGCGGGTTCCCGATCGCGACGACGAGCTGGCCGACGCGGAGGTGCTCTGCGTCTCCGAGGACTGCCGCGGTGAAGTCGCTGCCCTCGGCGCGCAGCACCGCGAGGTCGGAGAGCGGGTCGGTTCCGACGACCTCGACGCCGACCTCGGAGCCGTCTACGAAGGAGGCCCGGACCCCGGAGGTGCCCGCCGCGACGACGTGGGCCGACGTGAGCATGAAGCCGTCGGGGGTGACGACGACACCGCTTCCACCGCCGTCCATGCGCCGACCGCCGCGCACCCGGCGGGAGACGCGGAGGTTGGCGACGGAGGGAGAGAGCAGCTCGGAGACCTTGATGACGGCCTGCGAGTACGCGTCGAGGACATCCTCCTCGGCCGGAACTTCGGGCGACGAGATGAACGTAAGATCCACCGTTCCAAGCTAGCAGCGGCAGGGAGGTGTACCGAGTGGCAGAGGTCGAGACGCAGCGAGACGCCGGCGTGATGACGATCACGCTCAACCGCCCCGACGTCCTGAACGCGTTCGACCGCGCGATGCAGGACGGGTTCCGCGCGGCGCTCAAGGAGGCGGCTGATCCGGAGGTGCGCGCCGTCGTCCTCACCGGCGCCGGGCGCGGCTTCTGCGTCGGGCAGGACCTGAAGGAGTTCCGGGAAGGCGCGGGTGATATCGGCGAGCGCCTCCGTTCGACCTACAACCGCAACGTGCTGTCGCTCCGCTCGCTCGAGAAGCCGGTCATCGCCGCCGTGAACGGCCCGGCTGCCGGCGCCGGCCTCGCCCTGGCGGCCGCGTGCGACATCCGGCTCGCCGCGGATTCGGCGGTGTTCGTCCCCGCGTTCATCACCATCGGGCTCGTGCCGGACACGGGGGCGAGCTTCTTCCTCGCACGCCTCCTCGGCTACGGCCGCGCGTTCGAGTGGCTCTCCTCCGGCAAGCAGCTGACCGCCGCCGACGCCCACGCGTGGGGCTTCGTCACCGAGGTCGTCGAAGCCGGCAAGCTCGCCGACCGCGCCGCCTCACGCGCGGCCGAGCTCGCCGCGCTGCCGACGCGGGCGATCGGCATGACGAAGCGCCTGCTCGACCGGGCCCCCAACGCCACGTTGGAGGAGCAGCTCGAGCTCGAGGCGCAGCTTCAGGCCGCGGCCGCGGCGAGCGAGGACTTCGCCGAAGGCGTGGCCGCCTTCCTCGAGAAGCGCGAGCCCGGCTTCACCGGGCGCTAGCTGCTGTTGCAGTCCGCGAGGCCGAGGTTGGCGGCGAGCTCGTCGGCGTCGTTGCTCGCCGCATTGCCTTCCTCGAGCGCCTTCTGCACCGCGGCCTGATCGCCCGCTTTCGCCGCCTCGGAGAGGTCTGCCGCAGCCGCCTTCGTCCTGTCGGTGGCGGCGAGCATCTTGTCGAAGTCGCTCTGCAGCTCCTCGGGCGGCTTGAGCGCCGAGACCTCGTCGATCTCCTTGTCCAGGATCACGAGGGCCTGGTCGACCAGGCCGGGGATCTCCTCGATGCTCGTCGGGGAGCCGATCGCCTTGAGCTGCTTGTCGTACTTCGCGCAGATCGCGTTCGCCTGGGTCTGGAACTCCTGCTTGGAGAGACGCGCCTCGCCACCGCCCCCGCACCCGGTTGCGAGCAGCATGAAGACGCCGACCAGTGCTGCAGCTGAGACCCGCATCGCGCCGAGTCTAGCCGGGCTCGCGCTCGAGCAGTTCGATGTGCAAGTCGGCGTCGAGGGCGTTCGCGATGCGGAGGAGAGTGTCGATTCTCGGGGGACGCCCGCCGCTCTCCAGGCGTGCGATCGCGGACTGGGTGGTGCCCACGAGCTTGGCGAGCTCAGCCTGCGAGAGCCGGCGCTCCTTGCGCCGGTCGGCGACCTGGCCGGCGATCTGGGCGAACAGCCAACCCTCCTCGGCGCCGGCGAGGCGCGCGCGGATTCTTTCCATGGGTTGACTCATATCTCAATCATGCTATACATAGCAATAGTGCGATACCGGCGAAGCATAGCGATTGCCAGCGCGGCTCTTTACGTAGGTGCGCTGCTCGCCTTCATCGCCTACTGGTGGCATCTCGTCGATTCGGACCCCGACCGCTCCGTATGGGTAGCGCTCGTCGGGCTCCTCGCCGTCCAGTTCGTTGTGGGACTTGGCATCGGTCGATGGCACGCGCTTCTGCTCCTGCCGTTGCTCCCGTTGCTCTCGATTCCCGTGCCGGTACCGGAAGATGCGTACGAGCCCTTTCCGCTCTGGTTCGTGATGCTCGCCTACATCGGTCCTGTGGCCGCCATGCTGATGCTTGCGGGCATCGGTGCCCGCAAGCTTTGGAACCGGCGGCGATCCCGGGTGGCGGCGTGACGATGCGACTCGCCGTATTCGTGACGCTCGGTGTCCTCGTCTGTGCGACCGCCTATGAGACGCTAGTCGCCATTGGGCTCGTCGAACTCGGGTCCGCCCCGGGTGAAGGCCCGCCGGGCGAGGGGACGGTTGCCCTCGTCGCCGTCTTGTCCATGCTGGTCGCTGCCGGCCTGGCCCTCTTCGCCGCGCGTGGGGCTCGAGTGTCGTTCGTTGCCCTGCTCCCTCCGGCGGCTGCCGCCTTCCTCGTCGCGCGTTTCTACGGCTTCGACCCTTACTTTGCCCCGGAGCTGCGGCGCTACTCAGAAGACGGAATGCTGCCGCCCGAGCTGGTGTTCGGCGTCGTCGCGCTCGCCCTAGCGGCGGCCGCGCTGACGCCAATCCACCGGCGCGCCGGGGCGGCGTTGAGCGTTTTCGCCATCCTCGCCTGCGCGCTCTTCGCGCAGGTCCTGGTGGGCGGTCACTAGAGCGTCTTGAACTGCTCGAACGGCTGGCGGCAGGCCTTGCAGTAGCGGATCGAGCGGCAGGGCGTCGGCCCGAAGAGATTGTCCAGACGGGTGTCCGTCGAGCCGCAGTACGGGCACGGGTGCGCGCCGGTCTGGATCTGGAGCAACGTCGCGGGCGCGGAGCCCGAGGGAGGCGCGAAGCCGGCCTCGCGAAGCTTGTGGCGGCCCTTGTCGGTGATGCGGTCGCTCGACCAGCCTTCGCTCAGGACTTCGACATCGGGCTCGCCGCCGAGCTCGCGGATGCGCTCGGCCATCTGAGCTCGCATCACCTCAACTGCAGGACAGCCCAGGAACGTTGGCGTGAAGCCCACGTGCACGCGCTCGCCGTCGACCTCCACGTCGCGCACGACTCCGAGGTCGACGAGCGAGACGACCGGAATCTCAGGGTCCGGGATCTCGGCCAGTGCTTCCCAGACGCGTTCCGCGCTCACCATGTCGCCCCCGGCACCGAGCGGCGAACCATCGTCATCTCGTCCCAGAGCGGACGAAGGTCGTCCGTGTGCCCGCCGCGCTCGACCGGCTCGACTTCCTCGCGCTCGGCCGCCTCGCAGAGAAGAGGGCGCTGCGCCTCGGCCAGGAGCCCGAGCGCGTACGGCCAGAGCTCGTCGACCGCTGCGCGGAAAGCCGGCTCGTCGCGGAGCCGCTCGGCCCACATCTGGGCGTGCATGCGGTGGTAGGTCTCCTCGCGGTCGATCTTCTCGGCGAGGCCTCGGATGTCCGCGTCCACCGAGTTGATCAGCACCTGGATCCGGATCGCGTCGGCGGTCTCGTAGAGCCAGTGGCGCGCGATCGTGCGCGCCCAGTCGTCCGCCATGCGCATCACCACGATTGGCGCGCACAGGTACTCATCGGGCTGCCGGTCGAAGGCGAGCGAATCGGCGTCGGTCCTGAGCTCCTTCGCGGCCAGCTCGTACCAGGCGCGCGCATGGCCGATCTCGGTCTGGGCGATGGAGGAAAAGGCGACGTCCTCCTCGAGGAACGGCGCGATCCCCGTCCACTCGGAGTTGCGCCAGCCGAGGATGAGCTCGTCGTCAGCGAGCCGGAGAAGTTCCTGCGCGCTCACGTGCCTCCTTGAGCTTGACCTTCAGCGAATAGCCGTCGACTCGTCTGTAGTCGCGGTCGAAGACGTCGGCGACGTACGGCTCCCGGACCTCCTCGACCGCGTCGCGCGGGACGATCCACAGCGCGAACGACTCGCCCCGGCGACCATAGAACTCGCGCGCATAGGCCTCGGCGAAAGCGAGGTTCGGCGCCTCGAGTGAGCCGCCGTGCTGGAACGGCTGGCCCTCGCGCTCCTGGCGAAAGACCTCCCAGATCACGCTGCGTCCGCGAGCACCGCGCGCCGCACCCACGCGGTCTCATCGCGCGAGGCGCGGCGGAAGCCGAGCCGCCGCTCGGTCTCGGGCCCGTGGCCGGTGACGACCCACTTGAGCTCGTCCCAGTCCGGCTCGGAGTAGGCCCAGACACCGTCCTTGCCTTTCTTGAGGTTCGGGTCGGGCACGGTCAGGCCGAGCTCCCAGATCTGCGGCACGTACCCGTCGAGGAACTGCTGGCGCGCCTCTTCGTTCGCCTGGCTCTTGATTCGCCAGCGGTACATGGGGTCGTCCTCGGCCGGGATCGGGTTTCCGTGGAACTGCATGAGCGGGCCCCACCATCGGTTCAGGGCTTCCTGCACCAGCTCACGCTGCTCGTCGGTCCCGTTCATCATCGTGAGGATCACGTCGCGCCCGTGGAGGATGTGGAACGACTCCTCCCAGCAGATCTTCTTCATGATCCGCGCGTACGGGGCGTACGAGCACTTGAGGAGCGCCTTCTGGGAGATGATCGCCGCCGCGTCCACAAGCCAGGCGATCACGCCCACGTCGCCCCAGGTCTTCGTCGGGTAGTGGAAGACGTTGTGAAACTTCGTCTTGCCCGCGACGAGGTCGTCGAGGCAGGCCTCGCGCGGCTTGCCGAGGTCCTCGACGACGCGGTAGATCAGCTGCGCGTGCCCGACCTCGTCCTGAACCTTCGAAGTGAGGGCGAGCTTGCGCTGGAGGGTGGGCGCGCGGAGGATCCACTCGCGCTCGGGGAGGACGCCCATGAGCTCCGAGTTGCCGTGCATCTCGATGAACTTGACGAGCGCCTTGCGGTAGTCCTTCGGCATCGAGTCGCCGGCCTCGACCTGGCCTCCGCCCTGGACGTACGCTTCGAATTCGGCTTCGCTCATACCCAAACGATCGTTAGGGTAACGGTACACGATGTCGCGAAAAGACGAGCTTTCCCGCCAGGCGGCGCGGTTATTCGCCGAGAAGGGTTACCACGGCACCTCGATCGGCGATCTGGCCGATTCGATGGGCGTGCAGAAAGGCTCGCTCTACGCGCACATCGAGGGCAAGGAGGATCTCCTCTACGCGACGATGCGCGACGGCGCGGCCGCCTTCCACGGTGCGCTCGACTCGGTTCCCGACGACGCTCCTCCCGCTGAGAAGGTGCGGCTGGCGCTGCGCGCTCACCTGCGCGTGGTCTCCGAGCAGCTGGACGTCGCCACGGTCTTCGTCCAAGAGTGGAAATACCTCGAAGGGGAGCGGCTCGAGGAGATCGCCTCCGAGCGGCGCCGCTACGAGGAACGCATCCGCGATCTCTTCCGCGAGGGCCGCGATCTCGGGGAGCTGCGCGCCGACCTCGACGTGAACGCGGCCGCGCTCGTCTTCCTCTCGGCCGCGAACTGGGCCTACACGTGGCTTGCCCCGGGCGCCGACACGGACGCTCTCGCCGACCGGTTCTACGCGCTTTTCCTCGACGGATTCCGGGGCTACTCGACGCCCACGTAAGGACGGGCGGTCTCGTCAACGTGACCGTGACGGACGTGCTCAGCCACGACCAGATCAACGTCCAGGTTCCGATCGGCCTCGCCGCTCGCGCCGCAGCTCGGATAACGAGCGCCTCACGGTGGGCCGGCCTTCGGGCCGGCCCACTCCTTTCTAGAGTGCGGGCGTGCCTCGCGCCGTGCTCATCGTCAACCCGAACGCATCGGCAGTGACTGCGGACCTGACCGTCGCCGTCGAGGAAGCTCTGGAACGCGAAGGAGAGCTGGAGACGATCCTCACCGAGCGGCCACAGCACGGCGTGGAGATCGCCGCCGCGGTGAGCCGTGGGGAAGCCGAGCGCATATACGTCTTCTCGGGCGACGGGGGCTACAACGAGGTCGTGAACGGCCTCGGCGCCGACCTGCCGGTCGGGTTCATTCCGGGAGGATCGACAAGCGTCTTCCCGCGAGGCCTTGGCGTGCCTCGCGACCCGGTTGCCGCAGCCCGCGCACTCGCGCGGTCGAGCGCGGAGAGACGGATCTCCCTCGGCCGTGTGAACGGCAGGCGCTTCACGTTCAGCGGGGGCTTCGGCATCGATGCCGAGCTCGTGCGCCGCGTGAACGCGCTCGGGCGGGCGAGCGGGAAGCGCGCGAACGATCTCGCCTTTGCGCGCACTCTCGCGGGGATCTTCGCCGAGAGCCGCGCGCGTTTCGCTCCGGCGATGGAGGTCGACGGGCTCGGCCGCGTCGCCTTCGCGCTCGTGGCGAACGGCCATCCGTACAGCTACGTCGGCCGCATCCCGCTCCGCATCGCGCCCAAAGCCGAGTTCGAGCTCGGCCTCGACCTCGTCGCACCGAGAGACCTCAAGGCAAGACGCCTGCCCCAAGTGGCCGCCTGGGCGCTTGCCGGGAAGGGCCAGCAGCGCTCGCCGCACGTCCTGTACGTCCACGATGCCGATGAGCTCGTCGTCCGCGCCGACCGGCCGACGCCGCTCCAGGTCGACGGCGAGGATCTCGGAGACGTGGACGAGGCGCACTTCGAAGCGGAGCGCTCGGCGCTCCGGGTGCTCGTGCCGGAATAATCCCGGCATGGCCCAGGTGGTTCCCGCCGAAGGGGACATGCGGAGGGTGATCGGGGACGGGGAAGCTCAGCCTGACGGCGAGGTGGAAGGCCTTACCGATCAGGACCTGCTCGAGCTCTACCGCGCCCTGGTTCTGCTGCGGACGTACGACGAGCGGTCGGTCGTCTACCACCGCCAGGGCCGAGTCGGGACGTACGCGATCTTCTGGGGGCACGAGGCCATGCAGGCAGGCTCGTTCCACGCGCTCGAGCGCGTGGACTGGATCTTCCCGTCGTACAGAGAGTCCGCGATCGGCCTCCTCCGCGGCATGCCGCCCGAGACGGTGCTCGCCTGGTGGCGCGGCCACCCCGCGGGCTGGTGGGATCCGCGCGAGTACGGCGTCGCCTCCATCGCAGTGCCGATCGCGACGCACGTGCCGCACGCCGTCGGATTCGCCTGGGGGAAGAAGCTGCGCGGCGAGACCGGGTGCGCGATCGCGTACTTCGGGGACGGAGCGACCTCGGAGGGCGCCTTCCACGAGGGCGCGAACTTTGCCGCCGTGATGCGCGCCCCGGTCGTCCTCTTCTGCAACAACAACGGCTGGGCGATCTCGACTCCGGTCGAGGCCCAGACTCGGGCGGCCACCCTCGCCGACAAGGCGGCTGGGTACGGGATGCCCGGGGTCCGTGTGGACGGCGGCGACGTCCTCGCGGTCTATGAGGCGACGCGCGAAGCGGTCGCCCGCGCACGGTCGGGCGAGGGCCCGACTTTCATCGAGGCGGTCACCTACCGCTGCGCGCCCCATGCGACGGCGGACGACCCCAGCGCCTACATCGATCTCGAACGGGTCGAGGCCGAACGTGCGAACGAGTGCGTCGGGCGCTACGAGCGCTACCTCCGCCGGCTCGGGCTCCTGGGCGACGGCCTCGTGGAGTCGATCGGGGCCGAGGCGAAGGAGGCGATGCGGGCCGGGATCGCCGCCGCGGAGGCGCTGGCAGAGCCGGACCCGGATCTGGTGACGAGGAACGCCTATGCCGAGTGATTCATGCAGCCCCTTCTCGCGCATCTCGGGTTGTCTGGGCGCTGCAAGCCATCGTATGGCTGCGTCCTCGGGTCGCATCCGTAGCCTCCGGCTACGAACGCTCCCTGCGTCCTTGCCCTACTCGCCTTTCGCACCCATCCAACGCGAATTGCTCGAAAAGTGACTGCTAGGACGCTCGTCGAGGCAGTGAATGATGCGCTCCACGTCGAGATGGAGCGCGACGACAACGTCATGGTCATGGGCGAGGACGTGGGCCGCGCGGGTGGAGTCTTCCGCGCGACCGCCGGGCTGCTCGACCGCTTCGGCCCGGACCGCTGCGTCGACACCCCCCTCGCGGAGGCCGGGATCCTCGGCACCGCGGTCGGGCTCGCGATGGCCGGCTGGCGGCCGGTCTGCGAGATGCAGTACGAGTCCTTCAGCTACCCGTGCCTCGACCAGCTCATCTGCCACGTCGGCAGGTACCGCTGGCGCACGAACGGGGCGATGGAGTTCCCGATCACGATACGCATGCCGACCGGCGGAGGCGTGAAGGCCCCCGAGCTCCATGAGGACTCGCCCGAGACCTACTACGTCCACACCCCGGGGATCAAGGTCGCGATCCCGTCCACGCCGTCCGACGCGAAGGGCCTCCTCGCTGCAGCGATCCGCTCGCCGGACCCCGTCGTGCTCATGGAGCCGAAGGTGCTCTACCGCAGCCCGCGTGAAGAAGTGCCCGACGGCGAGCACGTCGTGCCGCTCGGCAAGGCGCGGATCGCGCGCGAGGGCGACGACGTCACCCTCATCGCCTACGGCGGCATGGTCGCGGTCGCCGAACAGGCGGCCGACGAGCTCGAGGCGAGCGCGGAGGTCGTCGACGTCCGTACGCTCAAGCCGCTCGACGAGGAGACGCTGCTCGCCTCGGTGGCGAAGACGGGGCGGGCCGTGATCGTGCAGGAGGCGCCGCGCGTCGCCGGATTCGGCGCGGAAATCGCAGCGCTGCTCGCCGAGAAGGCCATCCTCGACCTGCGCGGCCCGGTCCTCCGCGTCACGGGCTACGACGTTCCCTTCCCCTTCTGGTCGATCGAGGACGAGCACATCCCCTCGCCGGCGCGCGTCGTCGAGGCCGCGGAGAAGCTCCTCTCCTTCTGATGGCCTACGAGTTCAAGCTCCCTGACCTGGGCGAGGGCGTGCGCGAAGGCGAGATCGCGCGCTGGCTCGTCGAGGTCGGGCAGGAAGTCGCCGAGGACGATCCGCTCGTGGAGATCCAGACCGACAAGACGACCGTCGAGATCCCCTCGCCCGCTGCCGGCAAGGTGGCAAAGATCCTCGTCGACGAGGGGGAGCTCGTTCCCGTCGGTACCCCGCTCGTCTTGATCGGTGCCGACGGTGAAGCGCCCGCGCCCGCCCCGGAGAAAATTCAGGCAACTCCTCTCGTCAGGCGCATCGCCGACGAGCTGGGCGTCGACCTGAGCACCGTGAAGGCCACGGGGTCGGGCGGCCGCATCACGGAGGACGACGTGCGCGGCGCGGGAGATCCCGTCGAGGGCGAGCGGCGCGAGCCGCTGCGCGGAGTTAGGCGACAGATCGCCGAGCACCTCACGCGCTCGCACCGGGAGGTTCCGGCGGTCACCGTCGTCGAGGAGTGCGACTTCACCGCGCTGTCGCAGGCTCGCGGCGACCGCTCCTACCTGCCGTACGTGCTCGAGGCCGTCGTCGCGGGCTTGAAGGACTACCCGGAGCTCAACGCCACCCTGGCCGGAAACGAGATCGTCTACTGGGAGCGTTACGACATCGGGCTCGCCGTGCAGACCGAGCAGGGGCTCGTCGTCCCTGTCCTACGGGCCGCCGACGAGAAATCCCTCGACGAGCTCGGAGCGGAGGCGACCCGTCTCGCAGAGGGCGCGCGAGCCGGGTCGCTGGCTGCGGAGGAGCTGCGGGGCTCCACGTTCACGGTCACGAGCGCGGGGCGGCTCGGCGGCCTCTTCGCGACACCGCTCGTCAACCATCCGGAGGTCGGGATCCTCGGCCTGCACCGGATCGGCCCTCGTGCCGCCGTCGTCGACGGCGAGGTGGTCGCGCGCGAGATGGGCTGGCTCTCGTGCACGTTCGACCACCGCGTGGTCGACGGCGCGCGAGCGAGCGAGTTCCTCCTCGCAGTCATCGAGCGGCTGCAGTCCGCCTGAATCCGTTTCCGCTGCGACCTCGTAGGTCCGGCAAACGTCTTTCACCGCCGCAGCGGGAAGGGAGGCAGGCATGCAGAGAGGGCTTCGGCTGTTCATCGCAGCGAGCGTTCTAGTGCTCGTCGCGGCCGGAATTGCGATCGCGGCCGTGTCGATGCACTTCAACTCCCCGATGGAAGGTGCCCAGGAGGCACCGCTTCCGCGGGACACGCAGGCACGCGGGAACGCGGTCTACAAGCTGTCGGACGACGGGTCCCGCGTCGAGTACAAGCTGATCGTCGCCAACATCGAGAACGTCTTCATGGCCCACATCCACATGGCTCCGGCCGGGGTCTCCGGGCCGATCGTGGTGTGGCTTTACCCGGGCACCACGCCCGGAGTGACCGCGCCGCTCGGCGGAGGCCGCATCAACGGCGTGATCGTTCAGGGATCGTTCGGCGCGTCGGACCTGGTCGGGCCCCTGGCGGGCCACCCGCTCTCCGAGCTCCTGGATCTCATGCGGAGCGGAGGCGTGTACACGAACGTCCACACGAACGACGGCGACCTGGTCGTGAACGAGGGCCCCGGCGACTTCCCCGCGGGCGAGATCCGCGGTCAGATCATGGAGAACGGAGGCAGCTGAAGAACCGCCTGAGCCCGAAGCGCGTAGATCAGGAGAGAGATCGCGCTCCGGGCTCGGGAGAGGGGCCGATGGGCGGCGGGGAGAGGGAGGGGCGTGACCCGCCGCCCGAGGTTCCGCTTCAGGCGACTGCGGGTTCGGCCTCCTGCGGGTCGAGGTAGGGGGCGAGCATGCGCTCGATCTGTGGTGCGCTCACCCGCCCTTCTAGGCGCTCGACCGGCCTCCGGTCTTTCAGGAGGACGAGCGTGGGGACCTGGGTGACGCTGAGGAGCTCAGCCCACTCGGGCGATGCGTGGACGTCGATTCGAGAGACACGCAGGCGGTCTCGCTCCTTGCGGGCGAGGTGGGCGAGGAGGCTCTCCATCCGCCGTGCGGGCCCTGAGGTCTCCTGGGTGAAGAACAGCAGCATGGGGGTTGTTTCAGGCACTGGCGCTCCGGTTCTGCTGGTGCTGGAAGGATTTCCCTGGCCGTGGGGCAGAGAAACCCCGCACGTTGGGTATCGGCCGGGGTATTGCGCCCGGCGGGGGCGGGGAAGGGGGTGGCTAGACTGGGTGTCATGGAGCTTTTCGACTGGTACTGGCTGGGCGTGAGCGCCGGGCTGGGCGTCGCCGCAGGGACGGCAGCTGCCTGGATCCAGTCCGCCGGCCCGCGCGTCCTCGGGGCGATCGCATTCGCCATCGCGGCGGTCGTCGGGATCTTCGTGGCGTTCTTCGTCGCCGGCTGGGGCCCGGCGGTGTGGGCCGGCGCGGCCACGGTCGCGTGGGTGGCGTTGCGACGGCTCGTGCGCGCCGCGTTTCCGGCCGCGTTTCTCGCCTTCGCATTGCTCGCCTTCATTCCGCTGGTCGGTTACCTGGAGGCCGTCACCGCCCCGCTCGTGGGCGGGCGGCTCCGCCGCCGCGCGGGCGAGAAGTACGCGGGCCTCCGGGTCCTCGCGAAGGACTAATGCCCAAGAAGCTCGTCCTCGCCGTCATCGACGGCCTGACCCCCGCCATGCTGGAGCGGGCGCTCGGCGAGGGGAGGCTTCCGGCTCTCTCGTTCTTGCGTGAGTCGGGCTCGTACGTGCGCGGCACGACCACCTTCCCTTCGGTCACACCGGTCTGCCTGACCTCGATCGCCACCGGTGCGCATCCCGACGCACACCACATCCCGCATCTCGTCTGGTATCACCGGCGGGAGCGCCGGGTCGTCGAGTACGGGTCATCCTTCTCGGCCGTCCGCGCGGCGGGGGCGCGCCGCTCTCTCCGTGACTCTGTCTTCGCCATGACCCACGAGCACGTTTCCCCCCGGGCGTTGACTGCCTTCGAGGCTCTGGACGACGCCGGGCTCGAGACCGCGGCGATCAACTTCACCTGCTACCGGGGACGCACGCGACACCCGATCAAGCTTCCGCTTCGCCCGGGCCGCAAACGCTGGTACGAGGCCGCCTACGGGCCGCGCCGGTTCTTCTTCTTCAACCTGTTCGAGTCAGACGCGACCGGGGCTCCGCTGGCGATTCGCTCCCGGCCCGAGGGCTCGGTGGACGCATACGCGGCCACGATCGGCCGCTGGCTCGTCACGCGCGACGGCTTCGACTTCCTCGTCTTCTACCTCCCGGACTACGACTATGCCTCGCACATCTCGGGGCCCGACGCGGCGATGCAGGCTCTCGAGCGCGCGGACGCCGCAGTCGGAGAGCTCGTCTCGGCCGCAGGCGGCCCGGAAGCCTTCCTCGACCGCTACGCGATCGTCGTCTGCTCCGACCACGGCCAGATGCACGTCGACCGCGTCGCCAGCCTGCAGGACTCCTTCGACGACCTTGCGGTCTTCACCGGGCGACGCGGCACCGTCGTGGACGGGTCCGACGTCGTCGTCACCGCGTCGAACCGCTCCGGCATGGTCTACGCCCTGGACGGCCGCCCGGCACGTCAGCTTGCCGAGCGCCTCGACGCCGCGGCCGGCGTGGACCTCGCGCTCTTCCTCGAGGACGGCGAGGCGGTGGCCCGCAAGGAAGGCAGAGAGGTGCGCTTCGCGCCCCACGAGAACGGCTGGGCCGTCTCGGGAGACGCGGGCATCCTCGTCGGGGACGAGTATCCGAACGCCTACGAGCGTGTGTGGTGCGCGCTTGCCTGCCCGAACGCCGGCGAGGTGATCGTTTCCGCCGCGGAGGGATGGGAGTTCGAAGACCTCGGCGGGCGCCACCACGCGGGAGGGGGCAGCCACGGCTCGCTGCTCGCCGGCGACTCCACGATCCCGATGCTGGCGGCCGGCTTCGACGATCCACCGCTTCCGCACGACGCGCGCATCACCGACCTCGCGCCGCTGGCGCTCTCCCATTTCGGGGTCCTGCCGCCGCCCACGATGCGGGTGCGCGTCTCGGCCGGTGTCTGAACGCGCCGAGGAGCGCCAGGCTATGGTGGCCGAGCAGCTTGCCGGCCGGGGCATCACCGACGGCCGCGTGCTCGAAGCGATGGCCCGCGTGCCGCGCGAGCTCTTCGTCGGGGAGCGCGACCTCCGCAAGGCCTACCGCGACATGCCTCTCCGGATCGGCCACGGCCAGACGATCTCGCAGCCCTACATGGTCGCGGTCATCTGCCAGGCGGCCGAGGTGGGAGAGGGAGATCGCCTGCTCGACATCGGGACGGGCTCGGGCTATCAGGCTGCAGTGCTCGCCGAGCTGGGCGCCGAGGTGCACACGATCGAGCGCATCCCCGAGCTGGCCGAGCGGGCGCGGGATCGTCTCGCCCAGGCGGGCTACGACGGCGTGGACGTCCACGTGGGAGACGGGTCGCTCGGCCTCCCGGCGTACGCGCCGTACGACGCGATCGTCGTCGCGGCTGCCGCGCCGACCATGCCGGAGTCGCTCTACGACCAGCTCCGTGTTCGCGGCAGGCTTGTCGTTCCCGTCGGCGGGCAGGAGGGGCAGCGCCTCGAGGTGATCGTCAGGAGCCCCGAGGGGCCCGCCGTCGCGCGGTCGGTCACCTGCCGGTTCGTGCCTCTCGTCGGGGCCGAGGGCTTTTAGTTTCATCCGCCCTGATGCGGGAATTTGCAGGGCGATGGACGGGGGTCTTCGCGCGAGCGCGGTCGAAAGCCGACCCGTTTGCTACGCCGATATTCGCCTCGGCGTCGTCGTAGACGTACTGCTCGACGACGAGCTCAAGCGCGTGCTCGGCTTCGACGTCCTCTGCGGCGACCGCGTGCACCGGTACCTCCCGCTCGCCGCCTGTGAGATTCAGGAGGCCACGATCGCGGTCCCCTCGGCGCTCGTCCTCATGCGGCAGGAGCTCGACTTCTATCGCCAGCGCGCGCGGGCGCTGACCGCCGTCCGCGGCTTCCCGGTGCGCCGGCGGGGAACGGCGCTCGGAACCGTCGTCGATCTGGTCTTCACGCTGGACGGCGAGCTGCTCGAGCTCGTCCTGGAGTCGGACGACGGCTACGCGATGGCCGAGCCCGGCCCCGGGCTCGTCGTTGGCCCGGATGCCCTGCGGCCAGCCGTCTAACCTTTCTCTCCACGTGGCCACGCAGCCGGACACCGTGACGGGACGAGCCAGTGCGCTCTCGGACGCCGCCGGCGGGGCGTTGCGCCGCCGTGCCAACTGGCTTCAGCTCGCGAAGTTCTGCGTCGTCGGAGCGACGGGCTACGTCGTCAATCTCGCCGTCTTCGCCACGCTCGTCCATGCGGCGGACATGCACTACATCCCGGCCGCGGTCTGCTCGTTCCTCGTCGCGGTGACGAACAACTACGTCTGGAACCGGCTTTGGACGTTCCGGCACCAGCGCGGTCACATCGCCTACCAGGGCCTGCGCTTCCTCGTTGTCTCGTCGATTGCCCTCGCGGCCAACCTCCTTTTCCTCGCGATCCTCGTCGGCATCGGCGTGCCGAAGATTCCGGCCCAGGCGATCGCCATCGCGCTCGTGACGCCGTGGAACTTCGTCGCGAACAAGCTCTGGAGCTTCCGACGCCAGCCCGCCGCCTAGCCCTCGTTCTCGCGCTCGCGGCGTTGGTTGTGCCGACGTCGGCGGCCGCCGATCCGAAGGCGCCCGTCTACGACTCGCACGGCAATCTCATCGGGACGCCGTTCGTTCCCCAGGACCAGCCCGGTCCCGCCGAGCTGACGGACAAGGAGGTGATCGCGGCGACGCTCGCCGATCCAAAGGTCGCTGACTGGGTCGAGCGCTATCCGGCGGACGGGTTGACGAAGCAGGCGACGCTCGACGAGGACGCGGGCAGCTGGTCGGTGAAGATCTGGTCGGACCTGCCGGACGCCGGCCAGATCGTGGACGCCAAGGTCGACGACCAGACCGGCGAGGTCACCGAGGCCTGGACCGGCCCGCAGGTCGCCTGGAAGATGGCCCGCGGCTACGAGGGCGCCTTCGGCCGGGGCATCAACCGGCTGTGGATCTGGCTGACGTTCAGCGTCGTCTTCCTCGTCGGCCTCGCGGACTTCCGACGGATCGCCTCGGTCCGGAACCTCGACCTCCTCGTGCTCCTCTCGTTCTCGATCTCCCTCTACTTCTTCAACATCGGCCACGTCTTCACGGCGATGCCGCTCGTCTATCCAGGCCTCGCCTACCTACTCGGGAGGATGATCTGGATCGGAGCACGCGGGCGGGGCGGGTCCTCGCGGCCCATCTGGCCGGTCTGGGCGCTGCTCGCGGCGACCGTGTTCCTGATGGGCTTTCGCACGACGCTCAACGTCGTCGACTCGAACGTGATCGACGTCGGTCTCGCGGGGATCGACGGCGGCCAGCGAATCGTCCAGGGCGAGATGCCGTACGGCCACATGCCGACCGACGACGGCAAGGCATGCGGGCTCCCCGACTCGGACGGCTACGTCCGCGAGCACGTCCAGACCAACGGGCGCTGCGAGTCGGCGAACGAGCGCGGCGACACATACGGGCCCGTGAGCTATCTCGCCTACGTTCCGGCGTATCTCATCGTCGGCTTCGACGGGAAGTGGAACGGCGGCTCGAGCGTGTGGGCCGGCCTGCCCGCCGCGCACCTGACCTCGCTCCTGTGGGATCTCGTCGCGCTCATCGGGATGGGCGTGCTCGGGCTGCGCTTCGGCGGACGCATGCTCGGGGCCACGCTTGCCTTCGCCTGGGCCGCGTATCCATTCACGCAGTACGTCTCGAGCTCGAACTCGAACGACGCGATCATGCCGGCGCTCCTCGTCTGGGGCCTCGTCTTCCTCACCTCGCCCCCGACGCGCGGGTTCTTCCTCGCGCTCGGTGCATGGACGAAGTTCGCCGCACTTCTCCTGCTGCCGCTTTGGGCCTCGTATCCGGACTGGCGCGGTGCGGTGCGGAACAAGCTCGTCTACCTCCTCGGGTTCGTGCTCGGCACCGCAGCCGCGTTCTGGATCCTCTTCCTGGAGTCCAATCCGCTTCACGCCTCGCGGGTCTTCTGGGACCGGACGTTCGGGTGGCAGCTCTCCCGCGCCTCGCCCTTCTCGATCTGGGACTGGGACGAGTACCCCGGCTACCCGGACCTCCACCACGTCCAGACCGGCCTCAAGGTCGCCCTTCTTCTCGGCGCGCTCGCGCTCTACTTCGTGCCGCGCGTGAAGAGCGAGCTCCAGATCGCCGCGCTCTCGGCCGCGCTCCTGATCGGCTTCGAAGCCGTGCTGACGCACTGGTTCTACCTCTACATCCCGTGGTTCTTCCCCTTCGTCGCCTTCGCCCTCTTCGCGCCCGCGTTGCTGCCCGCGCGCGCGGCGGAGCCGGCCGAACCGCCTCCCGAGCTTGAGCACGAGCCAAGAGCACTCGTTCCCACGAGCTGAGTCGAACCGCGTCGCGCAGGCGATCGCACTCGGGATCGTCCTCCTGACGATCTCGTGGGCGCTCCTGCACACCGGCATCTGGAGCCGGACGCAGATCATCGACACACCGGTCTACGAGCGCTACGGCGAGGCGATCCTCGACGGCCAGGTGCCCTACCGGGACTTCGACCTCGAGTATCCGCCCGCCGCCTTGCCCGCGTTCGTGCTTCCCGCGCTCGCGCAGGAGGAGGACTACGGCGCTGCCTTCGAGGTCCTCATGTGGGCCTGCGCCGTCGCGGCTGTGGTGGCTCTCGGCCTCGCGCTTTCGGCCGTGGATGCCGGAACCGCCCGGCTCTACGCGGCTGTCTGTTTCCTGGCACTCGCCCCGCTCGCGCTCGGCACGGTGATCCTCTCGAGGTACGACCTCTGGCCGGCGGCCCTGACGATCGGGGCCCTCGCCGCTCTCGTCGGGCGGCGGGAGCGGGTGGGCTTCGGCCTGCTTGGGCTCGCGGTCGCGGCGAAGATCTACCCGCTCGTGCTGCTACCGCTGGCGCTTGTGTGGACCGCGAAGCAGAGAGGGACGCGCGAGCTGTGGGTTGGCCTCGTCTGCTTCGCCGGCGTGCTCGCGCTCTGCTTCGTCCCGTTCCTCATCCTCGCGCCGGGCGGAGTCGCGCACTCGATCGGCACGCAGCTCGGTCGGCCGCTCCAGCTCGAGAGCCTCGGTGCCGCGCTTCTCCTTGCGGCCGACCAGCTCGGCATCTACGAGGCAACGGTGGAGAGCTCGCACGGCTCGCAGAATCTCGCCGGCTCGTTGCCCGACGCGATCGCCTCCCTCCTCACCGCGTTCCAGTTCGTCGCCGTCGGCGTCGTCTGGGCGGTCTTCGTGGCCCGTGACCGAGGACGCGAGGGGCTTCTCACCGCCGGCGCGGCTTCGGTCGCCGCCTTCGTCGCATTCGGAAAGGTGCTCTCGCCGCAGTTCCTCATCTGGCTGCTCCCGCTCGTCCCTGCCGTCGCAGGCGCGGGTGGACTGGCGGCGTGCGCCGTCCTCCTCATCTCCCTGGTGACGACGCAGCTCTGGTTCCCGTTCCGCTACTGGGATGTGGTCGCGCTCGAACCCGTCGGGTGGCTCGTCGTCGTCCGCGACCTTCTCCTGGTCGCGCTCTACGCGATCCTCCTGGTCGCCCTCAGTCGACGGCGACGCGAAGCGGCTCGCATCGCGTAGCCCGGCCCTCGTGGTCGCACTCGACCACGGCGCCCTCGATGCGCACGCCGCCCTCCGCGGGGTGGAAGCGAACCGGCATGGAGGTCCGCATTCGCTCGATCGCGAGCTCCGCCTTGACGCCGATAACGGAATCGTGCGGCCCGGTCATGCCCGCGTCGGTGATCGCCGCAGTGCCGCCCGGCTGCACGCGGGCGTCGTTCGTCTGCACGTGAGTGTGCGTGCCGATCACGGCGGTCACCCGGCCGTCGAGCATCCGCGAGAGCGCGACCTTCTCGCTGGTCGCCTCCGCGTGGAAGTCGACGACGACGATCTTGGCTTCGCGCCGCGCTCGCTCCACGAGCTCGTCGACGATCACGAACGGGCTCTGCGGCGGGCTCAGGAAGAGCGCGCCTTGGAGGTTGATGACGGCGACGGGCGTGCCGTCGACCGCCGGCTGCACGGTGAGCCCGCCCCCAGGACCGCCGAGGTTCTCGGGCCGGATCACGGGTCCCATACGCTCGAGTACGGGGATGATGTCGCGCTGCCGCCAGACGTGGTTGCCCAGCGTGATCACGTCGGCCCCCGCGGCGAGGATCTTGTCGGCGAGCTTCGCCGTGATTCCGACGCCGTCGGCGGCGTTCTCGCCGTTCACGATGCAGAAGCCGGCGCCGAGCTCTGCCTTCAGCGAGCTCAGCCGTGCTTCGAGGGCCCGCCGGCCGGGGGGTCCGAAGACGTCTGCGATGAAGAGGATGACCAGCTCGAGCCTGCGGATCTACGGTACGGCGAGCGAGCCGGCCGGATGCACTTCGATGTGAACGTGCTGGCCGCGGTCCTGCGTGTAGCGGGCGAGCGCGGCCTGCTCCACCGAGGAGAGGTCGATGATCTGCCCGATCTTCGTTCTCCCGGAGGAGACGGTCATCCCGACGGTCAGGTTCGGATCGGGCCTCACGTTCGTGAGCGTGACGACGACCCCGGGGTTGCCCGACGGCTGGATGTCGATCCGGACGCCGTAGGGCTTCCCGTTCACGATCTGGTCGGAGACGGCCATGATGCTCCCGTCCACGGGCGTGTAGACGTCCGTGTCCGTCGGCGCTCCGACGTCGAGGCCGCCCGTCTCAGGTCCGACCCCGCCGCTGATCTGGTAGTAGCGGATGCCGGAGCTCGAGTCTCCGAAGAAGCGGTTGACCATCCGCTTCAGGAGGCCCGCGTTCGCCTGCGTGCCGATCGGGTCGAGCGCGAGCGCGCTCGTGCCCGAGGAGTGGTAGCCGATCGCCGTGACCCGGCTCTGGTTGACCGGAAGCTGAAGGCGAAGCGTGTCTTGGAGAGCCACGATCTGGGCCCGCGGCGGGCCTGACGGCAGTAGCCGCGAGGTCGGCGCCGGGCCCGTGTTCGTCACCTCCGCGGTCCTGCCGGAGCCGAAGGCGGTGAGCATGAGCACGACGAGGCACACGCATGCCACGACCGCCAATACGGCCGTTCGGCGCGCCTTGCGAACCCTCGCGCGCATCGCTTGTCGTTCAGCGGCGCGGTAGGCAAGCCCGGGAGCCTGGGGCTGAGCCATCCGCGGCACGCTAGCGGAGGTGACCACCGCTTTCAAACGGATACCGCGGTCCTCGCCGGGCTCCGGCGCGAGAGCGAGGGAGCCGTCGGTCTCGAAAGACCAGTCCCAGGGTGGTGGACGGAGCCCGACTACATTTGCGGGTTTTGCAGGGCTTTCGTGCCCCTGATCATAGGGCCGGGGCGCTCTGGGCATGGTGAGCTAGCCTTGCGGCGTGGTAGCCGTCCTTCGCTCTCACCCTGCCAGGGGCGTCGGACGCTGAAAGCGCCGCTCCTCAGCGCGAAGGGGGTCTCGCGGAAGTACGGGCGCATCGTCGCGCTCGCCCCGACGAGCCTCGACGTGCACCCCGGTGACGCCCTTGCGCTCATCGGCCCGAACGGCGCGGGGAAGTCGACGCTCCTCTCGATCCTCGCGGGCGCGCTCGATCCGAGCGACGGCTCCGTGGCGAGCGGTTCCCCGAAGGTCGGCTGGGTCCCCCAGAAGCCGGCGCACTACCAGCGCCTCTCCCCGCGCGAGAACCTCGAGCTCTTCGCACGCCTCGAGGGCGTGCCCGAGGCGAAGGAGGTCGCAGGCCGCTACATCCGCCTGCTCGACCTCCCCGACGACGGACGCCTGACCGCCGAGCTCTCGGCGGGGAACCAGCAGCGTCTCAACGTGGCGGTCGCCCTCCTTGCGGGCCCAGACGTCCTTCTCCTCGACGAGCCGACTGCGTCACTCGACCCGCGGCAGCGGCGCCTCCTCTGGGAAGTCGCAGCGCAGGTGCGCGAGCGCGAAGGAGCGGTTGTCTTCGCAACGCAGAACCTGGAGGAGCTCGAGCGCTTCGCCACGCGTGTGGCCGTCCTCGTCGGGGGCGAGCTCGTCTTCGACGGCAGTCTCGAGCAGTTCAAGGCCGCGCCGGAGGCGGACGTGTTCGCGTGAGCCTCATGCCCCTCGACGCCTGCTGCTCCCGCCCGGCGGAGCCGGGCTCCGCCGCAGGCTGGCGCCGTACCCTGCACGATGCTGCGCGAGCGCCGCTTGGTCGTGCCCCTTCGCACTGCCCTGCGCGCCGCTCGCTTGCGTCCCTTGGCTCCGACCCCCGAGGAACATGAGCCGCATCCGCCTTCTCCTCCGAAAGGACCTGCGCATCCTGGGCCGCTCGCCGGTGCTCGTCGCCGCGCTGATCATCTATCCCCTCGTCTTCGCCGCTCTCGTGGGCGCCGTCGTCCGCTATGCGGGAGACCGGCCGACGATCGCCTTCGTCGATCTCGACCGTCTGCCCGAGAAGTTGACCGTCGGGGGCCAGACCTTCAACGTCGCCGAGGTCCTCGACCAGGTGAACGAGAACGCGGAGCTCGTCCCGATGGATCCGGAGGAGGCCGACCGTAAGCTCGCCAACGGCGAGGTGAACGCGGAGATCATCGTTCCGCGTGGGTTCGCCTCACGCCTGCGCGGAATGGTGGAGAGCCCGCAGCTCGAGCTGAAGACCGCCCGCGGAGGGGTCGCCACTCGCGTCGAGCAGCAGACGCAGGCGCTCGTCTACGAGCTGAACCAGCGTCTGCAGGAGGCGTACATCGACGCGAACCTCCAGTACGTGAGGCTGATCGTGGAGGGCGGCACCGGCACCTTTCTCGGAAACGAATTCGACGTCGTCGGGCTGCAGCGAGCGGGCGAGCTCCTCACCGAGATCGAGCAGACGACGAAGGATCCCGAGATCGCGGTGCGGGCCCAGGAGCTCTCGAACTTCGTCCGCCAGGCGCAGCTCGCTCTCGGCGCGTCGGATGAGTCGCTTCGGGCGACGGCGAACCCGATCACGCTCGAGGTCGACACCGAGGCCGGCCGCTCCTGGCTCCTCTCGGCGCAGCTGCAGGCGTACGCACTCGCACTCACGCTCGCGTTCATCTGCGTCCTCCTCGCGGCGGCGGCGATCGCGTCCGAGCGGGACGAGAACGTGATCGGCCGGCTCGCGCGCGGGCTCGTCGGCCTGACGGGCCTCGTCGTGGTGAAGGTGGTGCTGGCCGCGCTGGTAGCAGTCGTGCTCGGGCTCGTCATCGCGCTCGTCTTCGGAGTGCTCGCAACCGTCACCGACGTCACCGGCGGAGAGCCTTGGTCGAGACTGCCGCTGCTTGCCCTCGGGCTCGTCTTCGCAGGGGCGGCGTTCGGCGCCTTCGGCGTCCTCGTCGGCGTTGTCGCGCGCGAGGCGCGCACCGCCGTGCTCGTCGCCTTCCTCGTCGCGCTGCCCCTGGTCTTTCTCGGGCTTCTCCCTGAAGGGACAGTCGAGGTGGCGCACGTGATCTCGAAGGCCTTCCCGTTCTCGCACGCGGTCGACTTCTTCGAGTCCTCGCTCTACGACAACGACCCGTGGTCGACCCTCGCCGGGGAGGCCGCGTGGCTCGTCGGCCTGGCGGCGGCTTTCGGGGCGGCGGCCCGGCTTGGAATGCGAAGATTGCTGGCGTGAGCGCCTTTCCGGCCACCCGCCTCAGACGCTTCCGGCGCACCGGCGCCCTGCGGGAGCTCGTCCGCGAGACGCGGCTCGACCTGCGCGATTTCGTCTATCCGCTGTTCGCGTGCCCAGGCTCCGGCGTCGAGAAGCCGCTCGAGGGCCTTCCCGGAATCGCGCAGCGCTCGGTCGACCGACTCGCCGACGAGGCGGAGGAGCTCCTAGGACTCGGCATCGGCGCAGTCCTCCTCTTCGGGATCCCGGAGGAGAAGGATGAGGGGGCCTCGGGCGCCTACGACGACGATGGGATTGTCCAGCAGGCGCTCCGCGCTCTCGCGGAGCGGACGCCCGAGATGGTGCTCCTGACAGATGTCTGTCTGTGCGAGTACACGTCGCACGGCCACTGCGGCGTCGTCGACGGCGACGAGATCGTCAACGACCTCTCGCTCGAGCTCCTCGCGAAGACCGCCGTCAGCCATGCCGAGGCGGGCGCCCATGCCGTGTGCCCCAGCGACATGATGGACGGACGGGTCGGTGCGATCCGAGGCGCGCTCGACTCCGACGGCTTCGAGCACATCCCGATCGTGTCCTACGCCGCGAAGGCCGCCTCGGCGTTCTACGGCCCGTTCCGCGAAGCTGCGGAGTCGGCGCCGTCCTTCGGCGACCGCCGCAGCTATCAGATGGATCCGGCCAACGCCCGCGAGGCTTTGCGGGAGTGTGAGCTCGACCTGCAAGAGGGCGCGGACGCGCTCATGATCAAGCCGGCGCTCCCGTCCCTGGACGTCATCGCCGCGGCGAGAGCGCGCTTCGACGTACCGATCTTCGCCTACAACGTGAGCGGCGAATACGCGATGGTCAAGGCGGCCGCCGCGCGCGGCTGGCTCGACGAGCCCATGGCGGCGATCGAGAGCCTGACGGCGATCAAGCGCGCCGGCGCGGACGTGATCGTCTCGTACTGGGCAAAGGAGCTGGCGGGCTGGCTGTGACAACCAGTCTTCGGCGGCGCGCCCGGGCGCTCATTCCCGGGGGCGTCAACTCGCCCGTGCGCGCCTGGAAGGCGGTCGGCGGGGACGAGCCCTTCTTCGCACGGCGCGGCGAAGGTGCCTACGTCGAGGACACCGACGGGCGCCGGTATGTCGACTGGGTGATGTCCTGGGGGCCGCTCGTCTTCGGGCACGCCGACCCCGAGATCATCGAGGCGGTGCAGGAGGCGGCCGCCGACGGGACGACGTTCGGTACACCGACGGAGCGCGAGGTCGAGCTCGCCGAGGAGATAGTCGATGCCGTGCCTTCGGTCGAGAAGGTGCGGCTAGTCTCGTCGGGCACCGAGGCGGCGATGAGCGCCGTTCGGCTTGCGCGCGGGGCGACGCACCGCGACCGCATCCTCAAGTTCGCCGGCTGTTACCACGGCCACGCCGACGCCCTGCTCGCCGAGGCAGGCTCCGGTCTCGCGACCCTCGGGCTCCCGTCCAGCCCGGGTGTCCCGCGCGGCGCCGCGGCAGACACGATCGTCACCGCCTACAACGACGTCGACGCCGCCGCGGCAGCCGTCGAGCGCTACGGAGAAGGACTCGCGGCCGTGATCGTGGAGCCCGTCGCGGGGAACATGGGCGTTGTCCCGCCCGCGCCGGGGTTCCTCGAGGCCCTACGCGCGCTCTGCGACGCTTCGGGCGCGCTGCTCGTCTTCGACGAGGTCATCACCGGCTTCCGCGTGGCGCGCGGCGGCGCTCAGGAGCTCTACGGGATCACGCCGGACCTCACCGTGCTCGGGAAGGTCGCGGGTGGGGGCCTTCCGCTCGCGGCCTTCGGCGGACGCGCGGACGTGATGGACGAGCTCGCGCCGACCGGGCCGGTGTACCAGGCGGGCACGCTCTCCGGCAACCTGCTGGCGACGGCCGCCGCCCTCGTCGTCCTGCGTCGGCTTCGCGATCCCGAGGTGTACCGGCGCCTCGAGGAGACCGGCGCCGCCCTCGAGGCCGGCCTGTCGGCAACCGGCGTCACCGTGCAGCGCGTCGGCGGGATGCTGACCGTCTTCATGCAGGACGGGCCGGTCTGGAACTTTGCCTCCGCACAGGGCGCCGACACCGCGCGCTACGGAGAGCTCTTCCGCCACCTGCTCGAGCGCGGTGTCTACGTCGCCCCGTCCCAGTTCGAGGCCATGTTCGTCTCGACGGCGCACGGTCCGGCCGAGGTCGAGCGCACCGTCGATGCGGCTCAAGAGCTCCTTGGCTGAGGTGAACGAGATCGTCGCGGCGGGCTACGACCGGGTGGCGGATCGCTACGTGGAGCTCGAATCCCC
>DATEOR010000025.1:0-2692 GCA_035273885.1 Gaiellaceae bacterium
CCGAAGGGAAGCTCGTGGAGGCGCTCGAGCGCCACGCGATCGACTACTTCGTGGGCGAGGGGGAGGGGTCGTTCTACGGTCCGAAGATCGACCTCCACGCGACCGACTCGCTGGGCCGGTCGTGGCAGCTCGGGACGATCCAGCTGGACGCGCAGATGCCCGCCCGTTTCGGGCTCACGTACATGGGCGCCGACAACCACGAGCACCCGGTCTTCGTCGTGCATCGCGCGTTCTTCGGTTCCCTCGAGCGGTTCATCGGGATCCTCATCGAGCACTACGCCGGTGCGTTCCCGGTCTGGCTCGCGCCCGTGCAGGTCCGCGTGCTCCCGGTCGCGGCGCCCCACGCCGAGCCCGTGACAGAGCTCGTGCGAGCGCTCGCGCTCGCCGGCGTCCGCGCCGAGGCAGACGACCGCTCCGAGACGTTGGGCAAGCGGATCCGCGACGCGGAGCTCCAGAAGATCCCCTACGTCGTCGTCTGGGGCGACCGCGAGACACGCGAGGCGATGGCCGTCCGCCAGCGCGGCGGCGAGGGGGTCACGTCGCTCTCCCTCGAGCAGCTCGTCGACGAGATCGCCGAGCAGAGCCCGTCCTAATAGCCTTGCCATCGCTCCGAGGGCTGCTACGCTCATTTCCTGCAAGCAGGAGCGGCATCGCCCCTCACCTCGCCGGCCGAGCGCCGTGCGGGGTTCAACCGAGTCGGTTCCGACGAGGGAATGCCGCCGCTGCATGCAGTGGCGTTTCCACGAATGAGGAGGATCGACTCGACTTGGTGATGAGCGTTTGAGACCGCGGCGTCGTCCCGAGGACAGGACGCGTCCCGTCGTCCAGCAGGATCGGATCAACGAGCAGATCCGCGTGCCGCGGGTCAGGCTCGTCGGCGAGGACGGGGAGCAGATCGGGATCACGGACACGAAAGAGGCGCTCGAGTACGCGTACGCGCGCAACCTCGATCTGGTCGAGGTGGCGGCGGCCGCCGATCCTCCGGTCGCCCGCGTCATGGACTACGGGAAGTGGCGCTACGAGCAGGAACAGCGGGCCAAGCAGGCGCGAAAACACCAGTCGACGATCAACATCAAGGAGATCAAGCTCAGGCCGAAGATCGGCGACCACGACTACGAGACGAAGAAGGGTCACGTCGTCCGCTTCCTCAACCAGCGGGCGAAGGTGAAGGTGACGATCATGTTCCGCGGGCGGGAGAACCTGCACCCGGAGCGGGGTCGCACCCTCCTCATGCGTCTCGCCGAGGACGTCAAGGAGCTCGGGCTCGTCGAGCAGCAGCCGACGCTCGACGGCCGGAACATGGTCATGGTGCTGGGGCCGACGAAGAACGCAGGGGTGAAACGAGATGCCGAAAATGAAGACGGGCAGCGGAGCGAAGAAGCGGTTCAAGGTGACCGGGACCGGCAAGGTGCTCCGCCGCCACGCGATGAAGAGCCACAACCTGACCAAGAAGTCGTCGAAGCGGAAGCGTGACTTCGGCCGCGACCACGCGGTCGCGAAGGTCGACGTCAAGGCCGTCAAGAAGCTCCTCGGGAGGTCGTAGCCGATGCCTCGCGTCAAGCGCTCCGTCCACGCGCAGAAGAAGCGCCGGAAGGTCCTCGAGCAGGCCAAGGGCTACTACGGCCGCAAGAGCACGCACTACCGCTACGCGAAGGAGCAGGTCGAGCACTCGCTCGCCTACGCGTATCGCGACCGCCGGAACAAGAAGCGGAACTTCCGCTCGCTCTGGATCGTGCGCATCAACGCCGCGGCCCGCGCGAACGGCCTCTCCTACAACCAGTTCATGCACGGCCTGAAGGGCGCCGGGATCGAGCTCGACCGGAAGTCGCTCGCCGACCTCGCGGTCGCCGACCCGAAGGCGTTCGCCGCCGTGGCCGAGAAGGCCAAGGCCGCGTTGCCGCAGGACGGCGACGCGAAGGCCGCCTGAGCATCCGCGTCCACTGCTGATCCGCGGCCGGTCTCTGGGAGACTGGCCGCGTGATCACCTCGCGTGACAACGCGACGCTGAAGCTCGTCCGGAAGCTCCTCGGGCAGCGCAAGCATCGTGACGAGACGGGCCTCTTCGCCGTCGAGGGCGAGGACCTCGTGGACGCGGCGCGGGTTTCCGGCGTCGAGCCCGTCCACCTGCTCGTCGCGGGAGAGTCCGTTGAGGCAGAGCTCCTCGCCGGCGTGTCGACGCTGCCGCACCCCGCGCGCGCGATCGGCGTGTACCGGCGCGCGGACCTCCCGCAGGCGCTGCGCGACACCTGTCTCGCGCTCTGGCGGCTCGCCGACCCGGGAAACGTCGGCACGCTCGTCCGCACTGCGGATGCGTTCGGTGCCGCCGTCGCCCTCTCCGACGGCTGCGCCGACCCGTTGTCGCCGAAGGCGCTGCGCGCGTCGGCGGGGGCGATCTTCCGGGTGCCGCTCGTCGCGTGGGACGCCGTGCCCGGACGGAAGGTCGCCCTCGCGGCCCACGGTGGCGAGCCTCTCGGGGAAGCGGATCTCGCTTCGCCGCTCACCTTCCTCCTCGGCGCCGAGCGCGAGGGGCTCCCGCCCGACCTCGCACCGGGCTCTATCACGATCACGATCCCGCTGCCCGGCGAGGCGGAGTCGCTCAACGTGGCGGCCGCCGGTGCGATCGCGCTCTACGAGCACGCACGCCGCGGTCACCCGCCGGGCTAGCCGAAGCCGCCGCCTCCACCGCCGCCGC
>DATEOR010000026.1:0-11610 GCA_035273885.1 Gaiellaceae bacterium
GCTCCCTTTGGGGCCACCCCATGCCTCCACCCGCTTTCGAGCGTAGCGCTCCCGGGCGCACGTGTGGCGCGCGGCTCGTGCCAAGGGAGCGGCAGGAGGTGACCGGCTGATGGCCGACGCGGTCGTCGTCCAGCTCCCCGAGCCGCCGGCCGAGGAGCGCCCCGTCCTCGTCGTCGATCTCGGCGGCCAGTACTCCCAGCTGATCGCCCGTCGCGTTCGCGAATGCCGCGTCTATTCAGAGCTCGTCTCCCACCGTGTGCCCGCGGCGCAGCTCGCGGCCCGGCGCCCGCTGGCCCTCATTCTCTCCGGCGGCCCGTCCTCCGTGTACGCCGAGGGGGCGCCCTCCGTCGACCCCGGCCTCTTCGAGCTCGGCGTGCCGGTGCTCGGCATCTGCTACGGGATGCAGGTGATGGCGCAGGAGCTCGGCGGCCGGGTCGAGCCGACCGGCGTCTCCGAGTTCGGCCGCACCGAGATTCGCACCGAGGAAGGTGCGCTCTTCGCCGGGCTTCCGGCCGAGCAGGTCTCCTGGATGAGTCACCGCGACTCCGTGACGGCGCCGCCCGCCGGCGCCCGCGTTGTCGCCGGCTCGACGTCGACGCCCATCGCCGCCTTCGAAGATCCGGACCGCGGGCTCTACGGCGTCCAGTTCCACCCCGAGGTCGTGCACACGCCGTACGGCAACGACCTCTTGAAGAACTTCCTCTACAGGGTCGCCGACGCGCCGCCGCTCTGGACGGCCGCTGCCGTGATCGAGGAAGAGACCGCGCGCATTCGCGCCCAGGTCGGCAGCGATCGCGTGCTGTGCGCGCTCTCCGGCGGCGTCGACTCGGCGGTCGCTGCCCTCCTCGTCCACAAGGCCGTCGGCGACCAGCTGACCTGCGTCTTTGTCGACCACGGCCTGCTCAGGAAGGACGAGGCCGGCCAGGTCGTCGAGACCTTCGGCCGCCACTTCCACGTGCCGCTCGTGCATGTCGACGCAGCCGACCGCTTCCTCGCGCGCCTCGAGGGAGTCACCGAACCGGAGGAAAAGCGCAAGCTGATCGGCGAGGAGTTCATTCGCGTGTTCGAGGACGAGGCGCGAAAGCTCGGCGACGTCCGCTGGCTCGTGCAGGGCACGCTCTATTCCGACGTCATCGAGTCGGGAGGCGGGCATGCAGGCGCGGCCGAGACCATCAAGTCGCACCACAACGTCGGCGGGCTCCCCGAGGTGATGGACCTCGATCTCGTGGAGCCCCTCCGAATGCTGTTCAAGGACGAGGTGCGGAGGGTCGGCGAGGAGCTCGGGCTCCCCGAGGAAATGGTGTGGCGACACCCGTTCCCCGGCCCGGGTCTCGCGATCCGCATCATCGGCGATGTGACGGAGGAGCGGCTGCAGATCCTGCGCGACGCGGACGCGATCCTGCTCGAGGAGGTCCGCCGCGCCGGCCTGTACCGCGAGCTCTGGCAATGTTTCGCGGTGCTCCCCGCGATCCGATCGGTGGGGGTGCAGGGGGACGGGCGCACGTACGCCTACCCGATCGTCATCCGCGCGGTCACGTCCGAAGACGCAATGACTGCCGACTGGGCGCGACTCCCGTACGACCTCCTCGAGACGATCTCGAGCCGGATCATCAACGAGATTCCCGGTGTGAACCGCGTGGCGCTGGACATCTCTTCGAAGCCTCCGGCCACCATCGAGTGGGAATAGAACTCCGCCGTTAGGCTCGAAGCGGTGGCCCGCTACCGCTGGACGATCCTCGCGCTCGGAACGGGCGCCCAGACCGCCTACTCGGCGGTCTTTCTCGGCATCCCGGTCCTCGCGCCCGCACTGCAGAAGGAGTACGACCTCGACCTGACGCACGTCGGCCTGGCCATTGCCGCGGCCAACGCAGGCTCGGTCTTCACGCTCCTGGCTTGGGGGCTGCTGGCCGACCGGGTGGGCGAGCGCGTCGTGCTCGGCGTGGGGCTCGCCGGCTGTGGAGCAGGGCTGCTGGTCGCCGCATTCGCTCCGTCGTTCGCAGTGCTCGTGATCGCGCTCACGCTGGGAGGAGCCTCCGGGGCGAGCGTGAACGCCGCGAGCGGGCGCGCGGTCATGAGCTGGTTCCGGCAAGAGGAACGAGGGTTCGCGCTCGGGATCAGGCAGACCGCCCTGCCCATAGGTGGCCTGCTGGCCGCGGTCCTCCTGCCGCCGATCGAGGCGGCGGGTGGGCTTCGTGCGGGTCTCGTTGCCCTCGCTGCGGGATGCCTCGTCGCCGCAGTCGCCGGGGCCACCGGGTTGCGGGAGGCGCCGCACCAGGAGGGCGAGCTGACCGATATCGGCCACCCCGTGCGCGACCCGCGCATGTGGCAGCTTTCGGTTGGAAGCGCGCTCGTCCTCGCCGCCCAGGTCAGCATCCTGAGCTTCCTCATCCTCTTCCTGCACGGCGAGCGGGGGCTGAGCACGGCGGCCGCGGCCGGCGTCTTCGCGGTCATCCAGGCATTCGGCGCAGCTGCTCGAATCATCACGGGCCGCTGGTCCGACCGTCTCAGAGCGCGGATTGCGCCGCTTCGACGTCTCGCGCTCGGCCTGGCGGTGGCGCTTGCCGCTTCCGCCGCGCTCCTGTCGGCCCCGCTTCCGATCCTCATTCCCGTCTTCGTGGTCGCCGGCGCCTTGTCCCTCAGCTGGAACGGCCTGTCGTTCACCGCGGCCGCCGAGCTCGCGGGGAGGAGGCGTGCGGGAGCGGCGATCGGCTTCCAGCAGACGGCTCTTGCCATCACGAGCGCGGTCGCGCCGCCGGCCTTCGCAGCCGTGGTGGAAGCAGGCTCCTGGTCGGTCGCCTACGGGCTCGCGGCGGCGATGCCGATTGCCGGCATCGTCGTCATGCGGCAGCTGTCGCTCTAGTCGAGCTCGGCTTCGGCGGCCTCGCCGTGCTCGACGATGTCGCCTTCCTTGAAGAGGACGTCCTGCAGCACGGTGCGCCACTTCTTGTTGCGGCGGGAGAGGAACTCGAGGTTCATGGCGAAGTGCTTGAACTCCTCCTGCTGTGCGTTCTCCATGATCGCGCGCGCCTCGGGGTCCTTTTCGAGGGCGAGGCGCTGCTCGTACCAGTCGATCGCCTCGGCCTCCTCGATCAGAGAGATGCAGATCCGCGCGAAGGTCCGGGTCTCCTCGGGGAGCTCGTCGGCCGGCTCGTGGTATTGCTCGAAGGGCATGAGGCGATTCTTGCCACGAGTGGCCCGATGACAAACGCTCAGCCGCTAGCCTCTTGCGGATGAACGCGACCGACGCCACTCGCTCACGGCTGGCTTCGCCGACGACGCTCAGGATTCTGCGCTGGGGCGGCCCCATCCTCTGGGTGGTCGCGTTCGTGATCTTCTGGCTCGAGCGGGGACTCCCGCTCTCGCGCGACATGCTCGTGATGTGGATCCTCCTCGGGCTGCTCGCGCTCTCGCTGACGAACGTGAAGAGCTGGGTGCGGAGCGTCGTCCTGGAGTGGCTCCCGTTCCTGGCGATTCTCTGGGTCTACGATCTGCTGCGAGGGCAGGCTGACGGGCTGCTCTTTCAGGCGCACGTCCTTCCTCAGCTTCGCGCGGACGAGGTCCTCGGACTCGGAGTCGCGCCGACGGTGCGACTGCAGCAGTGGCTCTGGGACGGGCCGTTCACAATCCACTGGTACGACTACTTCGCCTGGCTCGTGTACGTGAGCTACTTCCTCGCGACCTACGTGGTCGCGGCGGTGCTCTGGTTCGTCGCGCGTGACCGGTTCCGGCGCTACGTCGTCATGGTCTCGACCGTGGCGATGATGGCCTTCGCCACGTACGCGCTCTTCCCGGCCGCACCGCCCTGGATGGCGAGCCAGTTCGGCGAGCTCGAGCCGACGACGCGCTCGATCGGGATCATCTGGAGCCACATTCCGATCGGGAACTTCGACACCCTCTACGAGAAGGGTGCGGCCTACTCGAACCAGGTCGCCGCGGTGCCGTCGCTGCACGGCGCGTACACGCTGCTCGTTGCGCTCATCCTCTGGCCGCTGGTACCTCGGTGGGCGCGTGTGCTGCTCGCGCTCTATCCGGTCGCGATGACGTACGCGCTGACCTACACGTCAGAGCACTACGTCGTCGACATCCTGCTCGGCTGGCTCTACACCGTGCTCGCATTCTGGGCGGTCAACCGCCTCTTCGACCGGCTGGCAGAGCGGCGCGAAGAGCGCGAGGCGGCGGCCGCTACCTGATCGGGAAGCCGGAGAGTCCCTCCGGCTCTTCCTCGTGGACATCGACCGAGTCGACATCGGCGTCCGGCGGCCCGGTGTGCACGAAGGAGACGAGGCGCTCGACCGCATCGGGGTCGCCTTCGAACACGGCCTCGACGGTTCCCTCATGTGTGTTCCGTGCCCAGCCGGAAACGCCGTTCCGCTCGGCGAGCCGGCGCAGCGAGTCACGGAAGAAGACTCCCTGGACCCTGCCGTGGACCACGACCCGCCGGCGCACGCGCCGTAGGCTACGCCCGTGTCCACGTCGAGCGCGGCAGCCTTCGTGAAGCGCCTCTCGGAAGCGCAGATCGGGTCGACCTTCAACTTCTACGCGGAAGGCCCCGGCGCGGCCCTTCGCCGCGCGCGACTGGCGGAGCACCTCGAGTCCCTCTGCGACGCGCGGATCTTCCTCGTCGGCGAGGCGGCGGGCTACCGCGGAGCGCGTGTGAGTGGCCTCGCTTTCACGTCCGAACGGCAGCTGACCGGAACCGGGCCGGCGGAGGCATCCGCGACCATCGTGCACGGCGCGCTCGCCGAGCTCGGGATGGTTGAAGACGTTCTCCTCTGGAACGTCGTACCGACACATCCGCACCGTCCGGGCGAGCCGCTCTCGAACCGGGTTCCGACTCGCTCGGAGGCGGCCGAAGGCCTTCCCTTCGTGGAGGAGCTTGCGGCGGGACGAGAGGTGATCGCGGTCGGCCGGCTCGCCGCGCGGGCCCTCGGCGCGCCGTACGTGCGGCATCCGTCGCGCGGTGGAGCTACGGCCTTCCGCGCCGGTTTAATGGAGCTGCTCGATGCCTGAACTTCCCGTCCGCCGCAACACGATCCTCCTCTCGGCCTCGCTGGCCGCGAACTCGGCGATGCTCCAGCTCTCCGCAGCCGTCGCGACCCTCACGGTCGTGCTCATCGTCGGCGTTCGGAGCCTTGTCGGGCTCGGGCCCGCGATCGTCCTCGGAACCGGAGCCCTCTCCGCGTTTCCCGCCGGCCGTGCGATGGACCGGTTCGGACGCGTGCCCGTGCTCGTTACCGGGTTTGCGCTCGGGATCGCCGGAGGCGTTCTCGCTGCGGCCGGCGCGGCCTTCGACCTCGCCGCCCCCGTGCTGATCGGCCTGGTCTTCGTCGGGGCCGCGAGCGCGACCGCGCTTCTCGCGCGGGCCGCGGCCGGCGACATGTATCCGCCGAGCCGCCGCGCGCGTGGGATCTCGTTCGTCCTCTTCGGGGCGGTCTTCGGCGCGATTCTGGGGCCGACCGTCTTCAGCCCGCTCCTGGCCGGAAAGGACCTCGACGCCGACGCGCTCGTGCTTCCGTGGCTCGCCGCATCGGCCTTCATGGTCGTCGGGCTCGTCCTCGTCGCCTCCGTTCGGCCCGACCCGAGCAAGATCGCGCGCATGCTCGGCAGCTCCGACCAAACCGAGACGCCAGCGGAGAAGCCCGCCGAGCTCCGAGTGATCCTCCGCCGGCCTGGCGTCCTCCCGTCCATGGTCGCCGCCATGGCGAGCTTCTCCGCGATGGTCGGGATCATGACCCTGACGGGAGTCGTGGTGGTCGACCGCGGCCATCCCGCAAACGTCGTCTTTCCGATCATCGGGGCCCACGTGATCGGCATGTACGCCCTGGTCATCGTCGTCGGCGACCTCATCGATCGGATCGGGAGGACGCGCGCGCTCGTCGGCGGCCTCGCGCTCATGGCGGTCTCTGCCCTCACCCTGATCTGGTTCACGAGCGTGGCGACGATCGCGCTGACGCTCTTCACGCTCGGCCTGGGCTGGAGCTTCTCCTTCGTTGCCGCGACCGCTCAGCTCGCCGACTGCACGAGCCCGGTCGAGCGGGGAAAGGTCCTCGGCCTCAACGACCTCCTCTCTGGACTCACGGGCGCCGCGCTCGTCCTCATCGGAGGCTTCGCCCTCGACGCCGTCGGAGTGGCCGCGCTCGCCCTCGGGGGCCTCGTGATCGCTCTCGCTCCGGCGGGCTGGATCGTCCGCTATTCGCTTCGCGTTCGGGCAGCCGAGCTCGCGCCGTCCGCAGTCGACTGACGGCTGGTACAATCGGCCCTCGGCGGACGCCCGGTCCGCCGATTTTCTGTGTGATGAAGACCTACAGCGCCAAAGCGAGCGAGATCGAGCGGCAGTGGTACGTCGTCGACGCGGAGGGTGAGACCCTCGGCCGGCTGGCGACCCGGATTGCGGACACCCTGCGCGGCAAGCGCAAGGCCGAGTTCACGCACCACGTGGACACGGGAGATTTCGTGATCGTGGTCAACGCGGAGAAGATCGCCGTCACCGGTAACAAGCGCCAGGCGAAGCTGTACTACCGCCACTCCGGCTATCCGGGCGGGCTCCGCAGTCGCACGCTGGCTGAGCAGCTCGAGCGGCGTCCGACCGAGGTCATTCGTGCGGCGGTGAAAGGGATGCTTCCGCGGAATCGCCTCGCCCGCCAGCAGCTGACGAAACTGAAGGTGTATGCCGGCCCCGAGCATCCGCACAGCGCCCAAAACCCGCAACCTCTGCCCGAGTCATGAGCCAGATCGCCCAATATCAGGGAACGGGCAAGCGGAAGACCTCCGTGGCCCGCGTGATCCTGCGCCCGGGGGACGGGTCGACCTGGATCAACGGCCGGACGATCGAGGAGTACTTCCCGCGCGAAGTGCTGCGCGCACTCGCGACCGCTCCGCTCCGGGTCGCCGGCGTGGAGGGCAAGTTCGACCTCCGCGCTCGGCTTCACGGCGGCGGCCCGACCGGTCAGGCCGGCGCGCTGCGCCACGGGATCGCCAGGGCCCTCGTCGAGGCCGATCCCGAGCTTCGTACCGTCCTCAAGCGCGAAGGCTTTCTGACGCGCGACGCTCGCGTGGTCGAGCGCAAGAAGGCCGGTCTGCACAAGGCGCGCAAGGCGCCGCAGTTCTCCAAGCGCTAGACCTTGCCGCGGCGATACTTCGGGACCGACGGGGTCCGGGGAGTGGTCGGCAAGGAGCTGACCGGGGAGCTCGTCTGGCGCCTCGGCGCCGCCTATGCCGCCTGGAGCGGCGGTGAGCCGGTCCTCGTCGGGCGGGACACACGTGCCTCCGGCCCCGAGCTCGAGCGAGCGCTCGCCGCGGGTCTGGCCGCCGGTGGCGCGCGCACGGTTTCGGGCGGCGTGCTTCCGACCCCGGCCGTAGCGCTCCTCGCCGAGGAGTCCGGCGCCGTGATCTCGGCCTCGCACAATCCGCCGGAGTACAACGGAATCAAGTTCTTTCACGGCGGCTGGAAGCTCGAGGACGACGAGGAGGAGGCGATCGAGACGCTGCTCGACGCGGCCGGCCAGGAAAGCACGGAGCGTCCAGCACAGGCCGACGGCGGACCGGAGTACGCCGAGCGCTACGTCGCGCTCGTCTGCGAGCGGTTCGGATCGCCGCTGGAGGGGCTCAGGGTCGCCGTCGACTGCGCGAACGGCGCGATGTTCGAGGTCGGCCCGCAGGCATTCGAGAGACTCGGTGCGCACGTTGTCACGATAGGAAACACACCGGACGGCACGAACATCAACGTCGGCTGCGGGGCGACGGACATGCGTCTCCTCTCCGAGACGGTGCGCGCGGGCGACTTCGACCTCGGCGTCGCGTTCGACGGTGACGGAGACCGCATGCTGGCCGTCGACGCGGAAGGGAACGAATTGGACGGCGACGAGATCGTCGCGGTGATCGCGCTCCACCTGGAAGTCGACACCGTTGCCGTCACGGAGATGACCAACCTCGGCTTCCACCGGCTCATGGAAGAGCAGGGAATCCGTGTCCTGACGACTTCGGTCGGTGACCGCTACGTCCTCGAGGCGCTTCGGCGCGAGGGCGGGAAGCTCGGAGGCGAGCAGTCCGGCCACATCATGTACCTCGACGGGCACACGGCCGGAGACGGTCTCGTCGGCGCCCTGCTGCTGTGCCGCGCGCTGCGCGAGAGCGGGGGCACACTCCGCGAGCTCGCCGGCCGGATGATGAAGCTGCCGCAGGCGAAGGCCGACGTCCACGTGCGCTCAAAGGAGCTTTCTCCGGCGGTTCGCGACGAGATCGAGCGCCTCGCGGCGGGAGGCCGCGTTGTCGTGCGACCGTCGGGGACGGAGCCGGTCGTCCGCATCCTCGTCGAGGCAGAAAACGAGGAAGCCGCGGAAAGCCTCTGTGGTAGGATCGCGACTCTCGTCTTGCGAGAGCTCGGCTGAAGCCGGGCCTTTTCGTTTTCAGGCGGGTTTTTCAGAGAAGAAGACGCCGACAGGCACTGAAACAGCCCGGCGGAGGACGAAACGGGCGCTCGAAGAAAAGGGGTTCCAGGTGTGCGGAATCATCGGATACGTGGGCTCCCGGGAGGCGCACCCGCTCCTCCTCCAAGGACTCGAGCGCCTCGAATACCGCGGGTATGACTCGGCCGGCATCGCTCTGCTGGAGGCCGAAGGCCTTGACTACGTCCGGGCCGTCGGAAACCTCGACCAACTGAAGGCGGCCACCGGCCTCGACGGGTCGACGTCGACGACCGGGGTCGGCCACACACGGTGGGCCACGCACGGCAAGGTCTCCTTCGAGAATGCGCATCCGCTGACCGGCTGCGTCGAGGACGAGGTCGCCGTCGTCCTCAACGGGATCGTGGAGAACTTCCGCGAGCTCAAGGACTCGCTCCTCGAGGAAGGCCACGCCTTCAGCTCGGAGACCGATGCCGAGGTCGTCGCCCACCTCGTCGAGCGCCACTACGAGGGTGACCTAGCCGAAGCGGTCGCGAGGGCCTACGCGCAGCTCGAGGGCCACTTCGCCTTCGTCGTCATCCACCGCGAGCACCCGGAGATGCTGGTCGGTGCCCGCCTGCAATGCCCGCTCGTCGTCGGCATCGGCGACGGGGAGATGTTCCTCGCCTCGTCCATCGCCGCGTTCCTGCGCGAGACGAGGCGCGTGCAGCTGATTGAGGACGGCGAGGTCGTCGCGATCACGAAGGACGGCGCGACGTTCAACTCGGTGGAAGACGGACCGCGCGAGCGGGACGAGTTCGAAGTGGACTGGGACGACGAGGACGCCGAGAAGCACGGCTACGAGACCTTCATGCTCAAGGAGATCTACGAGCAGCCGCAGTCGGTCGCGGAGACGATCGGCGAACGGATCCGCGGCGAGACGCTGGACTTCGACGACATCGGCCTGACCGGGCTCGAGACCCAGAATCTCCGCCGCATGGTCGTCCTTGCGACGGGCACCGCCTACCACGCAGGCCTCGTCGGGCGATACGTGATCGAGGAATGGGCGCGCCTCCCGTGCGAGCCCGACATCGCCAGCGAATGGCGGTACCGCAACCCTGTGCTCACGAAGGACACCCTGGTCGTGGGCATCTCCCAGTCCGGCGAGACCCGCGACACCGTGCACGCGCTGCGCCTGGCGCGGGAGAGCGGCGCAAGGACCCTCGCGATCACGAACATGATGGGCACGCAGATCACGCAGGAGGCCGACCGCGTCCTCTACACCCGCGCGGGCATCGAGATGAGCGTGGCCGCGACGAAGACGTTCACGGCGCAGGTGACCCTGCTGTACATGCTTGCCCTTCACCTCGCCCAGGCGCGCAACACCTTGCCGGAGAGCGAGATCAAGACGCTGCTCGAGGAGGTCTCGGCGCTCCCCGCGAAGATCGGCGCGTATCTCGACGGGGACCATCCGATCGAGGAGATCGCCCAGCGGCACTACCAGGCGCCCTTCTTCCTCTACCTCGGCCGGCACATCGGCCTGCCTCTCTGCCTCGAGGGGGCGCTGAAGCTGAAGGAGCTCTCCTACATCCCCACCGACGCCTACTCGGCCGGCGAGATGAAGCACGGGCCAATCGCGCTGCTCGACGAGCAGACGCCCGTGGTCTGCATCGCGACCGACTCGCACGTCTACGACAAGGTCGTGTCGAACATCCAGGAAGTGCGGGCGCGCGGCGCGGACGTGATCGCGATCGCGACCGACGGCAACGAGGACATCCAGCACCACGCGGACGACGTGGTCTACGTCCCGAGGACGCATCCGTTCCTGCAGGCGGCACTCGCAGTCGTCCCGCTTCAGCTGCTCGCGTACCGGATTGCGCGGCTCCGCGGCCTCAACATCGACCAGCCGCGGAACCTGGCCAAGACGGTCACCGTCGAATAGCTAGTCGCGAAGGGTCGTAAAGGCGTCCACATCCACGCGCAGGCGGCCTGCGTCTCCCCGCGCCGTGATGGTGAGCTTGTGCTTGGCGGCCGACGGAAGATTGAGGACGTAAGCGAGCTGCTGAACCGACCGTGAGCTCTGATAGAGGGGGACGCGGACTGCCGGGCCGGCGTCGAGGCTGACCGAAATGGCTCCGTAGTGCGGCCCTTTCGGGGCGACGAGGGCCACCGACCGGCCCGTGAACTTGAAAGTCAGCGACGACCCCGGTGTCGTCGTTCGCAGGATGCGGTGGCCCGATGCGTCGGCGGACATCAGCTTGCTCCAGCCCACCCCCCGGGAGACAACAGGCGCAGACTCCTCGAAGAAGAGGAGATCTGTGGGGGGTCCCAATGTGAGGTCGCCCGCAAGGGTGTCGCAGTCCCGTGCACGCACGCCGTAGTGGACACCGTCCGAGGGCGCGGAGCCGCCGTCGAGCTCGGTCGCCGCATACAGACCGAGCTGATTCGATCCGTTGAGATCCGACCGGATCTCGACCTGGTAGTCGCAGATCGACTTGCTGCCGGGCGTCGCACTCCAGGCAACATGAAGCGGCACCGCGCCTCCTTCGAGATCCGCGGAGCGAAGCGTGACGGGCCCGACTTCCGTCACGCTCGGCGGGACGCTTGCCGTCGTGAACTGGCGGTCGACTCCCAGGGCGGTGCCCTTTGCGTTCTCGGCGACCGCACGGAAGTGGTAGGTCGTCCCCGGGTCGAGGCCGGTGAGGTCGGCCAGGACCGACACGGCGGCTTTGCCGGCGCCGGCGTCGGTCTCTGCCGTCTGGGAGCCGTAATTCGTGTCGAGGCCGTACTCGAACCAGTAGGACGTGGCCGCGCCCTGCGGGTTGACACTCCCGTTGAGCCGGGCTCCGTTGGCGCCGAGTTGCGACGCCGGGCTCGTCGTTGCCGTCGGTGCGACGAAGTCCGTGGTGAACGTCTCGTCGGAGCTTGCGGAGATCCCGTTGCTCGTCTGGACGACCAGCCGGTAGTGGTACGTGGTCGCGTGCGCGAGGCCGGTAAGGGTTGCGGCAACAGGCACATCGTCGGTGCCGCTTCCGATCGGGGTCACAGAAGTCGTGTTGCCGTAGGCGCTCGACGTCCCGTACTCGAAAAACACGCTGGCGCTCGAGCCTGCTGGGTTGGCGGCTCCGGCGAGGTCCGCCTCATGCGCTGTGACGTTGGTGGCAGGGTCGACGCCCGCGCTCAGCGAGCTGAGCTCGATCGACGCGGTGCCTTTCGAAGTCGCCACCAG
>DATEOR010000027.1:0-2593 GCA_035273885.1 Gaiellaceae bacterium
CGCGAAAACGGCGCGGACGCTGAGGCGTGACCGACCCACAGGTCAGGTAGACCGCCTCTTCCCCGTGTTCGGCCCACGCCTCGGCCGCGAACTCGCGGCCCTCGGCGCGTAGCGTGACGAGCCACCGGTCCTCGGACTCCCGCGACACGCGGACGAGCTCGACATCGTGCACCCCCGCGAGACCGGTCTTCTCTCGCACGGCGAGCTCGGCCGCCTGTACGGCGAAGGTGTAGGCCGACCGCCCGCGGTAGCGCTCCAGGTGGATGCGCCCGGCGAAGTAGTCGTCGAGGATGGGGTCGAGGTCTTCCTCCCCGACCCGGCCGTAGAAGAGGCCCTCGGGGAGGACGACGACGTTGCCGGCGAAGCGGTCGCCGCCCACATGGGTCGACTGCCAGACCCATTCCGGGTCGACCTTGCCCTTCAGCCGGTCGTAGAGCGGCCGCCCGTACTTCGCGCAACAGCGGTCCCGCTTGCCGTGCGTGCAGACGACGAAGAGGGGGTGCTCGACCGGGACTCCCGGTGCATCGCCGTCGAGCAGCGCCCCCGCGAAGTCGAAGCCGACGAGATCGTCGTGGTGATCGAATTCGAGCGCGTAGAACTGTTCCTCGCCGGGCCTGCAGCTCCCGACGTAGAGCATGCGGCGTTTATAGGAGCGCCGCTCGGGCCGCTTGACGAAGAGGAGGCGAGAGTGCCCGAGCTTGCTCAGCTGGTCGCGCAGGTGCTCCTTCAGCGGCTGTGAGAGGAGGCTTCCGCCCAGAACGTCGCGATCCCAGAGGCCGCGGTACTCGATGAGCACCCAGCGGTCGACGCGGCTTGCCGTCGCGGCGAGGTCCTCGTGCGCCGCACCCGACACGTCCGCACAGAACTCTCGCCGGGCTCGCACGGCCACTGCCGGAAGGCTACACACTGTAAGGCAAACCTTACACGCGCCTTTCGAGCGGTTTACGCGGGCGTGTTCCCTATGCGAACACCTTTGTCTTCTCCGGACGAATGAAGACGGCCTGACCGGGCTCGAGCTGGAGGTTGTCACTCTCGTCGCGGCTCAGCTGCACCCAGATTTCGCTGCCGTCCCGGAGTGCGACCTCGACGCGAACCTCGAAGCCGAGATGGACGACCCGCTTGACGATGGCCTCTCGGGTCGTCCCGTTCGCCTCGAGCTCGACCTCGAAATCGTGCGGACGGACGAACGAGTCGCCGAGCCGGTTGACCGGCCCGACGAATCCCATCACGAACTCGCTCGCGGGGTGCTCGTAGAGATCGCGGGGCTTCCCGGTCTGCTCGATCCGGCCCTCGTTCATGAGCACGATCCGGTCGGCGACGTCCATCGCCTCCTCCTGGTCGTGGGTGACGAGGACGGTGGTCACGTGGACGTCCTCGTGCAGACGGCGCAGCCAGGTGCGCAGCTCCTTGCGGACGCGAGCGTCGAGAGCACCGAACGGCTCGTCGAGGAGGAGCACCTTCGGCTCGACCGCGAGCGCACGGGCAAGCGCCATGCGCTGACGCTGCCCGCCCGACAGCTGCGCCGGATAGCGCTCCGCCAGGCCGTGCAGCTGGACGAGCTCGAGAAGCTCGTCGACCCGTTCGCGGATCTCGTCCTTCGGGCGCTTCCGGATGCGGAGTCCGAAGGCGACGTTCTCGCGCACGGTGAGGTGCTTGAAAGCCGCGTAGTGCTGGAAGACGAAGCCGACGCCGCGTTTCTGGGGCGGAAGGCCGGTGGCGTGCTCGCCGAGGATGAGGACTTTGCCCTCGTCGGGCTCCTCGAGACCGGCGATCACGCGCAGGAGCGTCGACTTGCCGCTCCCGCTCGGCCCGAGCAGGGCCGTCAGCGAACCACCCGCAATCGCGACCGAGACGTCGTCGAGGGCGGCGAAGTCACCGAAGCGCTTCGTCACGCCGCGCACCGCTATCGACACGGGGTGTCTCCTTTCGGAAGAGGTTCATGAGGAACAGGGTCATGAGCGCGAGGACCGCGAGGACCACCGAGGCGGTGTAGGCGCCCACGAGATCGAAGGCCTGAAATCTGTTGTTTACGTGCAGGGTGAGCGTCTGTGTCTTGCCGATGAGGTTTCCGGACACGACCGAGACCGCCCCGAATTCACCGAGGCAGCGCGCCGTCGTGAGCACGACGCCGTACGTGACGCCCCAGCGGATCGCCGGCAGCGTGATCCTCCGGAAGGTGGAGAGCGGCGACGCGCCGAGAGTCCAGGCTGCCTCCTCCTGCTCGGTGCCGAGCTCGCGCAGCACCGGCACGACCTCGCGCACCACGAACGGCAGCGAGACGAAGATGGTCGCCAGGACCATCGCCGGGAGCGCGAAGACGATCTGGATCCCGTGCGCGCCGAGCCAGGGCCCGAACCACCCGGTGCGGGCGTAGACGAGGAAGAGCGCGAGACCGACCACCACCGGCGAAAGCGCGAAGGGCAGGTCGACGAAGGCGTTCAGCACGGCCTTTCCGCGAAAGCGTTGGCGGACGAGGACGAGTGCGCACGCGACCCCGAAGATCGTGTTCAAGGGCACGGCGATGAGTGCGATCAGGAGCGTGAGCCAGAGCGCGTGCAGGAAATCCGGGTCGGTGATGACGTTCCACACCGGC
>DATEOR010000028.1:0-14914 GCA_035273885.1 Gaiellaceae bacterium
CAAGACGGGCGCGTCACCGAAGTCGACTACCCGGAGCTCTTCGAGCGCATCCAAGCCCGTCTCGAGATGCGGGCCCGGAGGACAACTTGCGGCGCGGATCGCGCGCGGCCCGTACCGGGTGCCGGGCCGGTCGGAAACGAGGTCGTCGGTAGGCGCCCCCACGATGGCCACGTCGGCGCCGGCCAGCTCCGCCGGATCCTCCGTGTAGGGCTGCCCTCCGTACGTGAGGAGCCCCGCGAAGTCGGGCTTCTCGCCGTAGCGGCGCCAGCGTTCGAGAGGATCGAGCACGGCGCGATTCTCCCAGTTTGTCCGCATGAAGGGCGGGTATCCGAAGTCGAACAACCGATCCAAGGGGGTCACATGCCAGACATCACGACACCGCGGGATCTCTTCCTGCACGAGCTCGGCGACATCCTCTACGTCGAGCAGAAGCTGACCGAAGAGGTCCTGCCGAAGCTCATCCAGGAGGTTCAGGACCCGGACTTTCGCAAGGGTCTCGAGCGGCACCTGGAGCAGACGCGCGGTCATGTCACGAACCTCGAGCAGATCTTCGACTCCATGGGCGAGCAGCCCGAGACGGAGAAGTGCCTCGGGTTCGAGGGGCTCAAGGCGGAGCACGACGAGATGACGAGCGAAGTCAGCGACTCGCTCATCGACATCGTCGACACCGGCGCGGCAGCGCGCACCGAGCACTACGAGATCGCCGCGTACAACGGCCTCATCGAGATGGCTCGCGCCCTCGGTGAGAGCGAGGCCGTCGGCCTCCTCGAGGAGAACCTCAAGGAAGAGCGCGAGGCACTCCACGAGGTCGAGAGCGTCGCGAAGAAGCTTCGCGACGAGATGAAGACCGCCGCAGCTTCGTAGAGCGGCTCAGCTCGAGGACGGCGCCGGCCGAAGTCGGCGCCGTTCGCGTTTCAGCGCCGTCAGGTCGGCTCAGGTGCGAGGCATGTCGACGCCCCGCTTGCCGCCGACGGCATAGGCTTGGCGCCGTGGGCAGGAAGCTCGGCATCGGGCTGGTAGCCGCGGCGGCCGTGTACGCGTATCGCAAGCGCCTCCGCGACTGGCACCTGCACTGGGGCGCGACCGAGGAGGAGGTCGAGCGCGAGCTACCGGGCGACGAGCTGCTCGCCGATCCCGACGTCGTCTCCACGCGCGTCGTCGCGATCGACGCCCCGCCCTCGGCGGTCTGGCCCTGGCTCGTTCAGATGGGTCCCGGCCGAGGCGGCGCCTACACGTACGACTGGATCGAGAACCTGTTCGGGCTCGGGATGCACAGCGCCGACCGGATCCACCCGGAGTGGCAGCACCTCGAGGTGGGCGACACGCCTTCCGTGCGCGAGGGCGCCGAGGCCGGCCCGGACGCGATGCGGGTGCGAATCCTGGAGCCCGAGGAGGCACTGGTCACGACCTCCGACGAGGGCAAGTGGGTCTGGGCCTTCATCCTGGCCCCGAGCGAAAGCGGCAGCCGCACGCGTCTCATCAGCCGAAACCGCATCCGAAGCGGCGAGTCGGTCGGGTCCCGAATCGGGCTCGCCTTGATGACGCCGGGCTCCTGGTTGATGGAGCGCAAGATGCTGACCGGCATCAAGGAGCGCGCCGAGCGGCTGGCACGCCACACCGAGCCCGCGCCCACCGCCTGACCTTGCGGCTCGACGCTCCGCTCATCGTTGCCGAGGCCGTCGAGCCGGTCTGGTTCGGCCTGGTCGACCATGTCGAGGATCTCGCTTTCGAGAACGACGGCACGGTCTGGTGCGGCGGTGAGGAAGGCCAGATCTACTGCGGCCGCCTCGACGGCGAGCCCGAGATCGTCGCGCGCACCCCGGGGAGGACGTACGGCTTCGCCCTGGGCTCGGACGGTGCCTGTTACTGCGCCGACGTGACCGACCCCGGGATCTACCGGATCGACTCCGAGGGCGAGGTCGAGCGCGTCTCGACGGGTGCCGCTGACCGGCCGACCGTGCTCCCCAACGATCTCGTCTTCCTTCCGAGCGGAGAGCTGCTCTTCTCCGACTCCGGCGATTGGGGCGGCGACAACGGCTGCATCTATGCGATCGCGACCGACGGCTCGACGCGTGTGGCCGACACGAGCTGCGCCGCCTACCCCAACGGCCTCTGCGTCTCGCCCGACGGGAGCGAGGTGGCGGTGGTGGAGTCGACGCTGCCCGGCGTGAGCGTCCTCACGCTGGGCGCAGACGGCTCGCTCACGGACCGCCGCATCCTCGCGGAGCTCCCGGGCACGGTCCCGGACGGTCTCCTCTACGACGACCAGGGCCGGCTGCTCATCTCCTTTTGGGCTCCCGACGCGATCTTCCGGCTGGAGCCGGGCGGCGAGCTGACGACGGTCGTCCACGATCCGCTCCGTGTCGCCCTCAACCAGCCGACGAACATCGCCTTCATCCCGGGGACGAACCGCCTCGTGGCGGCCAACATCGGCGACCGTTACCTCTCTGTCTTCGAATACGCCTGAAAGACGCCAAGTAACAGCCTGTTACTACGTCCTCTGCTCGAAGGCGATGATGTTGCCGTCGGGGTCGCGCGCCCACGACGCGCGGAGGTCGCCGATCATGGCGATGCCGTTCTCGGTCTTCAGATCCGGGAGGTCGTACTCCTCGAAGACGACGCCGCGCTCGCGGAGACCGGCGACCACCGAGTCGAGATCCTCGACGCGGAACCCGGCGACGGTGCCGCGGCTCTGGCCGGCAGCGACGCTCTCGTAGACGACGAGAGTGCCGTCGCCCGCCCGAAACTCCGCCTCGCGGTTCTCGGGCAGATCGTCACGGCGAACCTGCAGCTCGAGCCCGAGCACATCTCCATAGAACTCAACGGCCTTGTCCACGCCGGACACGGGGACGATCGCGGCAATATCAGCATTAACGAGCACAAAAACCTCCTTCAATTGACCAAGTAACAGTCTGTTACTTGGAACGAATCACGCGCGCCACACGCGCTCGCCTTCGAATTCTTCCTCGGTCTGACGGAGGCCGGCACGGGTGGCCACCGTCGCCGAGGCGTCGTGGTCGGGATGAATGTTGGCGCCGACGTCGTCCACGCCGAGCTTCCGCACCCACTTCACGAGTGCGGTCGCGGCCTCCGATGCAAACCCCTGGTTCTGCCACTCGACCCCGATCATCCAGCCGAGCCGTGCCACCTGCCGCCCGTCGACCGCGCGAATCGTCGCCTGCACGGTCCCGACCGCCTGCGAGTCGAAGCGCCGGCGGACGACCCAGTTCATCCAGGTCTCCTGCGCCCGCGGCGACCCCGCCGCGAGGAGGACGAACCGGTCGCGCAGCTCGATCCGCGACTCCGGGCGGCCGCCGATGAACTCGTGCAGGCGGTCATCGTGGAGGACGTCGCAGAGCTCGTCCGCATCCTCGGCCTGGAGCGGCACCAGGACGAGGCGTTCGGTGGTGATGATCGCCGCCTCTACGGCCGGAGCGCCCACGCGCCCGCCTTGAGCCCCGACTCGATCGCGCCGTCCATGAACCCGGCCCACCCGTTCGCGAAATCGCTGCCGGCGAGAAGGACATCGTCCTCCGGCCGCTGCATCTCCGCGTGGTAGTTCGTGTACCAGCCTGGCCGGTGAATCGCCCAGGTCCCGCGTGAGAACTCGTCCGCGAGCCAGTCGTGGGCATACGCCGCGATCGCCTTGTAGCCGGGGATGATGTCGTCGAGCTGGCGCTGCACGGCCCCGAGATCCGACGCGTCGCAGATCTCCTGGTCGTAGCCAAAGCCGATCATGAGCTGCGTTCCGTCCGGATAGATGATCTCGGTATCGAGGTAGCCGAACGGGTGCCCGGGCTTGATCCCGTTCGTGAAGACCGGCTCGCCGCGCGCGTGAATGAAGATCTTGACGCCGCGCGAGGCCTGGCCGAGCTCGATCGCTGCACGCTTCTGCTCCGAGAGCGGCGGGTCGAACTCGATTCCGCCGAGCGCGTTCAGCGGGACCGCGACCACGACCTTCCCGGCCTGGATCGTCTCGCCGGCGCGCGTGTGCACCTCGACGCGTCCGTTCTCCCGCGCGACCGCCGCCACAGGCGTCTCGAGTCGAGTCTCGTACGGCGCTTTCTTCCAGATCGCCTGCACGAGGCTCTGCGTCCCGTCGAGAAAGGTGATCCGACCGCCGGTTTGCTGCGTGAGCGCGAGGCTGCCGCCCGAGAGCGCGTGCCAGCGAAGCACGGCAACCGCGCCCGCGTCGTCGAGATGACCGTGGGCGAGCGACTCGAGCTCGGCCCTGAGAACGTCACGCTCCTCCTCGTCCAGCTCGAGCTCGTCCAGGCGCTCGGAGATGGTCTGGCGGTCGAAGCGCGCGAGCTTCTCACCGAAGAGAAGCGGGTCGTGCGGCAGCGGCAGCGCTTCGAGCACGCCGTCGACGAACCGGTTCCACCCGCGCTCGGCGATCTCGTCCCGCTCCGTGATCGCGCCCTCGCGCCGTTCGTCCCCCACGAACCAGCTGGAGATCTGGGCGTCCTCGCCGAGGTCGACGCCGAGGCCGGCGCGCGTGATCTCGGCCCAGACGTGCGGCTGATGCCAGTGCACCCACCCGCCCCCGAGCTCGACGTCGGTGTCGTTCCAGCGGTGCGTCCATGTTCGCCCGCCCAGCCGGTCGCGCGCCTCGAGGAGAAGCGTGGAGGCACCGCCAAGCGTGGTTTCGCGCGCGGCGGTCACGCCGGCGAACCCGCCCCCGATCACGATCGCGTCGTACACGAAGAGCGAATCTACCCGCCCGCGCTTATCGGGGGAAAAACGCGGGTAGGCAGCGGGCGATGCGGCGGGCCTTGCTCCTCTCGATTGCGCTCATGATCCCGGCCTGCAACGGGGGCACGGTCGACCAGCATGCCCTCGACAACGACTCGGCGTCGATCGACTCGCTCGCCTGCGAAGGGGCCCTCCTCGCGCATCAGGTCGTAGACGGAGGGACCACCGAGCCGTTCACCCGCGTGCACGCCGGGGAGCTCGCGACCCGCGCCTCGAACTTCGAGGACGCGCTCTCGCAGCGACCCACCACTCCGGGCATCGAGGGCGCGGTTCGCAAGGAAGCCGAGAAGGCGGGGCGCATCGCAGCTCTTCTCCACCAGCTCGAGGCGAACGACGCCGACAGCGCCGCGGACCTCAAGGGACGGCTGGAGCAGGAAGGCGACTGCGCGTGAAGATCTTCCAGATCGCGCTCGGGATCCTCGCGGCGATCGGCGGCTTCGTCGACATCGGCGACCTCGTTTTCAACGTCTCCGCCGGCGCGACCTTCGGTTACGAGCTCCTCTGGGTGGTCGTGATCGGCGTCATCGGCATCAGCGTGTATTCGGAGATGTGCGGGCGCGTTGCCGCCATCTCGCAAAAAGCCGTATTCGACGCCGTGCGTGAGCGAGTGGGGTTTTCGGCCGGCCTCACGACCCTCATCGCCGCCCAGATCGTGAACCTCATGACGCTCGCGGCCGAGGTGGGCGGCATCGCTATCTGCCTCCGGCTGCTCTCGGGCCTCCCGTACCGCTGGTTGATCCTCGTCGCCATCCTCGCCCTCGCGATCGTGGTCTGGACGGTCTCGTTCGACTGGATCGAGCGGGTTTTCGGCTACGGCGGCCTCTGCCTGCTCGTCTTCGCGGTCGCGGCGGTGAAGCTGCATCCCGACTGGGGAGCCGTCGCGCACGGCTTCGTCCCCCACATCAACACCGACGACACCGTGCTCTACCTCTACTTCGCCGTCGGGCTCCTCGGGGCCGCGATGACGCCGTATGAGGTCTACTTCTACTCCTCCGGTGCGATCGAGGAGGGCTGGACGGCGAAGGATCTCCCGATCAACCGGCTGAACGCCATGATCGGGTACGGGCTCGGCGGCGCGCTCTCCTTCACGCTCATGATCACCGGCGGCGCGCTCTTCCTCGCCGAGGGGATTGAGCCCGAGACGCTCGGCACGATCGCCATGGGCGCCCAGATCCCGCTCGGGACGGCGGGTCTCATACTCGCCCTGGTCGGCATCCTCTTCGCCGTCGGCGGCGCCTCGATCGACACGTTGTTCGCAGGTGCATACAACCTCGCCCAGTTCATGGGCTGGGAGTGGGGCCGCTACCGCAGCAACGCGGGTGCGCCGCGCTTCACCCTCACGTGGCTCGTGCTGCTCGTCCTCGCATTGGGGATCGTGATGACGGGCGTCGACCCGGTGATGCTCACCGAGTACGCGGTCATCTTCTCCGTCGTCGCGCTGCCGCTCACCTACCTCCCGATCCTGCTCGTTGCGAACGACAAGGCGTACATGGGCACGCACGCGAACGGAAGGCTTGCGAACGTCCTCGGCATCTTCTACCTCGTGGTCATCCTCGTCGTCTCGCTCTCGGCGATTCCTTTGATGATCCTCACCAACGTGGGGCAGTCATGAGCGAGGAGCTCGATCTCGCCCTCGGCCTGCTCGACCACCAGCTCCTCGACCGCGATGGACGCCGCTGCGGCAACGTGGACGACCTCGCCATCGAGGGCGGGCCCGGCGAGGAGGCGGAGGTCGTCGCGATCCTCAGCGGTCCGGGCGTGTGGTCGAACAGGGGATGGCTGGGACGGCTCGCCGGCCGGCTCGGGGGAGGCGGGCGCGTCCGCGTCCCGTGGTCGGAGGTCGACTCCGTCGAGTCCCATGTCCAGCTGAAGAAGCGAGCGCCCGACTACGGCCTGGGCGCGCTCGACGACCGCCTGCGGCCCTGGATCGAGCGCATTCCGGGGGCGAACCGGTGAGGACGCTCTCCTCTCTCTGCGGAAGGAAGATCGTCACCGAGGGCGGCGAGACGCTCGGGCGCTGCCACGACGTGCGCGCCGAGCTCGGCGCGCATAGGCTCCGCGTCACCGGCCTCGTCCTGGGGCGCCAAGGCCACCTCGAGCACTTCGGGATCGGGGCGCAGGCAAGCGCGTCGTCCACCCGCGTCCGCGACAACGACGTCATCCCGTGGAAGGACATCGTCCGCTTCGAGGCCGACCGGATCGTCGTCCGCGACAGGTCAGATCAGTAGGCCGACCAGGGGATGGGCGCCCAGGGCATGAGGCTCAGTCGGTTGGCAAGCGCCGAGACGACGGTCGTAAGAAACCTCACCTAACTCAAGACACGGTTGGCGGAGGCTGTGTCCGGGTAGTCCTCGCAGGATGACTGGAGCGGGTCTCACCTCCCAGGCAGCGATAAAGGCGCAGCCGAAGCCCTCCTGGCTCGGATGGCTCGGCCGCCTCGGCATGGCGGCGGCCGGATTCCTCTATTGCCTGATCGGTTTCCTCGCCGTGCAACTCGCGCTGGGAGCCGGCGGGAAGGCTGCCGACCGGACGGGAGCGTTACAGGAGCTCTCGGGTGAATGGTGGGGGACCGCGCTCCTGATCCTGGTCGCGGTCGGCTTCGCCGGCTATGCGCTTTGGCGCTTCGCAGTCGCTGCCCTAGGCGAGAAGCTCGAGGCGGGCGACGAGGACTTGAGCGCCTGGAAGCGCCTGTGGTACGTCGCTCGCGGGCTCTTCTACGCCTTCCTCTGTTTGACGACCGTCGAGCTTCTGATCGGCTGGCACTCGGGCTCCGGGAACGAGAAGGAGCAGACAGCCAAGGTCCTCGACTGGCCCGCCGGACGCTGGCTCGTGGGCGCTTTCGGGGTGGGCCTCATCTGCTGGGGAATCGGCAGCCTCTACCGCGGCGTGACGCGGAAGTTCAAGGACGACCTGCGTACCGAGCAGATGTCTGCGCGCACGGAGAAGTGGGTCACCCGGATCGGCGTTGTCGGCTACCTGGCCCGGGCTGTCGTCTACGCGCTCATCGGCGTCTTCTTCATCCGTGCCGCGTGGCAGTACGACCCCGACGAGGCGGTGGGGCTCGACGGCGCGCTGCAGAAGCTCGCCGACCAGACCTTCGGGCCGCTCCTGCTAGGCGTCGTGGCTGCCGGCCTCTTCGCCTATGGCGTCTTCTATTTCGTGCGCGCCGCCTACCGGAAGGTCTGACGGGAGGAAGGGCAGCGCGGGCACCTAAGTACGCCCGGTGCGCATGAATCGCGACGCCGTGGTGCGGGCGGTGGACAGCTACGCGAGCCTGCTCGTGCTCCTGCTCGCCAACTTTTTCGTGATCGAGCTCGTATCGGACGCGCGCTGGGGGGCCGTTGCGAGCATCCTCCTCGCGGCCGCTGCGCTTATCGTGGCGATCAGCGATCCGGATGCCGGCGAGGGCATGAAGCCATGGCACTGGGTGCTCATCGGGATCTGCGTCGCCATCGTTCCGATCGTCCTCCTCGTCACGTCGTCGTCGGTTCTCGGCGTCGCGTATCTGGTACCGGTCGGCCTCCTCGTGAGCGCGACCCTTCCGGTGACCCTGAGCCGCATCGCGCACCACAGCCGCGTGACCTCGGAGACGATCCTCGGAGCCACTTGCGCCTACATCCTCTTCGGGCTCCTGTTCGCGTTCGTGTTCCTCGCCCTCGGCGAGCTCCGCGACGCGCCGTTCTTCGCCCAGCCTGGGCCGCACGAACAGTCCGAATACCTCTACTTCAGCTTCGTCGCGCTGACGACCCTCGGCTTCGGGGACCTCTCACCGGCAGTCGGCTTGCCCCAGGCGCTGACCGTGATCGAGGCGCTCCTCGGCAGCGTGTTCCTCGTCACACTGGTTGCGCGCCTCGTGACGCTCTGGGTGCGCCAGGACGAGCTCAAGCACGCAAGCGGCTAGGGGTGGACGATCTTGAACGGAGGCGACACAGCCGCCGAGCGGTAGCCGTCGTCGAGTAGCAGTCGGATCTGGTACGTGCCGGTTCCGATCTGATCCCAGGTCTTCCACCCGGCCGGCGAGCTCGAGTCGAAGGTCGTCGAGCCCTCGATCGTGTTGTGCGTGTACGTGTAGAGGAAGTAGTGACCGTTCCCGCAAAGGCCCGCGGTGCACGTCGAGGCGGTCGGGTTGTCGGCGTTCTCACCGGCTGAGTAGAGACCGAGCCAGTCGAACTTCATCCCGGGCGCCTTCGTCCACGAGACCTTGATCGGCTCGCCGACCTTGTAGACCGACTTGGCAGTCGTCACCGTGGTCACGGCGCCGGGCCGGTAGAGCCAGAACGGCGAGCGCGAGATCGCCTGGCCCGACCCGTTTCGAAGCACGGCCTGGTAGGCGCCAGGCGCGAGATTGGCCGTCGCGAACGACAGCGCTCCGTCGGCGGCTCCGCCCGTCGACTTCGAGGCCGCCGTGGCCGAGCCGCGCACGAGCGCCACGCTCGCGCCGCCGTGGAAACGTACGTGCAGGGTCTGTCCCTGCTCCAGGCTGCGCTCCTCGACGGCGACGAGGGTCGGCATCGGCGCGGGGCTCACCGTGAACGTCGAGACGATTCCGCGGTGGTCCGAGGGCCAAGGGTCGACCGCGATGTCGGTGTTGGGATTCCCCCCTTCGCCGACGACGTTGCTCGCCGTCGCGGCGGCGCCCATCGAGAGCACCCAGTCGATCCTGTCGTGTACCTCGACCTTCTCCCCTTCCGGCGAGCCCGGCGTCCACGTGAAGCCGGGCTTCGCGACCGGATCCGGATGGACGACGCGGAAGGAGTCCTTGAACCCAGCATCGGTCAGCGCCTTCGAGACCGGCCACTGCACCGGGAACCGAACGTCGGCGCGCACGTCGGCGACGGCCTGCGTCCAGTCAAGATGCGACGGCGTGTTGAAGTCGCCGGTCAGGAACACGGGGATCCCGCGCGCGGCGAGTGGCGGGAGAGCGGCTAGCTCGTCCTGGAGGTCCGGCACACGCAGCTGGTTCTCGAGCTGGAGGACCTCGGCGAGCGTCGCACCGTCACGGATCTCGTAGGGCCCGTACGGATCGGCCGGCAGGTGCACATCGGAAACGGCCACGACTCGCCCGGGTACCGGCTCGACGAAGACGTAGAGCCCGTTGGCTCCCGGCGGGTCGACGATCGGGTAGCGCGAGATGATCTGCGTCCGCGCGCTGCAGTTCCAGCCGAGCTTCGCCGCCAGCGGGCACGTGTTCATCGTCGCCTCTTCAAGACCGACGACATCGGCGCCGGACGCGCGAATGGCCGCGGCAACCTGGTCGAGCGTCTCGGGGCACCCGGCCGCGTCCTTGCAGAACTGCCGCGTCCGCAGGTTCAGCTCGTCGCCTCCGTAGAAGATGTTGAAGCTCATGACCTTGAGCGTCGTGCTCGCGGTCGGGGCCGGCGCAGCGGAAACAGCGACGAGGGCCACAAGAAGGGCCGCCAGTAAGGCGATCCAGGTCCGTAGCATCGGCGAAGTGTCTCAGGATAGGCTCGCTTGCGCGACCCAGATGGCCATCGCCGACTCAGCGGAGATCACCCTCGACGAGCTGCAGCTCAGCGGCCGCAACCACTCAATCCCGCTCGAAGCGCTCCGGCACGACATCACGCCGATCGGGCTGCACTACCTCCTGACGCACTTCGACATCCCGAAGGTGGACGCGGAGACCTGGCAGCTGGAGGTCGGCGGGCTCGTCGAGAAGCCGCTCGGCCTCACCCTCGCGGACGTGAAGACGCGGCCCTCTCGGACGATGCCGGTGACTCTCGAATGCGCCGGCAACGGGCGCGCGCTGATCGAACCGAGGCCGATGAGCCAGCCCTGGCTCCAGGGCGCGGTCGGCACCGCCGAATGGACGGGCACCCCACTTGCCCCGCTGCTCGAGGAGGCCGGCGTGGCCGCCGAGGCGAAAGAGATCGTCTTCAGCGGGCTCGACCGCGGCATCCAGGGCGACGGCGAGCACGCCTACGAGCGCAGCCTTCCGGTCGCCGAGGCGATGCGCGACGAGATCCTGCTCGCCTGGGAGATCAACGGGCAGCCGCTGCCACCGCAGCATGGCTTCCCCCTCCGCCTGATCGTGCCCGGCTGGTACGGCATGACCCACGTGAAGTGGCTGCGCTCGATCGCCGCCGTCGCCGAGCCGTTCACCGGCTGGCAGCAGGATGTCGCCTATCACGTGCGCTCCTCGGAGGACGAGCAGGGCGAACCGGTTACCCGCATCAAGCCGCGCTCGCTCATGGTGCCGCCGGGGATCCCCGAGTTCTTCTCCCGGACGCGCTTTCTCGAGCCGGGGCCATGCGAGGTGGAAGGTCGAGCCTGGTCGGGCCGCGCGCCGGTCTCCCGCGTCGAGTTCTCGGACGACGGGGGCGAGACCTGGGCGGATGCGGAGCTGGGCGCACAGGTCGGCGAGTTCGCGTGGCGCGGGTGGAGGTACGCATGGGATGCCGCCCCCGGTGAGCACGAGCTCTGCTGTCGCGCGACCGACGAGGCCGGCAACGTGCAGCCGCTCGCTCCCGAGTGGAACTGGGACGGCGTCTGCAACAACGCGGTTCAGCGCGTGCAGGTCGTCGTCCACAAGGCCGAGTAGTACCTTTCGCGGTGGCGGTCGTGAGTAATCACACTTCGCGCGGCACCTTGATGCCGCCCAACTTGCCACTCGCGGCCGCCGCCCCTTCTTCCTGATGGACACCCGCGAGGCCGCCGAGCGCTGGCGCCGCACCTGGGCGCGCGGGTGGCACGGGCACGAGGCCGAGCCGATCCTCGAGCTCTACGCCGAAGACGCCCTCTTCCAGTCGCATCCCTTCCGGGACCCGCAGGCGCCGCGCGACTACATCGAGTCCACGCTCGCGGCCGAGGCGTGGGCGGACTGCGAGTTCATGGAGCCCGTCGTCGACGGCGACAGGGCCGCGGTCGAGTGGCGGGCCGAGGCAAGGCTGAAGGACGGCAGCTCAGAGAAGCTCGCCGGGGTCTCGCTCCTGCGGTTCGACGCGGACGGGCTCGTCGTCGAGCAGCGCGACTTCTGGGCGGGCGGGTAGACACCTTTCTGCATGGAGGGAGCCCGAACAGGCTGCTCGACATCCGAGCAGCGAGCCGACGGAGCCGTCGAATCGGAACAGCGGCTTTCGGCGCCCGCGCAGGTCGTAGAGGCCACGGAGCGCGGGGCGGCTGAGCTCGGCGCCGTGTACTGGCGCGAGGTGGAACGCTTCATGCGCGGTCTCGTGCGGGCCGAAGTCTCGGCCGACGGCAGCGTGAGACTCCGGCTCCGACCCGCACGCGTCCTCCTTCTCTCCTTTGCGCCGCCCGACCTCAGCGCCGCGAACGGGATCGTGAAGTGCACATACCCCATCTCCGGCGGCCTCCTGGCGCGTAGCGCGACCGGGACGATCTCCTTCTCGCAGGAGACGGGCCCGCCGCCCGTGCTCGCGTCCGCGATCTCCGGGTTCTTCCCGCGGTTCGCTGCCGCACCGGGGCGGCCGAGCTGGACGGGGGCCTTCTACGAGCAGGTGCAGCGCCGCCTCCATCTCGCGGTCTCGAAGAGGTACTTCAAGGCGCTCGTCGCACGGAAGCGACCGTGAAGGTCGTCGTCTTCGGCGCGACGGGAACGGTGGGCGAGGCGCTTTTGCCCGCGCTTGCAGGCGACCACGAGGTGACCGCAGTCTCCCGCTCTGCCGAAGAGCGTCAGCGCGATGGGGTCCGATGGGTGCGGGGCGACGTGGAGGACGGCGAAAGCGTCGACCGCGCGCTTGAAGGGGCGGAGGTGGTCTACTACCTCGTCCATTCCCTCGGCACGACGGCATTCGAGGAGCGCGAGCGGCGCGGCGCGGACAACGTCGCCCGAGCGGCGGACAAGGCCGGCCTGCGCCAGATCGTCTACCTCGGGGGCCTCGGGGATGATTCCGACGACCTCTCGCCGCACCTCCGCAGCCGCCGCGAGACGGAGCGGCGGCTCGCGTCAGGCTCGGTTCCGGTGACGACGCTGCGCGCCGGGATGGTCGTGGCCAAGGGAAGCGCCGCCTTCGAGACGATCGCGGCGCTGGTCGACCGCCTCCCGGTGATGATTCTCCCGCGCTGGGCGAAGACGCCCACACAGCCGATCGCACTGGTCGATGTCGTGCGGTACCTGGCCGGCGTCTGCGGAAATGCAGCCGCTCTCGGTCAGACCTTCGATGTCGCCGGGCCGGACGTCATGAGCTACGCGGAGATGATCAGCCGCATCAGCCGGCTCAAAGGCAAGGCGCCGTATCTCGTCGAGGTGCCCGTGCTGACGCCGTGGCTCTCGGCGCTCTGGATCGAGCTCATCACTCCGGCTCGAGCGGACATCGCGCGACCTCTGGTGGAGGGGCTGCGCAACCCGACGGTCGCCAAGGAGGAGCGGATCCGCAAGCTCGTGCCGTTCGAGCTCACGCGCTTTGACGACGCCGCCCGCACCGCGCTCGACTAGGGCGCGGCCGATCGCGGCGAGACGCGCCGGTTTACCAGTGGAATACTCGGCGTGTGGACGACACGCTCCCCGAAGTCCGCTACGCCCGCTCCGACGACGTCCAGATCGCCTACCAGGTGCTCGGAGAGGGCGACATCGACCTCGTCTTCGTCATGGGCTGGATCACGAACCTCGAGACGTACTGGGAGCTGCCCGCCTATCGGCGCTTCATGCAGCGTCTTGCCGGGTTCACCCGGCTGATCCTCTTCGACAAGCGAGGCATGGGTCTCTCCGACCGCACCTTGGTCGGGACACTCGAGGAGCGCATGGACGACGTCCGCGCGGTCATGGACGCCGTCGGCAGCGAGCGCGCCGTCCTCCTGGGTGTCAGCGAGGGGGCGCCCATGTCCATGGTCTTCGCCGCGACCTATCCCGACAGAACCGCGGGGCTCATCTTCGTCGGCGGCGAGGTCAAAGAGATCGTCGAAGACGATTGGCCCTGGGGCCAGTCCACCCGCGAAGACTACGAGGCGATGCTCCAACGGACGATCGAAGGCTTCTGGGCCAAGCCGACCCGCGTCTGGTTCGCTCCGAGCGTCGAGAACGATCCGGTGGCGATCAGCTGGCTCTCGCGACTGGAACGGTCCGCGGCCTCCCCCGCGGCAGCGGCCGCCTTCATGCGCCTCGGAAGCGAGATCGACGTGCGCCACGTCGCACCCTCGATTCACGTGCCGACGCTGGTGCTCCACACGCCTGACGACCCCGTCGTCCGCTACGAGCAAGCGCGCTGGCTGGCCGAGCAGATTCCCGGTGCGCGGCTCGTCGATCTCAAAGGCAGGGATCACGTGCCGTGGTTCGACGTGGGCGACCAGGTGGTGACCGAGATCCGGGACTTCTTGACGGGTTTCCGTGAGGCGCCGGAGCCGGAGAACCTGCTCGCAACCGTTCTCTTCACCGACATCGTCGGCTCGACGGATCGAGCCCGCGAGCTCGGAGACACACAATGGACCGCCCTGCTCGAGCAGCATCACGCCACGGTGCGAGCCGTGCTCGCCCAGTACCGCGGACGTGAGATCGACACCACGGGCGACGGGTTCCTGGCCGCATTCGACGGGCCCGCACGCGGAATCCGCTGCGCCCAGGCGATCCTCGGTGCGCTCGAGGGGATAGGGATTCAGGCGCGCAGCGGCCTGCACACGGGCGAGGTCGAGATGGTCGGTGACAGCCTCGCCGGAATCGCGGTGCACATCGGCGCGCGCGTGGCCGACGCCGCCGGCCCGGGGGAGGTGCTCGTCTCCTCGACCGTGCGAGACCTCGTCGCCGGCTCGGGGATCGAGTTCGAGGACCGGGGCCAGCACGAGCTCAAGGGGCTCGACGAGCCGCGCAGGCTCTACGCCGTCCGAAACGGAGCTGCCTAGAATCGCGCGGTGGCGCTCTTCGCATTGATCCACGGGGGCTGGCACGGTCCCTGGGTCTGGGACAAAGTCACTCCCTTGCTGACCGCCCGCGGGCACGAGGTCGTCACTCCGGAGATCCGGGTCGACGAACCGGGTAACTGGGCGGCCGACGGCGAGGCCCTCGAGGCGGATCTCCAAGACCGCATCGCCGAAACGGTTCTCGTCGGGCACTCGTCGGGCGGGCGCTGGGCGGCCCTGGTCGCGGCCAAGCACACGCCGAAGCTTCTGATCTACATCGCTCCCGCAACCCCGCTCGCGAAGATTCCGGAGGGAATGCCCGACCGGGTGAGGGCCGGGGTCGACGAGGCTG
>DATEOR010000029.1:0-10846 GCA_035273885.1 Gaiellaceae bacterium
GCTCCGGTCATCTCCATCTGCGGCGGCGAGCCGCTGATCTTCAAGGGCATCGAGGACGTCGTCGGCGGCTTCCTCGAGATGAAGCGGAACATCCAGCTCTGCACGAACGCCCTCCGCCTCTCGGACATGCTCGCCAAGTTCGAGCCGAACCCGCGGCTCACGTTCGTCGTGCACCTCGACGGCATGCAGGAGATTCACGACTACATCTGCGACTACCCGGGCCTCTGGGAGATCGCAGTCGCCGCCATCCGCGAGGCGCGCGAGGCGGGGTTCCGCGTGACGACGAACACCACCACCTTCAAGGAGACGGACGTGGACGACGTCCTCGAGATGATGCGCTTCCTCACCGACGAGGTCGGCATCGACGGGATGCTCGTCGCGCCGGGCTACCAGTACTCCCAGATCGATCCCGCGCTGACCATGACGCGCGCGGAGCACGAAGAGAAGTTCCGCACGATCCGAGACGGCGTGCGCAAGAACGGCTACAAGTGGCTGGCGAGCCCCGTCTACCAGGACTTCCTCACGGGCGACCGCAAGCTCCCGTGCGCCCCCTGGGGCTCCGTGACCCGGAACCCCTACGGCTGGAAAGGCCCGTGCTACCTCCTGACCGACGGGATCTTCCCCACCTACGAGGCGCTCATCGACGGGATCGAGTGGGAACGCTACGGGCCGGGGAACGACCACCGCTGCGAGCACTGCGGCATCCACTCCGGCTTCGAGCCGTCGGCGACGATCGCGACGACCTCGAGCGTCAAGGAAACGGTGCGGAGTCTCGCGTGGACACTGCGCTGACCCTCGCCTGCGCGCTGAGAGTGGAGGAGAAGGCGGCCCGCAAGGCGGGTGCAAAGACCGCGCTCGTCGGCCTCGGCGCGGGTCTTCCACTTCCCGACGGCAAGCTCGTCTCGTTCGGCTTCGCGGGTGGGCTGGAGCCTCGCTTCGGCCCCGGGACGCTCGTCACGGCGACCCGAGTCGTGGACGCCGACGGCCGCACGCTCTGGGATGGGCCCGCGCTTGCCGTGGAGGGCGCCGAGCAGGCGGTCGTGTGTGCGTCCGATTCGGTGGCCAACGAGCCCGAGGCGCGGCGAGATCTGGCGAAGCGAAGCGGTGCCTCCGTCGTCGACATGGAGAGCGGCGTGCTCGCCTCGACCGGCCGGTTGGCCGGGGTCGTGCGCGCGGTCTCGGATTCCGGCGACCGGCCCGTCGGCCGGCTCGTCTGGGCCGGCAAGGCCGACGGCGGCACCGACTGGAAGATCGTCGCGACGGCGTTCGTGACCGAGCCCGTCAAGTCGTTCCGCACAGCGCGTGATGCCCGCAAGGCCACTGCCGCGCTGGCGCGCGCGGCCGAGGAACTGACATGAGCAAGCGTGTGCTCGTCGCGGCGCCGAGAAGCTTCTGCGCGGGAGTCGTGCGCGCCATCGACATCGTCGAGAAGCTGCTCGAGCAGCACGGTCCGCCGGTCTACGTTCGCCACGAGATCGTCCACAACGTCCACGTCGTGCGCGACCTGGAGGCACGCGGAGCCGTGTTCGTCGAGTCCGAAGACGAGGTGCCCGAGGGCGAGCTGATCGTCCTCTCGGCGCACGGCGTCGCGCCCAGGGTCTACGAGAAGTGCGCGGAGCGGGGACTGCAGGTCGTGGACGCAGTCTGCCCGCTCGTCTCCAAGGTGCACGCCGAGGCGCGGCGCTACGCGGGCCGGGGGCTCAAGATTGCGCTCGTAGGCCACGCCGGCCACGTCGAGGTCGAGGGCACCATGGGAGAGGCTCCGGAGTCCATCGTGCTGGTCGAGACTCCCGAGGACGCCCGCAATCTCGAGGTCGCGGACGGGGAGCGGGTCGCCTACATCACCCAGACGACGCTTTCGCTGGACGACACCGCCGATGTCGTCGACACCCTGCGCGAGCGGTTCCCCGATCTCGTCGGGCCGCCTTCGGCCGACATCTGTTACGCGACGCAGAACCGCCAGGACGCGGTCAAGCGCATCTGCGAAGAGGCGACGCTGGTGCTCGTCGTCGGCTCGCGCACGAGCTCGAACGCCAACCGTCTGGTGGAGGTCGCGCGCGACCGCGGCGCCGACGCGTACCTCATCGACGACGAGACCGACCTCGATCCGTCGTGGCTCGAAGGCCACGAGACCGTCGGTCTGACCGCCGGCGCCTCGTCCCCGGACGTCTTCGTCGACCGCGTGGTCGCCAAGCTCGCCGAGCTCGGCTTCGGCGAGCGCGAAGAGGTCGAGATCACGCGTGAAGACGTCTTTTTCCGTCTTCCGGCGGAACTCCGCTCCTAATTCCGCTTAGATTCATCCATGGGAGTGAACGTCGCCTATCCGGGCCGTGACGGCGCGCACAGCGCGGCGGCCTGCGACAACCTCTTTCCGGCCGGTACCGAGCTCGTTCCGCTGCCCAGCTTCACCGCCGTAGTCGAAGCGACGGCAGAGGGCGACGTCGCGTTCGGCGTCCTGCCGATCGAGAGCTCGCTGACCGGGCCGGTCAACGAGACACACGACCTCCTCTACGAGTCGCCGCTCTCGATCACGGGCGAGACCGTTTTGCCGATTCGGCACTGCCTGGTCGGCCCGAAGGATGTCGCGCTCGAGGAGATCAAGATCGTTCGCTCGCATCCCGCGGCGCTCGACCAGTGCCGACGGCTGCTCGCGGCGATGCCGTGGACGACTGCCATCGCCGCGGCCACGACCGCCGACGCCGCCTCCGAAGTCGCCGACCACGGCGATCCCACCGAAGCCGCGGTCGCGAGCGAGCGGGCCGCCCACATGTATGGGCTGACGGTCATCGCGGGCGACGTCGGCGACCACCCCGAGGCGTACACACGCTTCGTCTCGGTCGCCCCTTACACCCGCATCGACCGCGAAGGCGAGAGCTGGCGCACCGCGTTCTCATTCGCGACGGATCACAGGCCGGGCGCGCTGCACAAGGCGATCGAACCATTCGGCCGGCATTCGTTGGACCTCGTCCAGCTCGTCTCACGCCCGATTCCCGCGACGCCCTGGCGCTATCGCTTCGACGCGGTCCTCGCGGGGCATCCGCTCGACCCGATCGTCACCGAGACGCTGGCCGAGGTGCAGGGCCTCACGCGCGAGCTGCGCGTGTTCGGCTCCTATCCGGCCTACACTTAGCGCATGGACAGTCGGCTGGCCCCGCCGGGCTGGTGGCAGGCGCTGAGCGCGGCCGGGATCGCGCTCGCGGTGGACGCGCTCTACATCGCGATCATCCGGAGCGAGGGGGAGGGCGAGCTGACGAGCCGCCGCGTTCTCTTCGTCGCTGCGTGCCTCGGCGGAGCCGGTCTCGCGCTCATCTCCGCCCAGTTCGTCGGGCCGAAGGCGCGGGCGATCCTTCTTTCCGGAGCGGCAGCCATGCTCGGAGCCTGGACGGTGCTCACGTTCTCCATCGGCCTGCTCCTCGTGCCCGCCGCCATTCTCGCCGGCTACGCCGCCGGGCAAGTCGTCGCCGAAGCCCGGCGGGAAGCCTTCCTCGCCGCTGCTGGAGCCGTCGTCCTCGTCGCGGTCGGTCTGCTCCTGACCTAGGCGGAGAGCAGTGCCCCGACGAGAGCCGGCAGGTTCTCGACCGTGTACCCGCCCTCGAGCACGAACCCGACCCGCGGGGCGAGCAACTGGGCGCGCCTCGTCATCTCGGCGAACCCCTCGGCGGTGACGCGCATTCCGCCTAGGAGATCTCCGGCGGCCGCGTCGAGCCCTGCGGAAACGAGCAGGAGGTCGGGCGCGAACGCTGCGATGGCAGGCTCGACGAGGTGCTCCATCGCATCGAGGTAGACATCGTCGCCCGATCCTGCGGGGAGCGGCACGTTCAGCGTCGTCTCGTTGCCCTCGCCCGGCCCGCCGCTTCCCGGCCAGAACGGCCACTGTTGGATGGACGCGAAGAAGACGGACGGGTCGCTCCAGAAGATGTCCTGCGTGCCGTTGCCATGATGGACGTCCCAGTCGAGGATCGCCACGCGCTCGATGCCGAGATTGACCTGCGCGAAACGCGCGGCGATCGCGACATTGGCGAAGACGCAGAATCCCATCGCCCGCCCCGGCAGCGCGTGGTGGCCAGGCGGCCGAACCGCCGCGAACCCGCCCTTCTCGGCAACCGTGATCGCGCCACCCGCCGCGAGCCGGGCCGTCTCGTAGGTGGAGGGCGTGCAGACGGTGTCGGCGTCGAGCATCGCCGTCCGTCCGCTCTCGGAGACGTCCCGGATGCGGCGAATGTAGTCCGGGTCGTGGCACAGCTGGATCTCCTCTACGGTCGCGCGCCGCGGCTCCGCGTAATCGGGGAAGGCCTCGAGGAGGACGGCGACTCGCTCGGGCCGCTCCACGTGGTCGCCCGTCGGGTGCAGGCTCGCGAAGTCAGGGTGGCTGACGAAGGGGCCTACCAAGCGGGTTGAGCGACGACCTGCTGCGTCATGGCGCCGTCGATGATGACACTTGTGCCGCTCACGTATTGCGCCTCGTCGCTTACGAGGTAGGAGACCAGCGCGGCCACCTCGGCGGGGTCGCCGGGCCGCCCGAGCGGGATCTGGTCGGAAAGCTCGCCGGCCTCCTCGTTTCGAGGCGTCGCGATGGCGCCCGGCGCGACGGCGACCACTCGGATGCCGTCCTTCGCGAGCTCCAGCGCGAACGAGCGCGTGAGCATCCCGAGCGCCGCCTTCGCCGACGCGTACACGGCGAAGCCCGGTCTGGGGATGTGCTCGTGCACGCTCGTGATGTTGACGATCGCGCCGCCGTCGCCGTCGCGCATCCGCTTGGCTGCCGCGCTCGACATGAGGAAGGCACCGCGCACGTCCACCGAAAAGAGGCTGTCGAAGTCGTCGACATCGAGGTCGAGCGCGGGCTTTGCGGAAGTCGCGCCGGCGTTGTTCACGAGGACGTCGATCCGGCCGAGAGCCTCGACGGTCTCCGCGACGAGGCGCTCGCCGATGTCGCGGTCTGAGAGGTCGCCGACGAGCCAGTGCGCGCGCCCGCTCTCCGCGATCTCCTCGTACCGGGCCTTCGACTCGGCCTCCTTGTTGCGCGTGTGGAAGCCGAGCAGATAGCCGTCCTGCTGGAGTCGCAGCGCGATCGCCCAGCCGATGCCGGTGTCCGCTCCGGTGACGACCGCGACCTTGTCCACGACCGTAGTTTGCCCGCACTGCGGCCTCTAAGCGCGCTCGAGCATGCGCCGCGTCAGCCCGCCGAGGCCCCAGCTTTCGGTCAGCTTGGCGGCACGCTTCCAGTTCGGCGCTGCGTCCGGCAGCTTCGGCACGGGCGCGTCGTGCTGAAGGGTCGCGATCCTGAGGTACTCGCGCAGCTGGTCGGCGATCGTGGGAAAGCCGCCCGCCTCGAGCGCGGCCTCGAGCGATCCGTGCTTCTTCATGATCGCCGCCGCGCGTCCGGGCCCGACTCCGGGCGCGCCGGGGATCCGGTCCGACGGGTCGCCGCGGAGCGCGATGAAGTCCGGCACCTGCTCCGGCTCGACGCCGTAGCGCTCCCGTACCTCGGCCGGGCCGACCCGCTGGAGTTCCGAAACCCCGCGCTTCGGGTGGAGGATGGTCGTTCGCGGCGAAGCCAGCTGAAAGAGATCGCGGTCGTTGGTGAGCACCAGGGTGGAGCCCTTGCGCTTCTCCTCCGAGGCGACGGCGGCCGCGAGGAAGTCGTCCGCCTCGTAGCCCGCCTCCTTCGCCCACGTAAAGCCCAGCGCTTCGACGAGATCCGGCAGCTTGGCGAGCTGGTCCGTGAGGTCGTCCGGGAAGTCGCGTCCCGACTGATACTCGGCCAGGAGCTCATGGCGGTACGTCGGCACCGTCAGCGTGTCGAAGGCGACGAAGACCGTGCGCGGCTCCTCCGCCTCCCAGGCGCGGATGAGCATGTTCGCGAAGCCGACGATCATGTTCGCCGGCTTGCCCTTCCCGTCCTTGATGGAGCTCGGAAGCGCGTGGTAGGCGCGGTGGGCCAGGTTGTCGCCGTCGACGGCGAGTAAAGGTCGTGCGGCCATGAGGCCGAATAATGGCGTGTTTTGCGCCTCAGCTAACGTGTTTCGCAGTGGCTACGGATACAAAGCCAAACGGCCAGCGCCGTCTTGTCATCGTCGAGTCTCCCGCGAAAGCGAGGACGATCGCCGGCTATCTCGGGCCGGACTTCGTCGTCGAGTCGAGCATCGGGCACGTCCGCGACCTGCCTGAGCGCGCGGCCGACATCCCGGAGAGCATGAAGAAGGTGCCCTGGGCACGGCTCGGCGTGAACACGGAGGGAGATTTCGAGCCTTACTACGTCGTCGATCCCGACAAGAAGCACGTGGTCTCGGCGCTGAAGAAGGAGCTGGCCAAGGCGGACGAGCTCCTGCTCGCTACGGACGAGGACCGCGAAGGCGAGGCGATCGCCTGGCATCTCGTCGAGGTCCTGAAGCCGAAGATCCCCGTGCGCCGCATGGTCTTCCACGAGATCACGCCCGACGCGATCAAGCGCGCCCTCGAGGAGACCCGCGATGTGGATCGCCGGCTCGTGGACGCTCAGGAGACGCGCAGGATCCTCGATCGCCTGTACGGCTACGAGGTCTCGCCCGTCCTCTGGAAGAAGATCACCAAGGGTCTCTCTGCGGGGCGGGTCCAGTCGGTTGCGACGCGCCTGGTCGTCGAGCGCGAGAGGGCCCGGATTGCGTTCGTCGCGGCGTCGTACTGGGACATCGAGGGCGTCTTCGATCCCGGTGAGTTCACTGCACGCCTCGTCGCTCTCGACGGTCGCGCCATCGCACAGGGACGGGACTTCGGATCCGACGCACAGCTGAAGAGCCCCGATCTCGTCCACCTCGACGAGGCCGCGGCCAGAGCCCGTGCCGAGTCGCTGGCCGGCGTCGGCTTCGCCGTCCGCGCCGTGCAGCGGAAGCCGTACCGGCGCAGGCCGGCGGCGCCGTTCATGACCTCGACGCTGCAGCAGGAGGCGAGCCGCAAGCTCCGCTTCAGCTCCCAGACGACGATGCGCGTCGCCCAGCGGCTCTACGAGAACGGTTACATCACCTATATGCGCACGGACTCGACGACGCTCTCCGAGTCGGCCCTCGCGGCCGCGCGCGACCAGGCACGCTCGCTGTTCGGCGCCGACTCCGTCCCGGCCGAGGCGCGCCGCTACGACCGCAAGGTCAAGAACGCCCAGGAGGCTCACGAGGCGATCCGTCCCGCCGGCGACAGCTTCCGCACCCCGGATCAGGTCTCGCGAGAGCTGGACCGCGACGGGCTGGCGCTCTACGAGCTCGTCTGGAGGCGGACGCTCGCCTCGCAGATGGCGGACGCGACCGGGGAGACCGTGTCGGTGCGCCTCGGCGCCACGGCGTCCGACGGCGTCGACGCCGAGTTCGCCACGTCGGGAACCGTGATCACCTTCCGCGGCTTCCTCGCGGCCTACGAGGAGGGCAAGGACGACGATGCGGCCGAGGAGGAGGCCGACCGCCGTCTGCCGCCCCTCCAGGAAGGCCAGGAACTCGAGAACCGGAGTCTCGAGGCGGTTGGACACGAGACAACCCCGCCCCCGCGGTTCACCGAGGCCACGCTCGTCCGCGCCCTCGAGGAGCGCGGCATCGGCCGGCCGTCGACCTACGCGTCGATCATCGGCACGATCATCGACCGCGGCTACGTGTTCAAGAAGGGGTCGGCGCTCGTGCCGTCCTACAAGGCGTTCGCCGTCGTGAAGCTGCTGGAGGGCCACTTCGACCGGCTGGTCGACTACGAGTTCACGGCCCGCATGGAGGATGTCCTCGACCGGATCGCGACGGGCGACGAGGAACGAGTCGGCTGGCTGCGCTCCTTCTACTTCGGCAGCGACGGCGACGAGGGTCTGAAGAGCCTCGTGACCCATCTCGACGAGATCGATGCGCGCGAGGTCAACTCCTTCGAGCTCGGCAACGGAGTGGTCGTGCGGGTCGGCCGCTACGGCCCCTACGTCGAGCAGGACGGCCGCCGAGCCTCGATTCCCGACGACTTCCCGCCCGACGAGCTGACCGCCGAAGTGGCGGAGGAGCTCCTGTCCAAGAGCTCGGAGGGGCGCACCCTCGGACAGGATCCCGAGACCGGCCACGACGTCGGCGTTCGCGACGGACGCTACGGGCCGTACGTGACCGAGCTGCTGCCGGAGGGCGCCACGGAGAAGCCGCGCACGGCGTCGCTCTTCAACTCGATGTCGGTCGAGACCGTCACGCTCGACGAGGCGCTCAGCCTGCTCTCGCTCCCGCGCTCCGTCGGGGTCGACCCGGCCGACAACGTCGAGATCCTCGCCCGCAACGGCCGCTACGGCCCCTATCTCCAGAAGGGTGAGGACACGCGCTCGCTCGAGACGGAGGAGGAGATCTTCAGCATCGGGATCGAGGCGGCCGCAGAGGCGTTCACGCGCCCCAAGACGAGAGGCCGGCGCGGCCCGTCGAGCGCGCCTCTTCGCACGCTGGGCACCGATCCGGTCAGCAACAAAGAGATCACCTTGAAGAGCGGGCGCTTCGGGCCCTACGTGACCGACGGCGAAACGAACGCCAGCCTGCGGAAGGGCGACGACGTGGACGAGCTCACTCTCGAGCGTGCGAGCGAGCTGCTCGCCGAGCGCCGCGCTGCGCCCAAGCGCACGACGCGCAAACGCAAGAAGAAGTAGCCAACCAATCCGGCTCCGGGCCGTCTGACAGAGAGCGGACGTCGAAACCGGTTGTGCGGTAACCAGCTCGTAACCGCGAGGTTAAACGTCAGTTAAGCGGGCGCCGGATGTCTGGGAAACCCAGGGAATTCGGCTTACAGTGCGAACGTTTAGTTGGACAGGAGACATCCGTCCAACACGTTTCAGCGAAAGGATCATAGGAACTACGTGAGTCAAACCCAGAACTCCATGAACGAACTTCTCGACACTCTGCAGGGCCGCTCCATCGTGGAAAACGCGGAGGAGCGGGGCTACGTGGAGCCGGCTGAGCTGGAGGCACTCGCCCTCGAGCTCGACCTCGGCGACCAGGAGATGGCCGACCTCACCCAGGAGCTGGAGTCCATGGGGCTCGAGATCGGCGCGCCGGTCGACGAGCCGGAAGCCGAGACTCCCGCGGTTGCCCCGGTCACCGAGCACGTCCATCACGGAGCCGGCGACAGCCTGCAGCTCTTCCTCGCGGACGTCGGCAAGCACAAGCTTCTGACCGCCTCCGAGGAAGTCACGCTGGCCAAGCAGATCGAGAAGGGCGATCTCATCGCGAAGCGGAAGATGATCGAGTCGAACCTGCGCCTCGTCGTCTCCATCGCCAAGGGCTATCGCGGCCTCGGCGTTCCGTTCCTGGACCTGATCCAGGAAGGGACGCTCGGCCTCAACCGTGCGGTGGAGAAGTTCGACTGGCGGCGGGGCTTCAAGTTCTCGACCTACGCCACCTGGTGGATCCGCCAGTCGGTGCAGCGCGCCGTCGCCAACAACGCGCGCACCATCCGCGTTCCCGTCCACGTCGTCGAGCGCCAGCAGAAGCTCGGCCGGGCCGCCCGCCGGCTCGAGGTCGAGCTTGGCCGCGAGGCGACGAAGGAGGAGCTCGCGGAGGCGACCGGTCTTCCGGTTCAGCACGTCGACGAGGCTCTGGGCGCGGCCCAGGCTTCGGTCTCGCTGAACCAGAGCGTCGGCGCCGACGACGAAGGCGAGCTCGGCGATCTCTTCGCCGACCGTGAGGCGGCGGACCCGTTCGACGAGGCCGAGGAGTCTCTGCGCAAGCAGGGCGTCCGCAAGGCGCTCGACGCCCTCCCCGAGCGGGAGCGGCGCATCCTCGAGCTCCGCTTCGGCTTCGAGGGCGACCCCTGGACGCTCGAGGCCATCGGCCACGAGCTCGGGCTCACGCGGGAGCGCGTGCGCCAACTCGAGGGTCAGGCCCTCCAGCGCCTCGCGGCGCTTCGCGACCTTTCCTCGGTCGCGGCGTAAGTCAAAAAGGGTAGTGAGGTAGGTATTGGGGCCGCGCGAGCGGCCCCAATCACCCTTTTCGGGCTGGGCTAGTGGATTTGCGCGGCCGATCCTCGCTTTCGGGCCGCATTCAACTTCCGAAAGGGTTCTTCATGTTTACGCACGTTCGCGTCGCCGCGATCCGCCTCTCGATCGTCGCCGTTCTGCTCGTCACAGCCGCCGTCGCCGCCGGCTGGAAGTGGAACCGGCTGCCGCTGTCCTAGCACCTCCAGCTCCCCCGAGCTCCTCCAGGAGGGCTGCCACCACAACCGGGTCGAACTGCGTTCCCGCGCAGCGCTCGAGCTCGGAGATGGCACGCTCGTGCGAGAGCTTGGAGCGATAGACACGGTCGGTCGTCATCGCGTCGTAGGCATCGGCGACGAAGAGGATCCTCGAGCCGAGCGGGATCGCCTCGCCCCCGAGGCGGTCGGGATAGCCGTCCCCGTCCCAGCGCTCGTGGTGGTGCAGGACCCAGGAGGCGACCGGCTCGACGCCGAGCGAGTCGAGCATGCGAAAGCCGATCTGGGGATGGCGCTCGAGGACGAGGCGCTCGGCCTCGTTCAGGGGCCCGGGCTTTCTGAGGATCTCCTCGGGGATGGCGAGCTTCCCGAGGTCGTGCAAAGAGCCGGCCAGGCGGGCGAGCTCGACCTGCTCGCTCTCGAGGCCCATCTTCTTGGCCACCCGCGCCGACAGCTCTCCCACCATGTAGGAGTGCGAGCCCGTGTAGGCGTCTCGGGCATCGACTGCATGGGCCAAGGAGGCCGCCGCGCGCAGCCTGGCTGCGCGGTCCGGCCCTTCGGCGAGGCGGCGAAGCTCTGCCAGCTCGAGCAGGTCGGGGCGGTAGACCCGGACGCGGTTCTTTCCGTGCTCCTTGGCCAGGTAGAGGGCCGAGTCGGCCACGCGCACGAGCTCGGAGCGCTCGACGCCGTG
>DATEOR010000030.1:0-13021 GCA_035273885.1 Gaiellaceae bacterium
CCGGTCGGCCGAGACGACCAGCGGCTCGCCGGGCGCGACCGAGATCTCCCGGTCCGTGCGGAAGCGGCCGGCCACGTCTTCGAGGACGTCCATCACGTCCACCTGCTCGGTCTTGAGGCGCAGCCCTCCCCGCTCGGCGCGGGCAAGCAGCAGGAGGTCGTCCGCGACGCGGGAGAGGCGGTCGGTGGCCTCTGCGGCGGATTCGATCGCAGAGCGCAGCTCCGCATCGGAGCGCCCCGGCTTGAGGGCGAAGGCCAGCTCCGTCTTGAGGAGCGCGAGCGGCGTCCGCAGCTCGTGGCTCGCGTCGGCCACGAAGCGGCGCTCCCGCTCGAGGCCATCCTCGAGGCGCGCGAGCATCGCGTTGAGCGTCTCGCCGAGGCGCGAGACCTCGTCGTCGGCGGGCGGGACCGGAAGGCGCTCGTCGAGCGAGGCCGCCGAGATGTCGGCCGCACGCTTCCGCATCGATTCGATGGGGCGAAGAGCCGCGCCGGCGAGCAGATAGCCGCCGAGGCCCGCAAGAAGCAAGGCGATCGGCCCGCCGATGAGAAACGCGGTGCGCAGGCTGCTGAGCGTCTCGGCGCGGTTCTCCTTGGTCGCGCCGACCACGAGGACGACCTTCTCGCCGTCGCGAACGACAGGCAGCGCCAGCAGCCGCGCGGGCTCGTCGAGCCCCGGCACCGATGGCCGGTCGGTGAAGAGCGGTCCGCTCCGTGCACCGGCAAGCTCGGCCGAGGTGAGCAGGCTTCGGCGGATCGGCGGAGTCGCGTCCAGCACGCGGCCCTGCGCGTCGACGACCTCGGAAAAGGACTCCCCATTTTCGATCAGCGCCCCTTGCGTCGAGGACACCGAGCCGCCGCTCGCGACAAGCGCGGAGAGATCCTGCCCGCGGGCGCGGAGGTCCTGGTCGAGCGCGTTGGCGAGGTCAGAGCTCACTCGCGCGTAGGCGAACCACCCCGCCGCCGCGAGCACGACCGCCATCGCGAGCGCGAAGTAGAGGGCGAGGCGAACGCGGATCGGCAGGCGGCTCAAGAGGCGTCCTCCCGCAGGCGATACCCGACCCCGCGCACGGTCTCGAACGACCTCTTGCCGAACGGCCGGTCGACCTTCTCGCGCAGATAGCGGACGTAGACGTCGACGACGTTGGAGCGGTTCTCGTAGGCGAAGTCCCACGCGTGCTCGAGGAGCTGCAGCCGGGAGAGCACCTGGCCGGGCCGGCGCATGAAGGTCTCGAGGAGCGCGAACTCCTTCGGCGAGAGCGCCACCTCTGCGTCGCCGCGCCACACCCGCCGCGAGGCTGGATCGAGGCGCAGGTCGCCGACGACGAGCTCGACGGGCCGCTCGGAGTGCCCCCGGCGGGCAAGGGCGCGCAGCCGCGCCAGGAGCTCGGCGAAGGAGAAAGGCTTCGTCAGGTAGTCGTCCGCGCCCGCGTCGAGCCCGGCGACGCGATCGTCGACGCCGTCGCGCGCGGTCAGCATCAGCACCGGCGACCAGACTCCCGCGTTGCGCAGCCGCTTGCAGGTCTCGAAGCCGGAGAGGCCCGGCAGCATGACGTCAAGGACGATCGCGTCGTAGGGATGGGCCTGGGCCATCCACACGGCATCCTCGCCACTCGAAGCCACGTCGGCCGCGTGGCCGTTCTCCTCCAGGCCGCGGCGGACGAGGCCGGCCATCTTCACGTCGTCTTCGACCATGAGAACGCGCATGGCTCCGATTCTCATTGTGATCGCATGAGAGAAAGATGAGAAACCCTTCGTGCACTCTCATCGTCGTTTCACGCGCCATCCGTACCGTGGGCCCGCCCCGCAAACAAGGAGGACACGTGCAGCGCTGGCTCCTACTCGCAACGCTCACGGCCGCGGCGGCCCTCACGCTTGTCTTCACGACGGGCGCGGTCGGGGGCGCGCGCGGCCCGATCTTCGACGACGGCGCCTACTACCAGCCCGGCTCGCTCGACGACGGCAAGGATCTCCTTTCCCAGACGACCGTCTCGCTCGCCGAGGCGGACGCGACCGCCCAGCGCGTCGCCCAGGGCGAACTCGGCCAGGTCGACCTCGAGCGCTTCGGCGACCGGATCGTCTACAGCGTGGACGTCGGCTCGCAGGAAGTCCGGGTCGACGCCAACTCCGGCATCGTGGTCGACGTGCGCCCGCGGGACTGAGCGGCTAGCGGTCGATCGAGGACATGTCCGGGTAGCGCTCTCCGGATGTGGCGCCCCTGGGGAACGCCTCCTCGATTCGAGCCAGGTCCTCATCGCTCAGCTCGACCTCGGCTGCCCGGGCGTTCTCCTCGAGATAGGTCGCGCGCTTCGTTCCGGGGATCGGGACGATGTCGTCTCCCTGGCGGAGCACCCACGCGAGCGCGAGCTGGGCCGGGGTGACGTCCTTCTCCTCGGCGATCTCGCGCACCCGCTCGACGAGCTCGAGATTCCTCTCGAAATTCTCGCCCTGGAAGCGCGGATTCCTGCGCCGGAAGTCGTCGGGGTCGAGATCTTCCGGCGAGGTGATCCGGCCGGAGAGAAAGCCGCGTCCGAGCGGACTGTACGCGACGAAGCCGATCCCGAGCTCGCGGACCGTCGGGAAGATCTCGTCCTCGGGGTCCCGGGACCAGAGCGAGTACTCGGTCTGGAGCGCCGTGACCGGGTGAACGGCGTGCGCGCGGCGAATGGTCTCGGGCGAGGCCTCGGAGAGCCCGATGTGGCGTACCTTTCCGGCCTCGACGAGCTCGGCCATCGCCCCGACCGTCTCTTCGATCTCGGTGCTCTTGTCGACACGGTGCTGGTAGTAGAGGTCGATGTGGTCGACGCCGAGGCGCTCGAGCGAGCCCTCGCATGCCTGGCGCACGTAGTCCGCATCTCCCCGAATCCCGAGCCACTCGCCGTTCTCTCCCCGAGAGTTGCCGAACTTCGTCGCCAGCTGCACCTCGTCACGGCGGCCGGCGATCGCGCGGGCGATGAGCTTCTCGTTCGTGAACGGGCCGTACATGTCGGCCGTATCGAGGAAGGTGACGCCGAGGTCGAGCGCGCGATGGATGGTCTCCAGCGCTTCCTGCTCGTCGCGCGCGCCGTAGAACTCGGACATTCCCATGCAGCCGAGCCCGATTGCGGACACCTCGAGGCCCCGGCCAAGCGATCGCCTCTCCATGCGGCCCCAGACTACCGATGCCCGGGTTCGGGCATAGTCGCTCCATCTTCGACCACGTCACCATCCGCGTCTCCGACCGGGAGGCGTCCCAGCGCTTCTACGAGACCGTGCTCGGAGTGCTCGGGATCGAAAGGACCCACGGCGGCGAGCTCCCCGAGTGGGACGACTGGTCGCTCGTGGCCGCCCGAGAGGGGGAGCGGGTCACGCGGCGCCTCCACGTCGGCTTCCCCGCCGCTTCCCGCGAGAAGGTCGACGAGTTCTGGCGCACCGGCGTCGAGGCCGGCTACCGGAGCGACGGCGAGCCGGGCTCGCGGCCCGAGTACGGGGACGACTACTACGGCGGCTTCCTCCTCGACCCCGACGGCAACAGTGCCGAGGCCGTGCACTACTCCGAGAAGCTGCGCGACGACGGGACGGTCGACCATCTCTGGATCCGCGTCCGCGACGTGGCCGCCTCGAAACGCTTCTACGAGCTCGTGGCGCCATTCGGACGCTTCGAGCAGCACCACGACTCGACCGGGCGCGCCGGATTCTCAGCGGGGACGGGCTCGTTCTCGGTTCTCGCCGGCGAGCCGACCGAGAACGTGCACATCGCATTTCCGGCGGAGGACAACGCAACCGTGGACGCCTTCCACGCCGCGCTCACGGAGGCGGGCTACCGCGACGACGGGCCTCCCGGCGAACGCCCGGTCTACCACCTGGGCTACTACGGCGCCTTCGTCCTCGATCCCGACGGGAACTCCGTCGAGATCGTCTGTCACAACCGCTAGCCGCGTAGCTTGACGCGGTTTCCGAGGAACCGCTGGGGATCGGTCAGCTTCCCGTTGACCCAGACCTGGAAGTGCAAGTGGACTCCCGTGCAGGAGCCGGTGCAGCCCGCCTTGGCGATGAGCTGGCCTTCGGCGACGCGTTCGCCCGGGCGGACGAGCGGCTTCGCCAGGTGCGCATACATCGTCACGATCCCGCCCGTGTGCCGGAGCTTGATCACGAGCCCGAAGCCGTCGTAGTTCTTCAACCAGCCGACCTTCGTGACCGTTCCGGCCAGGGCGGCGTGGACGTCGGTGTGCGCCCAGCCCTCGATGTCGATGCCCTCGTGCATCCGTCCCCAGCGATAGCCGAACGGTGAGCCGAGGTTCCCGTTCAGGGGCACGAAGAAGAGCTGGCGGTCGGGCAGGCGCTCCACCGGTTCGGGGAGTTGGGCGCCTGCCGGAGCCGCGAGCAGGCCGAAAAGAAAAAGGCCCGTAAGGGCCATCCGGGCGAACACCGCGGCGGATGGTAGCGAAAGTTCCGGAACCGTGGCGCTAGAAGATCTCCGGGCACCACGGATCCCGGTCGGTGCCGAAAGCGGCATCCGCGCGAGAGATCGCGCCATCCGCCAGCTCCTCGACGCGGCCGGCGCGACCAAGCTGGGCGAACGTGAAGGCGCCGAGGTAGACGCTCGCCAGGTCGGAGACGTCCAGCCGCAGATCAGAGTTCTCCATGGTCTTCGAGCCATCGACGGAGTAACGCCCGTCGTTCCAGGGACAGAAGGCGTCTTCCACCTGGATCACGACGTCGGTCTCGAGCGAGCGAGCGGCGAGCGCCGCGCCGACGTCGACGAGCCGGAGCCAGAGGGAATCGGCGAGGCGGAAGCGCATTCGCCGTGGGTGCTCGAGGAGCAGGAAGAGCGCGTGGTCGATCGGCAGCAGCTCCGCGGTCACACTGTCCATCCAGTCGGTGTCGAGCAGGAAGCGCCAGATTCCGGCGGTCGCCTGCGCATCGACGCCCATCGCCTCGAGGACGCGCACCTCGCCGGTGGAGCTCCCGGCCTCGAAGTCCATCTTCAGCCGGTAGATCGCGTAGGCGATTCCCTCGCCGTCGCGCTCGAGGACGACGCGCACCATCTCGCCCGCGCCGTCGCGCCGCGCCTCGGAGTCGTGAAGGGCGCGAGCCTCCCACCACTCGCGGGGCCGCGCGAACATCCCCGGGGTCTCGGCCGCGACGCGTGCGTAGACAGGCGGGATCGCCTCGAGCGCCTCCTCGTAGGAGAGAAGCCGGAAGGAGCCGCCGTGCTCGGGCGGCTTCCTGAACTTGCCGTAGACGCGCTGGAGCTCGATCTCGCCGCAGAGCGCAGCCATCCCGTACCCGAAGCGCCCGTAGATCGTCTCCTCCGACGCCCACAGGCACGCGACCGGCTCTCCGCGCTCGTGGATGTCGTCGAGCTGCGCGCGCATGAGCTGCGTGAGAATTCCCTGCCGCCGGTGGGTCGGCAGCACGCCGACGATGGTCACGCCCGCCGCCGGCACGATCGCGCCCGGCACGGTGAACTGGAACTCGAAGGCGCTCGCCCCGCCGACGATCTGCCCGTCCTCCTCTGCGAGGTGCATGCGCTCGGGCCGGAGGACCCGCTCGAAGCGGCGGACGTTCTCCTCTGCCGGTTCGCTCCCGAAGTAGTGCGAGACCGGCGCGATCCCGCTCCGGAGCTCGTCCGCCTCCGCCCGTCGGATCTCCATGCTCAGACCTTCTCGAGCGGCGCGTATTCGAGCATCAGGCGCCGCTCCACGCCGTCGTCGGCGAAACGGACGGTGACGATCCCGTCGGCGGCGATTGCGGTGACCACCCCTTCCCCGAGGGTGGAGTGGCGTACGGAGTCTCCGGTGGAGAGCGACGGCACATCGCGGCGGACGGTGACCGTCGGCGCGCCGTAGCCGGTCCACGAAGACGGTCGCAGCCGGTCGCGCTCGACCTCCTCCTGCGGAAGCTCGTCGAGGAAGCGGCTCGGCAGGTTGTAGCCGCGGGAGCCCCAGAGCGAGCGGGCGGCGGCGTGCGTGAGGACAAGCCGTTCCTGTGCACGTGTGAGGCCGACGTAGCAGAGGCGCCGCTCTTCCTCCAGACCCTGCTCCTCGATGGAGCGCGAGTGCGGAAAGACACCCTCCTCCATCCCGATGAGGAAGACCGCGCGGAACTCGAGGCCCTTCGCATTGTGCAGCGTCATCAGCGTGACGAGGCTGCGCTCCTCCTCGATCGCGTCCTGGTCGGAGAACAGCGAGATCTGCTGCAGGAACTCGGACAGGGTCGGGCTCTCGGTGCTCCCCTGGTACTCGCGCGCGACGCCGACGAGCTCCTGGAGGTTCTCGACACGTCCCTGGGCCTCGATCGTGCGCTCCGCCTCGAGCGCCTCGAAGTAGCCGCTGCGGTCGAGGACGCTCTCGAGAATCTCGGGCACCGGAAGCTCGGCGGCGCCGGCCATGGACGACTGCATCAGCGTGCGGAACTTGTCGATCGCCTTCAGCGGCGCGCCGCCGCAGCCGGCCTCCTCGGGATGCTCGAGCGCCTCCCAGAGCGAGAGCCCGTGCGCGTCGGCGTACGTCTGCAGGCGCGCCAGCGATGCATCGCCGATCCCGCGGCGCGGCCGGTTCGCGATGCGCGTGAGCGAGATCGCGTCGGTCGGGTTGTCGATCACCTGCAGGTAGGCGATCGCGTCCTTGATCTCGGCTCGCTCGTAGAACTTCGGGCCGCCGATCACCTGGTACGGAATGTCCTGGCGCACGAGCACGTCCTCCAGCACCCTCGACTGCGCGTTCGTCCGGTAGAAGATCGCGATTTCCGAGCCCGCGAAGCCCTCGTCGACGAGTCCCGCGATCTCGGCCGCGACGAAACGCGCCTCGGCGTGCTCGTCCTCGACCTCGACCACGCGGACGGGGTCGCCCTCGCCGAGCTCGCTCCAGAGATTCTTCGGCTTGCGCTCCCGGTTCTCCGAGATGACCGCATTGGCCGCGCGCAGGATCGCGTTCGTCGAGCGGTAGTTCTGCTCGAGGGCGATCTGTTTCGCGCCGCCGAAGTCGCGCTCGAACTCCATGATGTTGCGGATGTCCGCGCCGCGGAAGGCGTAGATGGACTGGTCCGGGTCGCCGACGGCGAAGACATTCCGGTGTTCGCCGGCGAGGAGTTGCAGCAGCCGGTACTGCGCGTGGTTGGTGTCCTGGTACTCGTCCACGAGCACGTAGCGGAACGCCTTCTGCCAGCGCTTGAGCGCCTCGGGGAAGCGCTCCAGCACCTGCACGGTCAGCATGAGGAGGTCGTCGAAGTCGACCGCGTTCGAGGCGAAGAGGCGGCGCTGGTACAGCTCGTAGACGTCGGCGACGGTCTGGTCGTAGAAGGACGAGACGCGCGTCTTGTAGTCGTCGGGCGTGATCAGCAGGTTCTTCGCATTGGAGATCTGCGCGTGGATCCCGCGCGGGACGAAGCGCTTCGGGTCGCGCTCGAGCTCCTCCAGACATTGCTTGACCAGGCGCACCTGGTCGGCCTGGTCGTAGATCGTGAAGTTGGAGCGGTAGCCGAGCTTCGGCGCCTCGGTCCTGAGGATGCGCCCGCAGGCCGAGTGGAAGGTCATCACCCACATCGTCCGCGCGATCCCGCCGAGCGCTCCCTCGAGCCGCTCGCGCATCTCCCCGGCCGCCTTGTTCGTGAAGGTGATCGCGAGGATCTCCTGCGGCTTCACGCCGATCGCCGACACGAGGTGGGCGATCCGGTAGGTGAGCACGCGCGTCTTCCCCGAGCCCGCGCCGGCGACGACGAGCACCGGGCCCTCGGTCGCGAGCACGGCCTCCCGTTGGGCGGGATTCAGGTCCGCGAGGTACTGATCGGGCGACGTAACGGCCACGACTCCAGCCTAGCGAGCCGGGTGATCGGCCAAGGCGGACTCGACCCACGCGGTTGCGGTCGCGAGCGCCTCTGCGTCCGCCGACTTGAGGACGACGGTCACCTCCGGCCCGTCGTCGAGGAAGCGCGGATAGCTGCCGACCGTGACCTCCGGGTGGAGGCGCGTCGCCTCTTCGAGGATCCCGACGATCTGCCCCTCTCCCGTTCGGTAGCGGCGGCGCCAGGTCTCGATCGGCCGGCCGGCGAACCGGTCCGCGACGGTCTCGAACATCGCCTCCATCTCGCTCGGGAGCCCCGGCAGGACGACGACGTTCTCGACCACGAAGCCGGGCGCGCCTCCGAGCGGGTTCAGCAGAGGCTCCGCCCCGCGCGGTAGACAGGCCCAGCGGGCCGCGTACTCGCCGAGGCCGCGCGGCTCGAAGCGGGCGCGCAGGACGGCCGCGACCTCGGCGATCTCCTCGCACTCGCGCCCGAACGCCGCCGCGACGCCCTCGCGCGTGAGGTCGTCCGGGGTGCCGCCGAGACCTCCGGTGACGAAGACGTGGTCGACGCGCGGTGCCTCAACACGTAGGAACGCCGCGATCTCGTCGATGTCGTCGTGGATCGCCGCGATCAGCCGCACGTCGACGCCGAGCCCGGCGAGCCGGCGGGCGAGCCAGGAGGCGTTCGTGTTTTCGGTGTCGCCGGAGACGATCTCGTTTCCGACCGTGAGGATGTCGGCACGGGCCACGCCGAGAGTCTAGGCCCAGGCGATTTCGACCCGTGCGCGACGTTCGTAGCGCTCGAGCACGCGCCGGAGCTCGGGGCCTGCGGCGAGAACCAGGATCACGTTCCCGACCGCATGTGCCATGTCGAACGGAAACCCGCGCGCCATCTGCAGGGTCAGCGCCGCCCACGTGTGCGGGAAGAACGCATACCACTCCCAGACGTCCATGAAGGCGCTGAAGCCGAGCCCGAGGACGAAGCAGGTGCCGGCGAGGGCCCAGCGGCCGTGCAACGCCTTCGGCAGCAACCCCCCCACGACTCCGCAGAGCCCCCAGGCAAGCATCTGCCAGGGAGTCCAGACGCCCTGCCCGAGGAAGAAGTTCGAGGCGAGCGCCGCGAGCGCACCGACGGCGAAACCGCGCCGCGGGCCGAGCGCGGTCCCGGCGACGACCGCGACCACGGTCACCGGCTGAACCCCCGGGACCGGCGCGAAGAGCACCCGTGCGGCCGCCGCCACGCCCGCGATCGTCGCGATGAGCGTGAGGTCCTTGGCGGACTCGGTCCCCCCTTCGAGCCAGCCGGCGCCCGCGATCAAAACGGCAATCCCGGCGAGCAGGACGGCAAGCCCGCCGCGATCCGGGTCGAGCGCGGCCCAGGCGCCCGCGCCGAGGGCGGCTACCGCGGCGAGAAGCGTGACCCTATGCGGCAAGGAGCGCCTCCTTCTGGAGCGAGACGCGCCGGTCGACCGGGAACGTGCGGTCGTGCGTGGCCACGAGAACGCCTCGCCCTGCTGCCGCGTACTCGCCGAGCCAGGCTGCGATCTCCGCTTTGCGGTCCGGGTCGATCCCGCGTGTCGGCTCGTCGAGGACGAGGAGATCGGGCTCCGCAACGGCAACCGCGGCGAGCCCGAGCCGCTCGCGCTCGCCGCTCGAGAGGTCGCGAGGATGGCGGTCGGCCGCCCAGGCGAGCCCGACGCGGTCCAGCGCCATGAGCGCCCGGCTCCGGTCTCCTCCGGCTCCCAGGGCTACCTCGTCGAGGACGCGGTCGCGCACGAGATAGCGGCCGGGGTCCTGGCTGAGGTAGCCGGCGCGGCCGTCGCGCCACACCGTGCCAGCGTCAGGCTCGAAGAGACCGGCCGCCACCTTGGCCAGCGTCGTCTTGCCGGACCCGTTCGGCCCTTCGAGCGCGACCACCTCGCCGCGCCGGATCTGTAAAGACGCGCCGCCCAGGACCTCCTGGCCGCTGCGATAGGCGAACCTGACGCCGTCGAGGCGGCAGACGGTCTCGCCGGCCGAAGCGCCGCCCGGCGACTCCGCCTGCGGCGGCAGGTAGCGGGCCCGGTGCTCCGCGAGCCATGCAAGGCCGTCGTCCCGCACGGCGTCGGCCAGGATCCGGCCTCCCTCCAGGAAGAGCACCCGATCGGCCAGCGCAAGCGCCCGCCCGGTGCGCTGTTCGGAGAGAACGGTTGTCGCGCCGAGCTCGCCGACGAGCGCGAGGAAGCGCTCCGCGGCCTCGGGATCAAGCTGGGAGGTCGGCTCGTCGAGGAGCAGCAGCTTCGGGCGAAGCGCAAGCGCGGAGGCGAGGCAGACGCGCTGGAGCTCTCCGCCGGAGAGCTCGGCGGTGCGCCGCTCGGCGAGGTGCAGCGCGCCGACCGCTTCGAGCGCCTCGTCGGTGCGCGGCCAGATCTCGGCCGACGCCACGCCGAGGTTCTCGAGCCCGAACGCCACCTCGTTTCGGACGAGCGCCATCACGACCTGGTCCTCCGGATCCTGGAAGACGGCGGCGGTCGTCCCGGCGAGCACAGCCGGCCGGGAGCGCCGGGTGTCCACGCCGGCTACGAGCACGCTGCCGGCGAAGCGCCCTCCGTGGAAATGAGGGACGAGCCCGGAAAGCGCACGGAGGAGCGTTGACTTGCCCGAGCCCGATGGGCCGAGGAGCGCGACGACCTCGCCCGGCTCGAGCTGGAGCGAGACGTTTTCCAGAGCAGGCTGCGCCGCTCCGGGATAGCTGAACTCGAGGCCGGTGACGTCGACTAGAGCCACAGCACCGCCGCGGCGACGAGGGCGGCCCCGGCCGCGAGCGCCGCGTAATCGGCGAACGTCCAGTCGGGGCTCGGCGCCCGCGACGGAGCGCCGCTTCCGAATCCTCGGGCTTCCATCGCTTCGGCGAGGTTCGCGGCGCGCTCCAAGGATCCCGCGACCAGGGGCGACAGGAGACGGGCGTGGCCGCGGACGCCTGCGATCTCCACCCCTCGCCCCCGCACCGCCTCGGCGAGCCCGGCAGCGTCGCGCTCGAGGGTCGGGACGAGGCGTGTCGCCAGCGCGACGGCGAGCGCCGAGCGCCGCGCGAAGGAGGCGCTCGCCACGAGCCGGTCATGGTCGAGAAGGAGGGCGTAGGCGGAGAACGCGAGCCCGACCGCGGCGAGTCGGAGGGCCGAAACCGCCGCGAGCCCGATCTCCTCCCACGTCACGTCGAGCTGGCCGAGCACCGGGACAATCGGCCCTTCCCAGATGACATCGATCCCGGTCGACTGGAGGAAGGGCCAGACGAGGAAGACCCCGATCGCCGCCGTGCCCGTGCCGAAGAGGTAGGGCCGGAGCCTCGTCTGCGCCTGCAGGCAGAGGACGAGCAGCGCCGCCGTCAAGAGGGCCAGCGGCAGCGCGCGGTCCATCAGCAGCGCCGCCACCGCGGCGGCCGCGAGCAGGGCCGCCGCAGGAACGGGCGAGAGCCTTACTGCGCGTCGGGCGGTACCGAAGCGCACTCTTTCTTCCAATTGTGGAGATCCCACCACTCGACGTCACCGGCGGCTAGCTTCACCTCGGCGGCGCCCTTCTCAGCGAGCTTGCCGTTCACGTAGTAGAGCCAGAAGAGGTTCTTGCCCTCGTCCTGCTCAACGCCCTCGATAGCGGTGACGAGGCCGGAGTCGGACTCGACGTCGGCAACCCGGTCGAGAGCCCGCATGGCGTTCTGCCCGGCGTCGACAGGCGTCTTGGCCGTCACGACGGTGGCGCCGCAATCGGTGGTCACCAGAACCGCGGCTTGAGGCGCCGCCTGCGTGGTGGGCGACGAGCTCGAGTTCCCGCCGCACGCGGCGAGCGCGCAGACTAACAGCACTGTTGCAAAGGATCGACGAAACACGTTTCCTCCTTCCGCGAGGGGAACGGATCTGAAGGCGGACGGCAGGTCTTCTGACTCGGGGCTCCCTCTCGCGCCGCCTTCCCGGCTCGCGGCCAGTGGCATTCGGACGGAGAGCGTCTCCCCTTACAGCGGCGGGACCGTGCCGGACTTGCACCGGCTTCCCTTTCCGCTCGCCTTATGTGTGGCGGGAGGCTATCAGGCGGCCGTGTAGGGCTCGCCGAAGGCTTCGCGGAGGGCCGCCTCCACCTCGGTGCGCGTGGCGACGACGAAGCGGACCGGGCGTTCGACCTCTTCGAGGACGGCGTCGAGAACGGCGTCGTCGGAAGGGTCGGCGATGACGACGCAGACCGCGGTTCCCTCGAGCTTGTACGGAAGCGCCAGGTAGCGGCGGGCCGACGACTCCGAGAGCAGGTCGACGGCCTCGTCCTCGAGGTCGTGCTTGCCCAGGTCGACGAACTCGAGGCCTTCCTGCTGGGCGACGATCTGGGCAAGCTCGCGCTCGTCCACGAGCTCGTCCTCCACGAGCACCTCGCCGAGCCGGCGGCGGCTCGCCCGGGCCGACGCGAGCGCAGCATCGAGCTGCACCGATGAAAGGAGCCCTGCGCGAACGATCAATTCGCCGAGCGGGAGGTCCCGCTCCTGGTTTCCAGCCGCAAATGCCATTTGACGCTCCGTGGAAGAAACTGCCAGATGAATCGGCTGGAACGCCTCTTCGGGCCATCCCCCCGTCGGGGCACTACGCTCTTGGGGTGACCGCAACCCGCATCAGCCCTTGGATCCCGGTCGTACTCTGGGCGGCCGTCATCTTCACGCTCTCGTCCGTGCCGGACCTGGGCACGGGCCTCGGCACCTGGGACACGGTGCTGCGGAAGATCGCGCACACGGCCGAGTACGCACTGCTCGGCGCGCTGCTGTACCGCGCCGTCCGCAGCGCGCCTGTGGCGCTCCTCCTCGCTTCGGCGTACGCGGTCACGGACGAGTTTCACCAAACCTTCGTCTCGGGCCGGCACGGCTCGCCCGTCGACTGGCTCATCGACACGGCCGGCGCCGCCGTCGGCGTCGCGATCGCGGTCCGCGTATGGCGCTGAGCCCCGTCGCCATCGACCTCGACGGCGCGCTCGGCGACACGCGCCCGCTCTGGGACGACTTCCTCGTCGACGCGGCCCGGCGCTATGCGTCGATCGCCCCGTTGGATCCTGCCGCGCTTCCCGAGGACCGCGGCGCCGCCGCCGGGGAGCTCGACCGCTGGGCCGAGCAGGGCGTCGGGGATTGGCGCGGCGCGCTCGAACGCTTTGCGGAGGACAGGGCGCCCGTCCACTTTCGGCCGAACGCCGATGCCGCGTCCGCCCTGCGCGCGCTGGCCGCGGCGGGCCGGCGGCTCGGGGTCTACACCGACG
>DATEOR010000031.1:0-2905 GCA_035273885.1 Gaiellaceae bacterium
CTGTCGCTGCGCTGATCGCGCCGCTGTCTCCGTATGCGTCGCAGTGAGTTCAACCGTGCGGTGAGCGACGAGTTCGGTCCGCGCGCCAATGCCGTCGTGACGGATCTGTACCTGTCGAAGGTGGGCGGCCGCACGGCCACCGAGGCGATCGAAGCCGGCGTCGACCCGCGCGAGGTGTGGCTCGCGCTGTGCGAGGAACTCGACGTTCCCGCTGAGCGCCGCTACGGCGTCGGACGACTCGAGCCGCGCCGCCGCTGACGTCTCCGCGCGATTCCGCGCGTCTGGGCCACGGCGTGTCATCGAAGAAGTGTTCGAGATCCGCGTAGGCTCCTGCACAGCAGGTGTCGAGAGCGTGTTTTCCACGGACGGGGAAGGAGCGAAGACGGATGTCGGAGCCCCTCCCTAACGTGAACAGCGTCGAACGACACCTCACGCCTTGTCGCAGCATCCGTCCCACCGGGATGGAGCGCGACAGCCTACAGGCGACGGAACGCGAGCATAGAGGAGCACGTCATGCCATCACCCGTTGACCGCGAGAAGGCCCTGGAATCGGCCCTCGCCCAGATCGACCGGCAGTTCGGGAAGGGCTCGGTGATGCGGCTCGGCAGCGACGAGCGCGCTCCCGTCGAGGTCGTGCCCACCGGCTCGATCGCCCTCGATGTCGCGCTCGGCATCGGCGGCCTCCCGCGCGGCCGCATCATCGAGATCTACGGACCGGAGTCGTCGGGTAAGACGACGCTGACCCTGCACGCGATCGCCAACGCGCAGCGCGCCGGCGGCATCGCGGCGTTCATCGACGCGGAGCACGCGCTCGACCCCGACTACGCGCAGAAGCTCGGTGTCGACATCGACGCGCTCCTCGTCTCGCAGCCCGACACGGGTGAGCAGGCGCTCGAGATCGCCGACATGCTCGTCCGCTCCGGCGCGATCGACCTCATCGTGATCGACTCCGTCGCAGCGCTCGTGCCCAAGGCCGAGATCGAAGGTGAGATGGGCGACTCGCACGTGGGTCTGCAGGCTCGCCTCATGTCGCAGGCGCTGCGCAAGCTCACCGGTGGTCTCAACCAGACGAACACCACGATGATCTTCATCAACCAGCTGCGCGAGAAGATCGGCGTGTTCTTCGGCTCGCCCGAGACCACCGCCGGCGGTAAGGCGCTCAAGTTCTACGCCTCGGTGCGTCTCGACATCCGTCGTATCGAGACCCTGAAGGACGGCGCTGAGGCAGTCGGCAACCGCACCCGCGTCAAGGTCGTCAAGAACAAGATGGCGCCGCCGTTCAAGCAGGCCGAGTTCGACATCCTCTACGGCGTGGGCATCTCGCGAGAGGGCAGCCTCATCGACTTCGGCGTGGAGCACGCCATCGTCAAGAAGTCCGGCGCTTGGTACACCTACGAGGGCGAGCAGCTCGGGCAGGGCAAGGAGAACGCCCGCAACTTCCTCCTCAAGAACCCGGATGTCGCGGCCGAGATCGAGACGAAGATCAAGACGAAGCTCGGTATCGGCGTGCCCAAGGCCGCAGGCGAAGTCGCCGACGAGCTGGCGGCACGCCGCCCGGCCTGATGGTCCGCTTCGTCGACAGCGGGGGTGAGTCCGATACCGAGAACGGCGACGGACTCGCCCCCGTGACCTCGCTCTTCGGCGACCGCCGGGTGCGGGAGTACCCGAAGACCGCGGCCGACGTGCGCCAGGAGCTCGAAGACCGTGTTCCCACGAGCCGTGGCGGGACGGACTCCTGGTCCGCGCCCGGCCCGTCGCCCGCACCGTCTGCGGCTGAGTGGCGGACGGAGTGGGACGACGATCCGGGCGAGAGCGAGGGCACCCGCGACGACCCTGAGCGGGATGTCCGTCCGATCGACCTCGACGCCGAGCGCAAGGGCAGGGCCCGTTCCGGCCGGAGTCGAGAGAGCAGGCAGGAGAGCGTGGGCTCCGCCGACGCGGCGGAGCTCGGCCTGCTCAAGAAGCTGCGCGCTCGTCAGCTCTCCGTCTCGGAGGCGAAGACGTATCTCGGGCAGTTCGAACTCGGCCGCGAGGGCATCGAGGCGATCCTCGATGCCTTCCTCCAGCGCGGCTACCTCGACGACGCCCGGCTCGCGGAGCAGCTCGTGCACGCCGGTGTCGACCGCAAGGGCCAGGGGCGCCAGGCGATCTCGCAGAGCCTCGCGAAGCGGGGTGTGCCGCGCGACATCGCCGATGCGGCGCTCGAAGAGCTGCCCGACGACGACGCCGAGCGTGCGCTCGAGTTCGCGAGGTCCAAGGCGGGCTCGATGCGCGGGCTCGAGCGGGATGTCGCCCTCCGCCGTCTGGCCGGCCAGCTCGCGCGACGCGGCTACGGCGGCGCGTCGGCGCTCAACGCCGCACGGCAGGCGCTGGACGAAGCGATGCGTCCCTCCGGGCGCGTGAGGTTCGACTGACGCCGGGCGCTCGCTGACCGTCTGGAACGCGGCATCCACTACCAGCCTCCGTGCATGCGCACGGCTCGTAGAATGGCGGGATCATGTCTTCCCCTTCCGCCACCCCGACTCTCATCGCGCCGTCCGCGGCCGCGCACGACGTCGACGGACGAGCCCGCACCTACGAGGTGCGCACGTTCGGCTGCCAGATGAACGTGCACGACTCCGAGCGCCTCTCCGGCTCGCTCGAGAGCGCCGGCTACGTCCGCGCCGAGGCGGGCGACGAAGCCGACGTCGTCGTCATCAACACCTGCGCGGTCCGCGACAACGCGGCCGGCAAGCTGTACGGCACGCTCGGCCACCTCAAGTCCCGCAAGGACAAGCACGAGGGCATGCAGATCGCGGTCGGCGGATGCCTCGCCCAGATGGACAAGGACACGGTGCAGCAGAAGGCGCCCTGGGTCGACGTCGTCTTCGGCACGCACAACATGGGGTCGCTCCCGAGCCTCCTC
>DATEOR010000032.1:0-10470 GCA_035273885.1 Gaiellaceae bacterium
TCCTCCGCCGCCCGAGCCCGAGGCGGGGCCTCCGTCTCCGGCGCCCGTGGCGAAGCCGGCTCCGCCACCCCCGCCGCCCGGCCCTCCGCCCGCGGACGAGTTCGAGGCGATGCGCCGCCGGATCCACGAGGAGGGCAAGGCCGCGGCAGAGGAAATGCGCCAGGGGCCGGACGAGGCGTCCTAGCCACGCACAGGAACGAGCACACGATCGAGATCGCAGCTCCGCCGGAGCGCGTCTTTCCCCACGTGGTCGAGAGCGCGCGGCGTCTCGAGTGGATGGGGGCGCTGCAGGAATCCCAGCCCCTCACGGACGGCGAGCCCGGCGTCGGCACCCGCTACCGCGACGTCTTCGTCGACCATGGCCAGCGGATCGAGCTCGAGGCGGAGGTGGTGCGCTACGAGCCGCCGCGCTACCTCGAGGTGAGGCTCCGCGGCGACGGCGTCGAGGCGACGAGCAGCCAGACCCTCGAGGGGGCCGGCGAAGGCACGCGGCTCACGGCCGTGATCGAGACCGACTACACGAAGCGCCTCCTGCGCATGATGGCCGGGGTGGTGACGCGTCACGCCCAGCAGCGGCTCGAGTCCGATCTCGCCGAGCTGAAGCGGATCGTCGAGGCCGAGGGCTAGGGCATGGGCACGAACGCAGCGATGCCGTTCGTCAGCCCGTGCGCGACCTTCCACTGGTAGCGGTCGGTCTTCAACTTCCCGCCCTCGGTCGGATTCGTCATGAAACCGGTCTCGACGAGGATCGCCGGCACGTTCGCCCAGTTGAACCCGGTGAGATCGGCGCGGCGGACGAGCCCGAGATCGGTCGCGCCCGTCTTCGCGATATAGGCCTGCTGCATGAGCGCGGCCGCCTCGCGGCTCTCCGGGAGGATGTCGTTCGTCCACCCCTTGTGCCAGGCGGGATAGAGCGTGGAAGCGCCGTGGCGCGAGCGGTCGGTCGAGCCGTCGGCGTGGACCCGCACCATGAGCGCCGCGTCGTGGCGGTTGCAGAACTTCGCCCGCGCGATGTTGCCGCCGTTCCCGTAGTCGAACTCCATCGTCGTCCTCGTCATCACGACCTCGTAGCCGTGGCGGACGAGGATCTTGCGGAGCTTCTTGCCGATCTGGAGGACGACGGTGGCCTCGCCTGCGGTGCCGCCGCCGTCCTTGATCTTGTAGGTGTCCGAGCCGGGGCCGATCCGCTCGGTCGACAGGTCGGGGGTGCGCTCGTGCCCGGGGTCGATGCAGATCACGGGCGGGGCGGCCTGCGCCGGCGCAGTGGTCGCGAGCAGCGCGACGACGCTCAGGAAGAAGACCCTCATCGGTTCCAGTTTGACAGCCTCTGACGGACGCCCCTATGCTCCTCGCGCCTGTAAGGTCACCCTTACATCCATGACGAAAGGAGGACGGACCGCATGACGACGGCACAGACTCTCGCACTCGGGGCGGTGGCGGGATTCACCATCCTCCTGGGTCTGCCGCTGGGACGCCTCCGCAGCGCTGACGTCCGGCTGCAGGCGGGTCTCTCCGCGCTTGCGTGCGGCGTTCTGCTCTTCCTCCTCTGGGACGTGCTCGTACATGGTGTTGCGCCGGTCGAGGAGGCGCTCGAAGGCGCGGTCGAGGGCAAGGGGTCGTGGGGCGAGTTCTTCGGCTATGCGGCTCTCCTCGCCGGGGGTCTCATCGCCGGTCTGATGAGCCTCGTCTACTACGACCGGTGGATGAAGCAGCGGCGCAGCTCGACACTCGTCGGCCCGGGCGCCGCCGCCATCGACGAGTTCGCGTCGCGGCCGTGGATCGAGCGTCTCTCCAAGGGACGCCAGCTGGCGCTTCTCATCGCGGTCGGAATCGGGCTGCACAACTTCGGCGAGGGTCTCGCCATCGGCCAGGCGGGGGCGGCGGGCGAGATCAGCCTCGCGCTCGCGCTCATCATCGGCTTCGGCCTGCACAACGCGACCGAGGGCTTCGGCATCGTCGGCCCCATGTCCGGCGAGAGCGAGCGGCCCAGCTGGGGGTTCCTCGGGCTTCTCGGGCTCATCGGCGGCGGCCCGACCTTCCTGGGGACCGTCGTCGGGAGCGCGTGGGTGAACGAGGCGATCTCGATCGCGTTCTTCGCCGTCGCGGCCGGCTCGATCCTCTACGTGGTGCAGGAACTCATGAACGTCAACCGGAAGTTCGGGCTCCCGGTGCTCGTCACGTGGATGCTCCTCCTCGGGCTCTTCCTCGGGTTCGCGACCGATTTCGTGCTCGAGGCCGCCGAGCACGCCGGCTAAAGCTCGCCGCCGGAGGCGAGGCGTAGAGCTTCGCCACGCGGAAAGAAGGAACGGGTGCGAGGAGTCCGCATCGGCTGCTCCGGCTGGAACTACCCCCACTGGCGCCAGCGCGTCTACCCAAAAGGCCTGCCGCCGAGGCGCTGGCTCGAGCACTACGCCACTCTCTTCGACACGGTCGAGGTGAACAACACCTTCTACCGGCTTCCACGGCGGGAGGCTGTCGCGTCCTGGGTCGAGGGCTCGCCCCCCGGGTTCCTGTTCGCCGTCAAGGCGAGCCGCTACCTCACCCACGTCAAGCGGCTGCGCGACATGGACGAGGGCGTCGCGCGCTTCTACGAACGGATCGAGCCGCTTATCGCTTCGCCGAAGCTGGGCCCGGTGCTCTGGCAGCTGCCGCCCACGTTCCGACGTGACGACGAGCGGCTTGCCGGCGCCCTCGACCGCCTGCCGGCCGGGAGGCACTGCTTCGAGTTCCGGCACGAGAGCTGGTTCGTCCCGGACACGTACGCTCGCCTGCGCGAGCGCGGGGTCGCCCTCGTCATCGGCGACCACCCTGCTCGGCCCTGGCAGACGCACGAGCTGACCGCCGACTGGACGTTCATCCGCTTCCACTACGGGAGCCGCGGGCGGAACGGGAACTACTCCGAGCGCGAGTTGGACGAGTGGTCCGAGCTGATCCGCGGCTGGCGGCGCCGCGTGGACGTCCTCGCGTACTTCAACAACGACTGGGAGGGCTACGCGGTTCGAAACGGGCTCGGGTTGCAAGCGCGGCTCGGCGTGGGAATGAAGGCAGCGTGACCGACGCACTCCTGCTCGTCGACGTGCTGAAGGATTTCCGCCATGAGGACGGCGAGGCACTGCTCGAGAGCTACCGGCGCCGGCATTCCGCGCTGGTGTCGCTCCTCGAGGATGCACGGGCCCGCGGTCTGCCGGTCGTCTATGCAAACGACCACGGCCGGCATGCCACGCCGGAGGCGGTCGTTCGTGAGGCGATCGAGCAAGGGAAGGCGGGAGAGCTCGTCGCCGAGGTCGCTCCGGCCGACGGCGAGCCGGTCGTGCTGAAGGACGCCTACTCGGCCTTCGAGGCGACCGAGCTCCGCGACGTCCTCGCCGGCCTCGGGATCGAGCGGGTGATCGTGGCGGGCGCGGCCACCGAGATGTGCGTCTTCCAGACCGCACTCGACGCCGAGAGAGCGGGCCTCGAGGTGAGCGTGCGCGGCGACGCCTCGGCGAGCGTGGACGGAGAGGACGAGCGCCTTGCGCTCGACTACCTGGAGCGGATTCTCCGGCTCGAGGTCGTCCGCGCTTTGGAATAACAGCCCGAATCGATACGTTTCAGGGGCCATCGTCACCTCGGCTCCCGATCCTCGCCGCTGGAAGGCCCTCGCGCTCGTCTGCGTCGCCTTCTTCATGACGGTCCTCGACGTCTCGATCGTCAACGTGGCGCTCCCGTCGATCGGGGAGGCGCTCGACTTCTCGCAGGAGAACCTGCAGTGGGTGATCAGCGCATACGCGATCACCTTCGGAGGCTTCCTCCTCCTGGCAGGCCGCGCCGCCGACCTGCTCGGGCGCAGGCGCGTCTTCATGGTCGGGGTGGGGGTCTTCACCGCCGCCTCGCTCGTCTGCGGGCTCGCGAACTCGGAGAGTGTCCTCATCGCGTCGCGTGCGGTGCAGGGTCTCGGCGCGGCGATCGTCTCGCCCGCTGCCCTCGCCATCGTGACGACCTGCTTCCGGGAGGGCCCCGAGCGGAACAAGGCGCTGGGCATCTGGGGAGCCGTCGGAGGCAGCGGCGCAGCCGTCGGCGTCCTCATGGGCGGAATCCTCACGAAGTACCTGGGCTGGGAGTGGATCTTCTTCGTCAACGTCCCGGTCGGGATCGGGGTCCTCTCCCTGACGCTTCCGCTGGTCAACGAGAGCCGCATCAGCGTCGACCGCCGCCGCTACGACCTCGCCGGTGCGCTGTCGGTCACATCGGGCCTTGCGCTCCTCGTCTACACGATCTCGAAGGCGCCCGACGTCGGCTGGGGCTCGGCACGGACGATCGGCCTGCTCATCCTCTCGGCCGCACTCCTCGTCCTCTTCATCGTGATCGAGATGCGGGTCGAGCAGCCGCTCATGCCGCTCCGGATCTTCAACGTGCGCACCGTTGCGGGGGCCAACATCGTCGGCCTGATCCTGGGCGCGGTCATATTCGCGAACTTCTTCCTCCTGACGCTCTACGTGCAGCAGGTGCTCGGCTACTCGGCGCTCAAGGCGGGTCTCACATTCCTCACCACCGCAGGCACAGCGGTGCTCTCGGCCGGGGTCGCCCAGGCGCTCGTGACGAGGGTCGGCGTGAAGCCGATTCTCGCCATCGGTCTCGCGCTCATGACCTTCGGCATGCTCTGGTACACGCAGATCTCGGTCGACGGCTCGTACGCGAGCGACCTGCTCGTCGGATATGTCGCGGTCGGAATCGGGATCGCCTTCTCCTTCGTCCCGGTGACGATCGCCGCTCTCGCGGGAGTGGCGGAGCACGAGGCCGGGCTCGGCTCCGGGCTCATCAACACCTCGCAGCAGATCGGCGGTGCCATCGGCGTAGCCCTCGCCTCGACGATCGCCACGAGCCACTTCACGACGCTGGTGAAGGAGGGGACGTCTGCGCCTGCCGCGCTGACCTCCGGCTTCTCGTGGGCGTTTTGGTTCCTGGTCGTCCTCGGTGTGGCGTCGATCGTCGCCACGTTCGTGTTCGTGAACGACCGCGAGATCGTCTCGTCCGCGGCGACCGAGCCCGAGCTCTACTCCTCGAGCGGCTAGCCCGAGCTACTCCGAGTTCGACCGAAGCCAGTCGGCGAGGTTATTGGCGTCCGTCGCGGGGTCGCCGGTCTGCTGGACCGGCTGGACCTGGGCGGGCGCCGGACTGCCGCCTGAGCCGTTGTCGCTCCCTCCCGAGCCGCCGACGATCGCGATCACGATCGCGGCCAGGATCAGAAGCGCGATCACGGCCCCGACGAGGATCCGCCGGTCGATGCCGCGCCCCTTGGGTTGCGCGGTCGTGGGCCGCCGGAGCGGCTCGGTGCGCACCTCCGAGGCGCGCACGCCGCTCGCCTGGGGCAGTGGGCGCGTGACGTCCTCGGGTGCCGTCGCAGCGAGCTCATGGCCGAGCGCCGCGGCCGAAGGCGGTCGGTACTCGGGGTTCCGGGCCAGGCTGCGCATGACCACAGCCTCGATGCCTTCCGGGATCTCGGGCCGAAGCTCCCGCACCGGCCTGATCGGCTCCTCGCGGTGCTTGACCGCGAGCTCGGCGAGCGTCTCGAAGACATAGGGCGTCTGCGCCGTGAGGCACTCGTAGAGGACGCAGCCGAAGGAGTAGATGTCCGCGGCGGCGGTCACCTCCTCGCCCAGGGCCTGCTCCGGAGAGAGATAGGCGGCCGTGCCGAGGACGCTGCCCATCTGGGTCAAACGCGTGGTCTCGGCAGCACGCGCAATGCCGAAGTCGGCGATCTTGACGGTGCTGCTCTCGCCGAGGAGAAGGTTGCCCGGCTTGATGTCGCGATGTACGAGGCCGGTCGCGTGCGCGTGCTCGAGGCCGGCGCAGACCTGGACGCCGAGATCGACGACACGCCCGGGATCGAGGGGCCCGTCCAGGTCGAGCTCGTCGGCGAGCGAGCGGCCGTCCACGTACTCCATGACGATGTACGGGTTGCCGTCGTCCTCACCGGCGTCGTAGATCTGCACGATGTTCGGATGGGAGAGCCCCGCGGCGAGGCGTGCCTCGCGCACGAACCGGTCGCGGAACGTCGCGTCGTCGGCCAGGTGGCCGGCCAGCACCTTGATCGCGACGGGACGGTCGAGCTCGTCGTCGCGCGCGAGGTAGACCACCGCCATGCCCCCGCGGCCGAGCACGTCGGCGACGCGGTAACGCCCGCTCGCAAGGGTCTGCGTGCTCATCCCTCCCCCTCCGTGGTCGTGCCGAGAGTGTCGGTCGTGATCGTCACGCCGTCGTCGTGCTTGTCGTGGCCCTTCGCCTTTTCATTGCCCTCGTCGTTGCCGGGCCCCTCGTCCTGGTCGCTCTCATCGGTGCAGTTCGCCGTGTTCTGCAGGTTCACGACCGCCGCCTCGAGGTCGTCCTGGTAGGCGGCCGGGACATCGCCGGAGGCGATTGCGTCGTCGGCCGCGTGCTTGAGCTCATCGGCTTGCTGGGCGGCGCCGCACGTGTCTCCGGCCTCCCAGGCGGCGGCGATCGACTCGCTCCGCGCGGCGAGCCGGTCCGCGACCGAGCGCGGAATCGCAGCGTCGTTCTGGGTCGAAGTAGCGCCGCCGCAGCCGGCGAGGGCGAGCACGACGGCAAGCGAAGCGAGAACGAGAGGCCGCACCGTCTTCCTATCCCCAGGAAGGCCGCACGATAGTCCTGTAAACCGGGAACCTTTTCCAGCGCGCTCCGGTCAAAGCCCTGCAAATCACGATCGGAGGAACCATGAAGCTCGTCGTCTTGGCAACGGTTGCAGCGGCCTCTCTGGCGGCGGCAGGCTGCGGAGGAAAGGATGGGGGGCCGGAGATCGCGCTCTCAGGCTATTCGGGTAGCTCGGGGCAGAGCGCGGTCTCCGCCGCGCCGGTGCAGCAGGGCGGCGCCATGACGACGAGCGGGATCACCGTCGTCGGGAGCGGAACCGCCGACGTGGTGCCGGATGTGGCCGACTGGAGCTTCGGCGTCCGCTCCCAGGCCTCAACGGCCTCCGACGCGCTCTCCGCTAACGCATCTGCGATGAAGGCTGTCCTCGCCGCGCTCGAGGACTCGGGCGTCTCCAAGCAGGATCTGCAGACGACCGAAGTCTCCCTCTATCCCGAGACCGCAGACGACGGCCGCACCGTCACGGGCTATTCCGCCTCGAGCACGGTCACGGCCACCGTCCGGAAGCTCGGCGATGCGGGGAAGGTCGTCGACGCGGCCGTTCGCGCCGGCGCGAACGACGTGTACGGGCCCAGCCTGCGTCCGTCGAGCACGGACGAGGCGTACCGCCAGGCCGTGGACAAGGCCTTCGACGACGCCCGCGCGCACGCTGAGGCAATCGCGGCAAAGGCGGGCGTCTCGCTCGGCACTCCGGTCGCGATCGTCGAGGGCGGAGGGTACGTGCCCGGCCCTGTGATGGCCTACGACCGCGCGACCGCGGCGGGCGCCGCTGAGGTGGCTCCCGTCGAGCCCGGGAGGCAGCAGGTCTCCGCCTCGCTCACGGTCACCTTCTCGATCGGGTCGGGCGCCTGATCAGGAGCCGACGTCGAACCTGAGGTGCGTCGCCCTGGGCGACGAGAGGACGCGCGTGGCCTCGAGCCTGACCGGACCCGCACCCTCGCCGAAGAGGCGGGTGCCGCCCCCGAGCAGGATCGGCGCCACGTGCACCTGCAGCTCGCCGACGAGCCCCGCTGCCAGCGCCTGCTGAACGGCCGCCGCGCCGCCCGCAATTGCGACGTCGCGGTCGCCGGCGGCGGCACGAGCCTGCTCGACGGCCGACTCGACGCCGTCCGTGACGAAGAAGAACGTCGTCCCGCCCCCCATCTCCACCGGCTCTCGGGCGTGATGGGTGAGGACGAACACCGGCACATGGAAGGGTGGGTTGTCGCCCCACCAGCCCAGTGACCTGGGGTCGTCCTCCCAGGGGCCGGACCCACCGCTGAACATCTTCCTGCCCATGACGTGGGCGCCGACGGACGCCACGCGCTCGGCGGTCAGCTCGGAGTCCTGGCTCGCCTCGCCGCCCTCTAGCCCGTGCTGCTCGCGCCAGGCCTCGGTCTGCAGGACCCATTCGTGGAGCTCCTCGCCGTTCTTGCCGAGGGGCTCCTCGAGGGTCGGGTTCGGGCCGGCGACATAGCCGTCCAGGGACATCGTGATGTCGACGACGACCTTGCCCATGGTCTCGAAGCTAGTCCGCGTCCGCAGTGGCGGGCGGACCGATCTCGGCGCCCTCGTAGGTCGGCATTCCCTGCGGGAAGGGTCGCAGGAGCACGCCGGCGATCGTCGAGGCCCCGATCGCGAAGATCGCTCCGACGAGGAACGCGGCGTGGTAGCCCGAGTTCAGAGCCTCGAGCTGGGCGACACCCGAGGAAAGCAGATTGTCCGTCCTCGACGTGGCGATGCTGGCCAGGATGGCGAGCCCGAGCGCGCCGCCCATCATGAAGGACGTGTTGACGACTCCGGACGCGAGCCCCGCTTCGCTCTGATCGACGTCGCCCATGGCGGCAAGCAGCATCGGGTTGAAGGCGATCCCGGCCCCGAGCGCGAGCAGCATGAGCGGCGGTAGCAGGTCGACGGCGTAGCTGCCGTCCACCGGCGCGCGGGCGAAGAGCAGGAGTGAGCTCGCGGAGAACAGCATCCCGACCACGATCGGCGCCTTGATCCCGAAGCGCATGACGACCTTCGCCGAGATCCCGAGCGAGAGCGCCGCCATCAGGACCGAGTTCGGCACGTAGGCAAGGCCGACCTCGAGCGGCGAGTAGCCGAGGACGAGCTGCATGTAGAGCGCGGAGAAGAAGAACATCGCGAACATCGATGCCGCCGAGAGCACGGCGGTCACGTTTGCGACCGAGAGGTTGCGGTGCTTGAAGAGGCCGAGAGGCATGAGGGGCGCCTTCACGCGCGCCTCGAGGGCGAGGAAGATTCCGAAGAGGGCGATCGCCGCGCCGAGCAGGCCAAGCGTCTGCGCAGATGTCCAGCCGTTGCTGTTCCCGTTCACGATCGCGTAGACGGCGAGCATGAGCGCGGCGGTGACGGTGACCGCTCCGCCGATGTCGAGCCGTGCGTCGCTTGCCGGCCCGCGCGAGGCGGGAAGCAGGACGACGCAGAGCGCGAAGACCGCGATCCCGACCGGGATGTTCACGAGGAAGATCCAGTGCCAAGTCAGAAGGTCGGTGAGGATCCCGCCGAGGAGCACGCCGACGGTTCCTCCGCCGGCTGCGACGAAGCCGAAGACCCCCATCGCTTTCGCCCGGTCACCCGCCTCGGTGAACAACGTCATGATCAGCGAAAGCGCGACTGCCGAGACGATCGCGCCTCCGAAGCCCTGAATGGCGCGCGCCGTGACGAGCAGGCCCTGCGTCGTCGAGAGTCCGCACGCCAGCGAGGCGAGCGTGAAGAGAGCGATGCCCGAGAGGAAAAGCCTCCGGTGCCCGTAGAGGTCGCCGAGCCGTCCCGCCAGGAGGAGGAAGCCTCCGAAGGTCAGCAGGTACGCGTTCACGACCCATGCGAGCGACGTCTGGGAGAAGCCCAGGTCCTCGCGGATCGAGGGCAGTGCGACGTTCACGATCGTCGCGTCGAGGACGATCATCAGGTCGCCGAGGCAGAGGACGATGAGCGCGATCCAGCGTCTGCGGTTGTCCATGGTCACCGCTTCCACTTATACCGAAGGCGGAGGTTGGGAAGTTGTAAGCGAGCCGCTAGGCTGGCGGCATGTGCCGAAACATCCAGACGCTCTACAACTTCGAGCCCGAGGCGACCGAGGACGAGATCCGCGGCGCGGCCCTCCAGTACGTGCGCAAGATCAGCGGCTTCACGAAGCCGTCGCACGCCAACGAGGAGGCTTTCGGCCGCGCGGTGGACGCCGTCGCGGAGGCCTCGCACCGGCTCATCGAGGAGCTCGTGACGAACGCGCCGCCGAAGGACCGCGAGGTCGAGGCGGAGAAGCGGCGCGCACGCGCCCGCCAGTTCCAGCCGGCCTAGCCGGCTGACACGTGCGACTCGAGCCCTTCTGCCGCGTCTCGATGCGCTACCGCGAGTCGAGCTGGCACCGGCCGCACGGCGGGGAGGAGGGGCTCGGCTTCGGCCAGGGCGACGGCGAGGTCAGCGGTGACCTGATCGGCTCCGTCGTCTGGGCCAACTCTCCGCGTCGGCGCGAGGACGGGGTGTGGACGCCGAACCTTCGCGGGACGATCGCAACGCGCGAGGGCGAGGAGATCCTCCTCTCCATCCACGGCCAGAGCGTCGAGGAAAGCCCGCCCGGCAGCCGCCGCGCGATCCTCGCCCGCGTGGAGCTGACCACCGAGGCGGAGCGCTGGCGCTGGTTGAACACATGCTTCCTGGTCGGTGAGGGCGAGATCGACGAGGAACGCGAGGACTGGTGGGTCGACGTCTTCGTCTGCGTGAACGAAATCGCGCTGGGCCCGCCCGCCATCGGCGCCGAGCCGCCGGAGCGCTTCCGGCCCTAGCCGCCCTGCTCCATCGGCTCCATTTGCATGCCGGGGCCGG
>DATEOR010000033.1:0-26997 GCA_035273885.1 Gaiellaceae bacterium
AGACCAGGGCCCCCGCGGCACCGATGAGCGCCCCGATGCCGAATGCGGCATTTCGGTTCACAGTGGAGGCTCTTCCACGACGAAGAGGCGCGGGGCAAGCGGACGGTCTCGCTATACTCGGACGACTTCCTGCCTCGTCCGGCGCCGCCCCTTCCCGAGCGGCGCGAGCAGGCGAGGCCGCTTCAGACCGTGGGAAGGAGGAATCGGGAACTGTGAACGCATACGAGATCATGCTGATCCTCGACCCCGAGCTGGCCGAAGAGCGCCAGAACGAGATCGTCGCGCGCATGCGCGAGCTCATCGAGAAGCGCGGAGGTTCGTGGGTCGGGCAGGAGCCGTGGGGCCGCCGCAAGCTCGCGTACGAGATCGACAAGAAAGAAGAGGGGACGTACCACCTCCTCCTTTTCGATGCCGACGCCGAGACTCTCGCCGAGGTCACCCGCGTGCTCAAGATCACCGACGGCGCCATGCGGCACATGGCGGTCCGCCGGCCCGCGGTGCAGCCGCGGCGCACCGAGGCCGTCCCATCGGCCGGCTAGCATACGAACGAGTGTTCGACTAGGTTAGGAGACTGAAATGGCTGGCGACATCAACCGTGTGACCCTCGTGGGACGCCTGACGCGCGACCCCGAGCTCCGCCACCTCCCGTCCGGGACTCCCGTCCTGCAGCTCGGCGTCGCCTGCAACGGCCGCCAGAAGGACGAGGCCGGCAACTGGACGGACAAGCCGAACTTCTTCGACGTGAAGATCTTCGGAAACCAGGCCGAGATGCTCGCCCAGCATTTGGCGAAAGGCCGGCGCATCGGTATCGACGGGCGGCTCGACTGGTCGTCCTGGGAGGCCCAGGACGGCTCGAAGCGCTCGAAGGTCGAGATCGTCGCCTTCCAGATCCAGTTCCTCGACAGCCGCGGCGACGGCGGCGAGGGCCAGTCCTACATCCCGCAGTCCGACGTCGCCGCCGACCAGTCCGACTTCGTGAAGGCCGGCGCCGCGACCGACGACGACATCCCCTTCTAAGACCAGGAGCGAAGAGCACCGAATGGCACAACGAGAGAAGCAGGGCGGCGCGCGCAGGCGCCCGTCCCAGTCGACCGGACCTCTCCGGCGGAAGAGTTGTTACTTCTGCAAGGAGAAGATCGAAGAGGTCGACTACAAGAACTACAACCAGCTGCGGCGCTATGTGTCCGAGAAGGGCAAGATCCGCTCGCGGCGCATCACGGGAGCGTGCAGGCGCCACCAGGAGCAGATCGCCGTCGCGGTCAAGCGGGCACGCGAGATGGCGCTCCTGCCGTACGTCTCCGGGTAGCCCATGGACGTCATCCTCCTGAAAGACGTGGAGAAGGTCGGGCTGCGCGGCGACGTCGTCTCGGTCTCGCGCGGCTACATGCGCAACTACCTCGGCCCGCGCAGGCTCGCCGAAGAGGCGACGCCCTCCCGGATGGCCGAGCTGGAGAAGCGCGACGCCCAGCGCGCACGGCACGAGGCGCAGAGCTTCGAGGACGCGCAGACGATCGCCGACCAGCTCGGCAAGGCCGAGCTTCGCTTCGACGTGAACGCCGGCCCGCAGGGAACGCTGTTCGGCTCGGTCACGGCGACCGACCTCGCCGACGAGATCTGGGAAAAGCTGAAGATCCGCGTCGACCGGCGGAAAATCGACCTGCACGACCCCATCAAGCGCATCGGGCGCTACTCGGTCCCGGTGGAGATCTTCACGGACGTGACCGCCGAGGTTCGGACACTCGTCGTCCCCGAGGGCGGTGAGCTGCCTCCGGAGGAGGAGCTCGAGGCGATGGAAGCCGCCCAGAGGGCCGCCGAGGAGGCGGAGGCGGAAGCCGCCGCCGAGCACCAGGCCGCCGTCGAGGCCGAGGTCGAGCAGTTCGTGGCCGAGGAAGAGGCCGTCGAGGAACAAGAGGAAGCCGCCGGGGCCGAAGAGTCCGGGACTCAGGTGGCCGAGCAGGAGGCTGTGGGGGCCGAGACCGAAGAGCCCCTCGTCGACCCCGACGCCCAGCCTTCCTAGCTCTCCACACCCCTCTTCCACAGCGTCTGGACAACTGCACGAACTTTCCGCTCCGTGCGGAAATTTCCGTGGGAAGACCTGGGCCCGATCTGGGGATGTCGTCCGGCCCTGATGCGAACATCCGTTCGTTATGCCTGCAAAACGGCGCCCTTTGCCTGTGGAACCACGCCGGCGCGGAGACGGCGCTCGTCCAATACGGTCGGGTCCCGTGGCGACGAACGGAAACCCAGGGGCCGTGCTCGAGGACGCTTTCGTACCGCCCCAGAACCTCGACGCCGAGGAGTCCGTTCTCGGCGCGATGATGCTCTCGCCCGGCGCAATCGCTTCGGTCAGCGAGATTCTCACGAGTGACGGCCGCGAGTTCTACCGCGAGAGCCACGCAAAGATCTACCGCGCCGCGCTCGGGCTCTACGCGAAGGGCGAGCCCGTCGACGCGATCACCCTCGCTGACGAGCTCGACGAGCGCAGCGAGCTCGAGAACGTCGGCGGCAAGTTCCGTATCCACGAACTGGCCTCAGTCGCGCCGGCGACCGCGAACGCCCACCACTACGCGCAGATCGTCCGCGAGACCGCCACGCTTCGCGGCCTCATCCGAGCCGGCGGCGAGATCGCCCAGCTGGGCTGGGACCGGCCCGGCGAGACGACGGAGCTCGTCGACCAGGCCGAGCAGATCGTCTTCGACCTTTCGCAGCAGCGAGCGCGTGGCGAGTTCAGCCACATCGAGGAGCTCCTGAAGGAGAGCTTCGAGCGGATCACCGCGCTCTACGAGTCGGGCGCCGACGTCACCGGCGTCCCGTCCGGCTTCCGCGACATCGACCGGATCACTTCGGGCTTCCAGGAGGGCAACCTCATCATCGTCGCCGCGCGTCCGAGCATGGGGAAGTCGGCGCTCGGCCTCTGCATGGCCGCGAACCTCGGCGTGCGCAAGGGCGTCCCGGTCGCGCTCTTCACGCTCGAGATGTCGAAGTCCGAGGTGACGCAGCGCCTCATGTGCAGCGAGGCCAAGGTCGAGTCGCAGCGCCTGCGGACCGGCAAGCTCGCGGCCGACGACTGGCCCCGCCTCACCGCGGCCTGCGACAAGCTCGCCAAGGCCCCCATCTACGTCGACGACACGGGCTCGATCACGATGATGGAGATCCGCTCGAAGGCGCGGCGCCTGAAGCAGAAGCACCCCGAGCTCGGGCTCATCATCGTCGACTACCTGCAGCTCATGACCTCGGGGACGAATGCGGAGAACCGCGTGCAGGAGGTCTCGCAGATCTCGCGCTCGCTGAAAGTGCTCGCGCGCGACCTCGGCGTCCCGATCATCGCGCTCTCCCAGCTCTCACGGGCGGTCGAGCAGCGCCACGACAAACGGCCGATCCTCTCCGACCTGCGCGAGTCGGGCTCGCTCGAGCAGGACGCCGACATCGTCTGCTTCATCTACCGCGACGAGTACTACAACGACGAATCCGACCAGCAGGGGCTCGCCGAGGTGATCGTCGCCAAGCACCGCAACGGGCCGACCGACACGGTGAAGCTCTCCTTTCTGCGGCGCTACGCGAAGTTCGCCGACCTGGCGGCCGCGTAGTGGCCAGCTGGACGATCCCAGCCGAGACCGGGGCGCGGTCGTGGTGGCAGCGGATGATGACGCGGCTGCGACGACCAGCCTGACCCCGGTCTAAGCTCCTAGCCGTGCCCGCCACCGTGATCGTCGGCGCGCAGTGGGGCGACGAAGGCAAGGGCAAGATCGTCGACCTGCTCGCCCAGAGCTCCGAGCTCGTCTGCCGCTACCAGGGTGGCCCGAACGCCGGCCACACGATTGTCTCCGGCGGCGAGACGTTCAAGCTCCACCACGTCCCGTCGGGGATCCTCTACGAGGGCAAGATCTCCGTCATCGGAGCCGGGTGTGTCGTCGACCCGCAGCTCCTCGTCGAGGAGATCGATGCGCTCGAGGCGCGCGGCATCTCGACCGAGGGCCTCCGTCTCTCCGGCAACGCGCACCTGATCATGCCGTGGCACGTGGCGAGCGACTCGGCGAGCGAGCGGCGCCTCGGCCGCCTGCAGATCGGGACGACGCGGCGAGGCATCGGCCCCGCGTATGCCGACAAGGCGGCGCGCCTCGGCATCCGCGTCCAGGACGTGCTCGACCCGAAGATCCTGCGCCAGAAGTTCGAGACGGCGCTTGCGGAGAAGAACCGCCTGCTCGACGAGCCCCTCGAGGCCGGAGACCTGGCCGACCGGATGGAGGAGTGCGCCGCGCGCCTGCGGCCGTACATCGCCGACACCTCGCTCCTCGTCGAGCGTGCACTGAAAGCGGGCCAGAAGGTGCTGCTCGAAGGGGCGCAGGGCACCCTGCTCGACCTCGACCACGGCACGTATCCCTTCGTCACCTCCTCGAATCCGATCGCCGGCGCCGCGGCGACCGGGATCGGCATCGGCCCGACCCGGATCGAGAGCGTGATCGGCGTCGCGAAGGCCTACGTCACCCGGGTCGGCGAGGGCCCCTTCCCCACCGAGATCGAAGGCCCCGACCAGGCGCGCGTCCGCGAGCTCGGCGAGGAGTACGGGACGACGACCGGCCGCGAGCGCCGCTGCGGGTGGCTCGACCTCGTCGGCCTGCGCTTCGCGGCGCGCGTCAACGGGATGACGGCCCTCGCGCTGACGAAGCTCGACGTCCTCTCGGCGTTCGCGGAGATCCCGGTCTGCGTCCGCTACCGGCTCCCCGACGGCACCGAGACCGACGAGTTTCCCGCACACCAGAGCGACTTTCACCACGCCCAGCCCGTCTACGAGACGCTGCCCGGCTGGCAGGAGCCGCTGGACGGAAGCCTTCCTCCGGCGGCGCAGCGCTACGTCGAGTTCGTGGAGGAGGGCCTCGAGCTCGACGTGATCATGGTCGGGACCGGCGCCGACCGCGAACAGGTCATCACGCCCCGCGGCCTGGCGGGAATCTCCGGACCCCGAATCGCCTAGGCGACCGGCTCCTGTTGCACTGACACGCTCTTCCCTGCGACGAGCACGGGCACCGGCATCTCGGCGAGGAGCCGCCGGCTCACGCTGCCCATGATGAGCTCGCCGAGCCGACCCAGCTCGCGCGATCCCACGATCGCGAGGTCGTAACCGTCGGCGGCCTCCTTGCAGAGCTCTTCCACGGGATCGCCGTGGAGGATCTTCATCTCGGCTTCGACGCCGCGCTCACGAAGGAACTCGTGGGCCTTGGCAACGTCGAGATGCGCATGAGGCGCAAGCCAGCGATGACCGCCCGACTTCGACGCTCGGGCATCCTTCTCCGGGACGACACTGACAATCGTGATCGTCGCGGCCTCCGACCGTCCGAGATCCGCGGCCTCCTCGAGCGCCTTGCGCGAGTGATCGAAACCGTCGTATGCGAGCAGGATTCGCAACGTGCCTCCTCTCAGTGTCGGGGATGGAGGTCTCTGGCGGCCTCGATCCACTTGTAGAGGATGAAGGCGACGAGAAGTGCGCCTCCGGCCACGATTGCATACGCGAGAATGATTCCAACCCATTCCATGGCTGCCTCCTTTCGGATCAGGATGACCCGGAGTCAGCCGTCGAGCATCCGGCCTGGCGCTGATCTGAAGTCAGGGAATCCCCTCATCGATACCGAGATCAGCCGGCCTGTTCACATTCCTGAGCTCGTCCTCGTCGGTCTCGACGACGCGCACCTCGAGCTCTTCGAGCGCGCGGTAGAGGGCAAGCTCGCCCGCGACGAGCCGGCGCTCGAGCACGGGCAGCGCGGACTTCCGGTAGGCGCCGGGTAGCGGCCCCGTCGGCGGCACAGCAGCGTCATGGCCCTCGACCTCGTCGGCCAATCGACGCAGGAGCTCGGCCGAGACGAGGGGCATGTCCGTCGGCAGGACGACCGAGACCTCGGTCTCGGCGTGGCGGAGCGCGGCGACGAGGCCGACGATGGGCGCCCGGACCTCGCTCCCGTCGTCGAGCACGTCGAAGGGGAGCTCGAGGTCGTCGCTCGCTTTGCCCACGACCAGCACCCGGTCGAAGGTATCTTCGAGCAGGCGGTGCGCCCGCTCCGCGAGCAGCTCGCCCTGGAAGCGGGCAAGCGCTTTCGGCGATCCGAAGCGGCGGCTTGCGCCGCCAACGAGGAGAACGCCGGTTACCTCGTCCCGACTGCGTACCACGCTCGGGCCTGAAGCTCGAAGGGGCCCTCCGGCGGGTCGAGCCGGCGCCGGTACTCCTCCCGCAGGGCTGCTTGCGCCTGCGGCTCGAGCGAGGCAGTGAAGTCGCCGCCGGGCCCGACTCCGGCGAGGAAGGGCTCCCAGAGATCGTCGAAATCCTCGTAGGACGCGGAGACGACGATCTCACCGCCCTCGACGCCGCGAAGGCCGGCTCCTTCCCAGAGCTGCACGATCTCCTCCGGGTCGCCAAAGCGCATCCGCGTGCGCTCGTCGAGAGCCGCTGCGCCGCGCTCGTCGACCGCGCCCGCCGCTTCCCAGAACACCCTCAGCATGGTCATCTCGCCACGGTAGTCCCAGACCGCTGCCGCAACGACGCCGCCCTCTTTCGCCACGCGCGCCATCTCCGCGGCTCCTCCCTCAGGGTCGGTGAGGAAGTTGACGACGAGCTGAGCGCAAACCGCGTCGAACGAGCCGTCCTCGAAAGGAAGATCCTCCGCAGTCCCCCGCCGCACCTCGGCAGCGCGGAACCGCTCTGCCAGCGCCGAGGCGAACGGCTCGGACGGATCGACCGCGGCGACGTTCTCCTCCCCGAGGATCTCGGTGAGCACCGCGGTCAGCTTGCCTGTGCCGGCGCCGATGTCGAGCGCCCTCATCCCCGGGCGGACACCGGCCCGCTCCGACAGCGCGCGGCCGAGCGCGTCGCCGTAGCGCCCCATGAAGCGGTCGTACATCTCGGGCTCGACGTTGAAGGTCATCCGATGCGCTGCGGCTCCGAGTAGACGTTGACGCGCCCGCCGCGCACGAAGCCGCAGAGCGTCACGCCGCGATCCCGCGCGAGATCGACTGCGAGCGTCGAGGGCGCCCCGACGGCGACGACAAGAGGACAGCCTGCAACGGCGGCCTTTTGCACGAGCTCGAAGGAGAGGCGCCCGCTCACGCAGAGCATCTTGTCGGAGAGCGGCAGGAGACCCTGGCCGAACGCCCAGCCGACGACCTTGTCCATCGCGTTGTGCCGGCCCACGTCCTCCCGGACGGCGAGGAGCTCTCCGTCCGCGGAGAAAAGCCCGGTTGCGTGGAGGCCGCCCGTAGCCGCGAAGGTCGGCTGGGACTCCCGCAGCCGTTCCGGAAGCTCGGCCACGAGCGCGGCCGGGACGACCAGGTCGCTCTCGACGCCCGGCGCCTCGACGGCGACCGCCTCGAGCGCGCCCTTCCCGCAGACCCCGCAGGAGGACGACGTGTAGAAGTTCCGGGCGAGGCGCTCGAAGTCGAAATCCTCGACCTCCACGTCGACGGTGTTCTGCGCCAGGTCGTCAGGGAGCGACGCCCGCACCGGCGAAACGCCTTCCGAAATCAAGAACCCGAGCGCCAGTTCCTCGTCGTGGCCCGGCGTGCGCATCGTCACCGCGACGGGCCGCCCGTCCACCCGGATCTCCAGCGGCTCCTCGACCGCGATCTCGTCAGCCTCGGTCTCCCCCTCGGGAAGCCGCACGACCTCGACCGTGGACGCGGAGTACGGGGGGACCTCGTTCACTATGATCGCAAACCATAGACGTCCTCCGGCTCACCGAGGTTCTGCCCACGCTGCCGAAGGAGCGGACGCGCCTGTTGGACAACCTCGGGCGCATCCGCCGGGAAGTCGGCCCGATCACGCCCGAGCTCTCCGACGAGCTCGCCGACCACATGAACGTCCGGCGCGGCGAGGTGCACGAGGTCGTCTCGTTCTATTCGTTCCTCGAAGTGCCGGTCGACGCCGTGCGCGTGTGCATCGGCCCCGTCTGCGACTGCCTCGGCGCCAAGGACCTCCTGGCGCGCGAGCAGGAGAAGGCCAACGGCACGCCTGTTCTCGGCGTCGAGTGCCTGGGCCACTGCGACATCGGGCCCGTCCTGATGCGCGGCGACGCGGTCGAGCCCGAGGTGACGAGGCGGACGAACGCGGGCTCGTCGCTGGGGCTCGAGCAGGCCGACCAGACCCTGGCGGAGTACGAGGCGCGCGGAGGCGTCCGCGTCCTTCGCGACCTGCCGGCAAAGGACAAGATCGTCGAGGAGCTCAAAGCCTCGGGCCTGACCGGCTACGGCGGCGCAGGCTTCCCCACGGGCCTGAAGTGGGAGGCCGTGGCGAAGGAACCGGCTCCACGCTACGTCGTCGTCAACGCAGACGAGGGCGAGCCCGGGACGATCAAGGACCGCTACGTGATGGAGCTCCGCCCCCACCTCATGCTCGAAGGCACGCTCATCGCCATGGACTTCGCCGAGGCGACCGAGGGCTTCATCTACCTGCGCGAGGAGTACGCGACCGCCCGGGCCCGGCTCGAGCAGGCGCTCGACGAATTCCGCGCCGCCGGCTTCCTCGACGGTCGCTCGCTCGAGCTCGTCATCGGGGCCGGCGCCTACATCTGCGGCGAGGAGACGGCGATGCTCGAGTCGATGGAGGGCCGCCGCGGAATGCCGCGCCTGAAGCCGCCCTTCCCGAGCCAGGTCGGATACCTCGGCCGTCCCACGCTCATCAACAACGTCGAGACCCTGGCGCACATCCCCGCGATCCTGCGGGACGGAGGCGAGGCGTGGCCACGCGTCCGCCTCTGGTCGGTCACGGGTGCCGTCAATGCGCCCGGGTGCTACGAGGCGCCGCTCGACGTCACGCCGAGGCAGCTGATCGACGACTACGCGGGTGGCGCCACGGACGAGATCGGCGCGGTCGTCCCGGGAGGCGCAGCCAGCGGGATCCTGCCGCCGGCCGCGCTCGACGTGCCGCTCACGCGCGAGAGCCTGCGCGAATGGAACGCGGGCCCCGGATCGGCGGCGCTGCAGGTCTTCCCCGCGAGCTATTCGCCGCTGCGCCTCCTCGCCGAGACGATGCGCTTCTTCGCCGAGGAGTCGTGCCAGAAGTGCACGCCGTGCCGGATCGGCAACCGCGGCATGCACCACCTGATCGAGGAGCTCGAGAAGGGCGAGGCGGCGATGACGCGGGAGCAGGCAGAGGAATGGCTCGACGCGATGGCCGCGACCTCGATCTGCGGCCTCGGACAGGGCGCCCCCTTCCCCATGCGCAACGCCTTCAAGCACTGGCCGGAACTCTTCGAGCCGCTGGGGGAGCCGGCCGTAAGATGAGCTCGATGGTGCGCTTCACGCTCGACGGCCGCGAGGCCAGCGCCCCCGAAGGCGAGCTGCTCGTCCACGCGGCGGCGCGCCACGGCGTCTTCATCCCCACCCTCTGCCACGACGACAAGCTCGATCCGTACGGCGGCTGCCGCATGTGCGTCGTCGGCGTGGAGGGCTCGCCGCGCCCGCTGCCGGCCTGCGCGACCCGGGTGACCGAGGGCATGGTCGTCTCGACGAACTCCTCCGTTCCCGCTTTCAGGAAGACGCTGACCGAGATGCTCCTCGCCGAGCACCTCGACCCCAACCCGGGCGGGCGCCCGAACGAGCTCACGGACCTCGCGGCAGAGCTCGACGCCGAGGCTCCGTTCGTGCTCCCCGACGCCAAGCGCAAGGAGTACGACGACCGCAACCGGCTCATGGGCTATACACCCGACACGTGCATCCTCTGCAACCGCTGCGTTCGCTACACGCAGGAGGTCATGCAGTGCTCGGCGCTCTCGCTCGAGGGCCGCGGGCCGCACGCGCGCATCGTCCCGACCTGGGAGCGTTCGTGGCTCGACACCGAATGCGAGCTCTGCGGCGGCTGCCTCTCCGTCTGCCCCACCGGGGCGATCTTCGAGAAGTTCCTCGAAGGGACGGAGCAGGCCGAGCGCGAGCTCGTGAAGACGAAGACGACATGCACGTTCTGCGGCGTCGGCTGCCAGATCGACCTGAACGTCGACCCGGCCACGAACAGGATCGTGAAGGTGACCTCCGAGCCGCACTACGTCTCGAACGAGGGCAACCTGTGCGTGAAGGGCCGCTTCGCCTTCAACTTCGTCCACCACCCCGACCGGCTGACGAAGCCGATGGTGCGGCGCGACGACGGCGAGCTCCACGAGACGAGCTGGGAGGACGCACTGCACGTGGCCGCGGACGGGCTCAACCGCGTGAAGGCGGAACACGGCCCGCAGGCGATCGGCTTCCTCGCGTCCGCGCGCCTGACGATGGAGGAGAATTTCCTCATCCAGAAGCTCGCGCGCTCGGTGGTCGGGACGAACTCGATCCACAGCTGCGAAGCCACCTGACACGCTCCGACCCTTTACGGCCTGGTCAGGTCGTTAGGCAGAGGAGCCACCACCAACTCGATCCCCGAGATCGAGAACGCGCGCTTCCTACTCGTGATCGGCTCGAACACGACCGAGGCGCATCCGGTGCTCGCGCTGCGCATGAAGAAGGCCGCGCGCAAGGGCGCCACCATCGTCGTCGCCGACCCGCGCAAGATCTGGCTGACGAAGCTCGCCAAGCGCCACCTCCAGCTCCGGCCCGGGTCGGACGTCTGGCTGGTGAACGCGATGATGCACGTCATCCTCGAGGAGGGGCTCCAAGACGAGGAGTACATCCGGGAGCACACCGAGGACTTCGACGCCGTCCGTGAAGTGGTCTCCCGCTACACCCCGGAGGAAGCCGAGAAGGTGACCGGGGTGCCGGCCGCCGACATCGTCGCCACCGCACGCGAATACGCGACGGAGAAGCACGCGGCGGTCTTCTACACGCTCGGGATCACCGAGCACGCGTGCGCCGTCGACAACATCTGGTCGCTCTCGAACCTCGTTCTCATGACCGGCCATCTCGGCTACGAGTCGACCGGGCTGAACGCGCTTCGCGGGCAGAACAACGTCCAGGGCCTGAACGACGCCGGCGCGAACCCGGCTTACTTCCCCGGCTACCAGCCGGCCGACAGCGCCGAGATCCGGCAGAAGTTCTCGGAGGCCTGGGGCGTCGAGGTGCCCGAGACTCCAGGCTACCGCCTCGACCAGATCATGTCCGGCCTCCACGACGGACGGATCAGGGCCCTCTACCTCATCGGCGAGAACCCGGCGCAGACCGAGCCGAACGCCCACCACGTCGAGGAAGGCCTCGAGCACCTCGACTTCCTCGTCACGCAGGACCTCTTCCTCAACGAGACGACCGAGCGGCTCGCCGACGTCGTGTTCCCGGCCTCGAGCTTCGCCGAGAAGGACGGGACGTTCACCAACACGGAGCGGCGGGTGAACCGCGTCCGCAAGGCGCTGCCCTGCCCCGGCGAGGCGCGGGAGGACTGGCAGATCGTGGTCGACATGGCGAAGGCCATGGGCGGCAACTGGCCGGAGTATCGGACTCCCGAGGACGCCTGGAACGAGTTCGCCGACCTCTCGCCGTTCTGGACGGGAATCCGCTACGACCGCATCGAGGAGGTCGGGCTCCAGTGGCCCTGCACCGACCGCGACCATCCCGGCACCCCGTTCCTGCACTCCCCGAGCCCGTCGCGGCCGAACGGCAAGGGCAAGTTCTACCCGGTCGAGTACCAGCCGCCGATCGAGCAGCCGGACTCCGAGTACCCGTTCGTGCTCTCGACCGGGCGCACGCTCTACCACTACAACTCGGCGACGATGACCATGCGGGAGGAAGGGGTCGTGCAGAAACAGGAGGATCCTTTCGTGGAGATGCACCCCGACGACGCGGTCGCCCTCGGCGTCGAGGACGGGGACTGGGTGCGCCTCGTCTCGCGGCGCGGCGAGCTCGAGGCGCGCGCATCGGTCGGCGAACGCGTCTACCCGGGGCTCGTCTGGATGGCGCTCCACTTCGCGCAAGCGAAGGTCAACTGGCTGACCCACGACGTCGGCGATCCGCTCATCGGGACGCCGGAGTACAAGACCTCGGCGGTGCGCATCGAGCCGGTCGGCTCGGCGCTCAAGCCCGCAGCCCGCTAGTACCGCGACGCGCAACGTCGTACGATGCCCGCGTGGCGAAGGGGCCATCTGCGGCGCAGGCGGGCGAGCGGATCCTCTACGAGATCGTCTCGACGGTCGGCTCGTCTCTAGACCTCGGCCAGGTGCTGGGCGCCATCGTGCGCCTGCTCACCGACGCAAGCGCTGTCCACGCCTGCTTCGTCTACCTGATCGAGGACGACCGGCTCGTCCTGCGCGCAGCCTCCGAACCGTACAGCGGCCTCGTCGGCGAGATCACGCTCGAGAAGGGCATCGCCTGGTGGGCGGTCGAGCACGGGGAGCCCGCATTTACCCAGAACGCCGTGGGCGACCCGCGGAACGAGTTCGTCCCCGAGCTCGAGGAGGAGAAGTTCCAGTCGCTCCTCTCGGTTCCCATCGCCGGGCGAGACGCCGTCATAGGGGCCATCACGATGCACACCGAGGCGCCGCGTGAGTTCACCGCGGAGGAGGTCGAGCTCCTCACCTCGACGGCGTCCCTCGTGGGCGGCGCGATCGAGAACGCACGCCTGTACGAGGAGACCCGGCAGCGGGTCGGGGAGCTCGAGCACCTGACCGAGCTCGCGGAAACCCTCGCCCGGGCGCAGCAGCTCGGCGAGGTCCTCCCCGCGGTCGCGGAGCGGAGCCGGCAGCTGCTCCGCAGCCGCTCATGCCACGTCTATCTGCTCGACGGTGGCTCGGAGGAGCTACGACTCAGGGCGTCGGCCCCCGCCGCGGCAGAAGCGCGCACCACGATCCGCCTCTCCGAGCTCGGGCCGGAGATCGCGCGAAGCGGCCGCTCCGCCAGCGTCGCTGTCCCGATCGTCGCCGACGACGAGCTGCTCGGGCTGTTGAGCGCCGAGGGAACGACCGAGGTCGACCTCGCGCGCGCGGCCGCGAACCAGACCGCCGTGGCGATCAAGAAGATCGAGCTGATCGAGCGGCTGACGGAGAAGAACCTGATCAAGGACTTTTTCGAGCAGCTCGCCGGCGGCAACGTGCTCGGCGCGGTCGAGGGCCGCGCGGCGCGGCTCGGGTGCGACCTCGACCGGGCGTACGTCGTCGTCGAGGTAGCGCCGCCCGACGAGGCGGTCGAGAAAGCGCTCCGGGCCGCGGCTCCGGGATCTCTGTTCGATCATCGCGACGACTCCAGCCGAGCGCTCCTGCGCGTTCCGTCGACAGGCGAGGCATCGCTCCTGGAGAAGATCCAGGCGATTCACGCCGAGGTCGGAAGCCCGGTTTCCATCGGCATCTCGAACCCCTGCAAGGGGGCTCTGAGCTTCCAGGCGGGCTTCGAGGAGGCCGGGCACGCGCTGCTCGGCTCCGTCATCCGCGGGACACCCGGCGTGATGACCTACGAAGAGCTCGGCCCGTACAAGTACCTCCTGCGGATGTCGCTCGATTCCTCGGTTCGCGACTCCCAGCGCGACCTCATCGCGAAGATCGCCGACTACGACCGCCAGCGCCAGACATCGCTGCTGCGCACGCTCGAGGAATTCCTTCGCAGGCGCGGGAACATCAGCGCAACCGCCGAGGCGCTCTACGTGCATCCGAACACGTTGCGGCAGCGCCTACGACGCATCCAGGAGCTCTCGGGACTCGATCTCCGCAAGGAGGACTGGCTCCTGATCGAGATCGCCGTGAAAATGGTCAAGCTCCAGGAGGCGTTAGGCCGGTCAGAGCCCACATAACCGCCGCCCAACGCTTGTAGGGAGCCACCATCGGCAGCCGCGCGATGGCTGTTTAATCTCGGCCTCACCCGACCCGGAGAGAGGGAGGAAGCCGCATGGCGGACACCGCCGCCGCACCGAGCGTCGAAGACATTCGCAAGGAGTCAGACAAGCGCGGAATCGAGTTCTTCTTCGCGCAGTTCGTCGACATGTACGCGCGCCCGAGCGCGAAGCTCGTGCCGGCAGCGAACCTGGAGGACCTCGTCACGGACGGGGCCGGGTTCGCAGGCTTCGCCGCGGGCGAGATCGGCCAGTTTCCGAGCGATCCGGATATCGCCGCCATCCCCGATCTCGCAACGTTCACCCCCGTGCCCTGGGAGCCGACCGTCGCCCGCTTCGCCTGCGACATCCACGTCGACGGGGAGGAGTGGCCCTACGATCCTCGCGTCATCCTGCGCCGCCAGATCGAGAAGGCGCGGGCGAAAGGCTTCGACTTCCGCATGGGACTCGAGCTCGAATACTTCCTCGTCGAGTTGAAAGACGACGGATCGATTCAGCTCGCCGACGCGCTCGACACGCTCGAAAAGCCCTGCTACGACCTCAACGGCCTGAGCCGCCATTACGACTTCCTGACGACGGTCTCCCGCTACGTCAACGACCTCGGCTGGGGCAACTACGCGAACGACCACGAGGACGCGAACGGCCAGTTCGAGCAGAACTTCACGTACGCCGACGCGCTCACGAGCTGCGACCGCGCCATCTTCTTCCGCTACATGGTCCACCAGCTCGCCGAGAAGAAGGGCCGTGACGAGGGCAAGAACATCCTGGCCACGTTCATGCCGAAGCCGTTCACCAACCTGACCGGCAACGGCTGTCACTTCCACATGTCGCTCTGGGACGGCGACACGAATCTCTTCCTCGACGAGAACGATCCGCGTGGGCTCGGCCTCTCCGAAACTGCCTACAAGTTCATCGCCGGCCTGAAGAAGCACGCGAAGGCCTACAGCGCGGTGACAGCTCCGACGGTCAACTCCTACAAGCGGCTGAAGGTCGGCTCGACGTCGAGTGGCGCGACGTGGTCGCCCGTGTGGATCTCCTACGGATACAACAACCGCACACAGATGCTGCGCATCCCCGGCCCGGGCAGGATCGAGGACCGAACGATCGACGGGAGCTGCAACCCCTACCTCGCCGCGGCGGTGATCCTCGCGGCCGGGCTGGACGGCGTCGACTCGGGGCTCGACCCCGGCGAGCCGAACAGCGAGAACCTCTACGCCATCCCCTACGGCGAGCTGCGCTCGCGCGGGCTGGAGACGCTCCCGTCCAACCTCCTCGACGCGACCGAGGAGCTCGAAGGAGACGACGTCCTCCGCGCCGCGCTCGGCCGTGGGCGCGACGAGGACTACGTCGACTACTTCATCCGCATCAAGCGCGAGGAGTGGGCCCGCTACCACGAGCAGGTCACGCCTTGGGAGGTGCGCGAGTACCTGACGCGCTTCTAGAAAAGATATGTAGAAAACGTCCATATAGAAATTCGGAAGAACGTGCTTTCCATCGAGATTATCCGTCGCTCGCAATGTAAGTTGGGGACATATGTGTGGAATCGTCGGACTGTTCGCGAAGTCGTCTGAGATCGAGGAGTCGCTGGGTCGGCACCTGGGCGCGATGCTCGAGCAGATGTCGGACCGCGGCCCGGACAGCGCGGGCGTCGCCGTCTACCGCAACCCCGCTCCGAGCGGCTCGAGCAAGCTGACCCTCTTCTCCGCCGACCCGCTTCAGGACTGGGAAGCGCTGGCGGGCGAGTTCGGCCAGGCCTTCGGCGGCTCCCCCGTACCGGAGACCCGCTCGAGCCACGCCGTCTTCGTCGTCGAGGCCGAGGCCGACGAGGCCGAGGCGTGGGTGCGGCAGACGCATCCCGAGCTCCGGGTGATGAGCGCGGGGCAGACGATCGAGATCTACAAGGAGACCGGCCGGCCGGAGCAGTTCGTGCGCCGCTTCGCGCTCGAGGACTTTCACGGCACACACGCTCTCGGCCACACGCGCATGGCGACCGAGAGCAAGGTCACTACCGAGGGCTCGCACCCCTTCTCGACGGGGCTCGATCTCTGCCTCGTCCACAACGGCTCGCTCTCGAACCACAACCGGCTGCGCCAGAAGCTCCGGCGTGAGGGGATCGAGTTCCAGACGGAGAACGACACCGAGGTGGCCGCCGGCTACCTCGCCTGGCGGCTTCGCGAGGGGGCGTCGCTCGAGCAGGCACTCGAGGGGTGCCTCGACGACCTGGACGGCTTCTACACCTTCCTCGTGGGAACGATCGACGGCTTCGCCGTGCTTCGCGACCCGATCGCCTGCAAGCCGGCGGTCCTGGCCGAGACCGACGACTGGGTCGCGATGGGCTCGGAGTGGCGCGCGATCTCCGTCCTTCCCGGCGCCTCCGAGGCCCGCGCGTGGGAGCCGGCACCCGGCGTCGTCTACGCCTGGGAGCGGCAGAAGGTTTGAGCGGCTAATGGCGACCGAGGCGCGCGAGGCGACGGACGTCGAGGTCGTCGACCTCGCGGTGACGCCTCTCCGGGAGCTGAACCAGCGGCTCCACGACGTGCCGCGCGAGGGCGGCCCGACTCACTGGCGGATCGTGAACCCGAACGGCGCCCACGCGGTTGCCGCCGGGCTCGACGGGGAGATCGAGGTCGACGTCGACGGTCACGTGGGCTACTACTGCGCCGGCATGAACAAGCTCGCGACCGTGCGCGTGCACGGGAACGCGAGCACCGGCCTCGCCGAGAACATCATGTCCGGCCGCGTGGTCGTCCACGGAAACGCGAGCCAGTCGGCGGCGGCCACCGGGCGCGGCGGTCTCGTCGTCGTCTACGGCGACGCGTCGGCGCGCTGCGGGATCTCGATGAAGGGCGTGGACATCGTCGTCCGCGGCAACGTCGGCCACCTGTCCGCATTCATGGCGCAGACAGGACGCCTCGTCGTCTGCGGCGATGCGGGCGATGCCCTCGGCGATTCGATCTACGAGGCGCGGCTCTACGTGAGGGGCGAGGTGGGGAGCCTCGGCGCCGACTGCGTCGAAAAGGAGTTCCGCGAAGAGCACGTGGACGAAGTGCGGGCGCTCCTCGCGGATGCCGGCATCCACGACGTCCACCCCGAGGACTTCCGCCGCTACGGCTCGGCGCGCAAGCTCTACAACTTCTCCATCGACAACGCGAGTGCCTACTGATGGCAGGCAACGGGCACCCCTGGGCGCTGCGCGAGTCGTACCTCTACGACCGCAACGTCATCGCCGAGATCCAGCGCGCAGCGCAGGAGGGCATCTACGACATCCGCGGCTTCGGCGCCAAGCGCCGCGTCCCGCATTTCGACGACCTGCTCCTTCTCGGGGCGAGCATCTCCCGCTATCCGCTCGAGGGCTACCGCGAGCGGTGCGACACCGATGTCACGCTTGGGACGCGCTTCGCGAAGAAGCCGCTCGAGCTGAGGATCCCCGTGACGATCGCCGGCATGAGCTTCGGCGCGCTTTCGGCGCCGGCGAAGGAGGCGCTCGGCCGCGGCGCGACCGAGATGGGCACCTCGACCACGACAGGCGACGGCGGCATGACGCCGGAGGAGCGCGAGCACTCGAAGATCCTCGTCTACCAGCTCCTCCCTTCTCGCTACGGCATGAACCCCGACGACCTGCGCAAGGCCGACGCGATCGAGGTGGTTGTCGGCCAGGGCGCCAAGCCGGGCGGAGGCGGCATGCTCCTCGGACACAAGATCTCCGACCGCGTCGCCGAGATGCGGAACCTCCCGAAGGGGATCGACCAGCGCAGCGCCTCGCGGCATCCCGACTGGACTGGTCCGGACGATCTCGAGATCAAGATCGGCGAGCTGCGCGAGATCACCGACTGGGAGAAGCCGATCTTCGTGAAGGTCGGCGCCACGCGCACCTACTACGACGTCCAGCTCGCCGTGAAGGCGGGTGCGGACGTGATCGTCGTCGACGGCATGCAGGGCGGCACGGCCGCGACGCAGGACGTCTTCATCGAGCACGTCGGCATCCCCACGCTTCCCGCCGTTCGGATCGCCGCCGACGCGCTGCAGGAACTCGATATGCACCGCCAGGTGCAGCTGATCGTCTCGGGCGGGATCCGGACCGGCGCAGACGTCGCCAAGGCGCTCGCTCTCGGCGCGGACGCCGTCTCGATCGGAAGCGCGGCCCTGATCGCAATGGGCGACAACGACCCGCACCGCGACGAGGAGTACCGCGCGATCGGGAGTGCCGCCGGCTTCTACGACGACTGGCAGGCCGGGCTCGACCCGGCCGGAATCTCGACGCAGGACGACGAGCTCGCGGCGCGCTTCGACCCCGTTCTCGGCGGCCGGCGCATCGCCAACTACCTCCGCGTGCTCACGCTCGAGGCGCAGACACTGGCGCGCGCGTGCGGCAAGTCCCACGTCCACAACCTCGAGCCAGAGGACCTCGTCGCGCTCACGGTCGAGGCCGCCGCGATGGCGAAGGTGCCGCTCGCCGGTACAGACTGGGTTCCGGGCGCGAACGGCGAGCGATGAGCGTCGTTCTCTACGACTCGGCGGTCTCGGGCAACTGCTACAAGGTTCGCCTCCTCTTCGCCCTCCTCGGCATCGGCTACGAGCGGCGGGAGCTCAGCGTGGTCGACAAGTCCAACCGCGCGGAAGAGCTCGGCGACCTCAACCCGGGCCTTCGCGTCCCGACGGTCGTCCTCGACGACGGGCGCCCGCTCGGCGAGTCGGGGGCGATCCTCTGGTACTTCGCGGAGGGGACGCAGTACGTGCCGGCCGACCCCTACGACCGCGCGAAGGTGCTGCAGTGGATGTTCTTCGAGCAGTACAGCCACGAGCCGTTCATCGCCGTCGCGCGGCACTGGGCCCTCCACGACATGGCTCCGTCCCAGGAAGCCCTCGAGGAGAAGCGCCGCGGCGGGTACGTTGCCTTCGACGCGCTCGAGCGAGGGCTCTCGGACGGGCGCGACTTCCTCGCCGGCGGCTTCTCGATCGCCGACATCGCGCTCTACGCCTACACCCATGTCGCGCACGAAGGCGGCTTCGACCTCTCCGCGTATCCACACATCCAGGCATGGCTCGAGCGCGTCGCGGCGCAGCCCCGCTACGTCCCCATCGACGACTAGTCGGATCAGTGGGAAGCCGCTTGACAGCAGGCTTCGCATCATCTTTGATCAAAGATCAACGATGGCCGCCGCGACGTCCGCTCCACTCGAGATTTCGTCCGTCGAGGACGGCGTCTATCGCATCCTTCGCCAGGAGATCGGCCGCCTCGAGCTCGCGCCGGGAGAGCGTCTCCGCCTCGAAGAAGTCGCTCGCCGGCTCGACGTCAGCCTGACCCCTGTACGCCACGCCCTTCGGCGGCTCGAGAGCGAAGGGCTCGTCGTCAGCATCCCCCGCCGCGGTTCCAGGGTCGCGCCGCTCTCCGTCGAGGAGCTCGAAGAGATCCAGGCGCTCCGACTGGGCCTCGAAACCTTCCTGGCGCGCGCCGGCGCCGAGACGTGCACGGAAGCCGCCCTCGGCGAGATGGAGTCCGCTCGCGACGAGATGGAGCGCGCGTTCCGTGACGGCGACCTCGAGACGTACCTGGGCTCCTTCTGGTCGTTGCGCGATGCCTGCTACGCCTGCGCCGACAGGCCGCGTCTCCTCCGCGCGCTCGAGGACCAGCGCATCCGGGTCGAGCGCTACATCCTTTATCTCTGCCGCGACCCCGAGGCCTTCGCCGCGCTGCGCCGCGGGCCGGACACGCTGCTCGAGGCGTGCCGTGCGCGGGACGGCGAGGCGGCCGAACAGGCAACCAGGGACGCGCTCGTCTGGGTCCTCGCCGAGCTCCAGCGAATGCTCGGCCAGGTGGAGGAGCCGGCCGCGTGAGCTTTCTCCTCGAGTGCCCCAACTGCGGGCCGCGCGACGTGAACGAGTTCAGCTGCGCCGGCGAGGTCACCGTGCGGCCGAAGAAATCGCCCACGCTGCGCGAGTTGACGAGCTACATCTACTTCCGCCGTAACGTCGCGGGGGTGCAGCGCGAGTGGTGGTACCACCGCCAGGGGTGCGAGATCTGGTTCCAGGCCGAGCGGGACACGAGGACGAATGAGGTTCTCCTCACCGAGATCGTCGAGCCGTCCTCCCGGGCCGGCACCCCCGGCCCCGAGTCAGTCGCAACGCCGGACACCCCCGCCGTATGAGACTTCCCGCCCGACCAGGCGAGCGGCTCGACCGCGAGCGGGAGGTGACGTTCTCCTATTGCGGCAAGCCGGTCAGAGCCTTCGAGGGCGACACCATCGGCTCTGCGCTCTACGCCTCCGGCCAGCGGATCTTCTCCCGGAGCTTCAAGTACCACCGCCCGCGCGGGCTGCTCTGCTGCTCGGGCAGCTGCCCGAACTGCATGATGACCGTGGACGGCGTCCCCAACGTCCGCGTCTGCGCGGAGCCCGTCCGCGAAGGCGCAGTCGTGCGGGCGCAGAACGTGTGGGGCTCGCTGGAGCACGACGCGCTCGTCGTCACCGACAAGCTCGGCGGCCCGTTCACGCCCGTCGGCTTCTACTACCGGACGATGATCCGGCCGCGCTGGGCCTGGCCCCTCTACGAGAAGTTCCTCCGCAACGTCGCCGGCCTTGGCAAGCTCGACAAGCACGGGACCCGTGCGAACCGCTACGACGTCGAGCACCGCCGCGCCGAGGTTCTGGTGGTGGGCGGCGGCCAGGCAGGCCGAGAGGCGGCTCGCGGGCACGCCGCCGGCGGAAGGCAGGTCGTTCTCGTCGACGAAGGGTTCGTCGATTCGCTCGAGGGCGTCGAGGTCATCTCGCCGGGCCGGGCGCTCGGAATCTGGGAAGGCGGCCTCGTTCCCGTCGACGCGGGTCGTGTCCTCTACCGCTTCCGCGCCGAGAAGATCGTGGTCGCGACCGGAACGATCGAGCAGCCGCTCGTCTTCCCCGGCAACGACCTGGTCGGCGTCATGCTCCCCGACGGCGTCCGCCGCCTGATCGAGGACTGGGGCCTGAAGCCCGCAGAGAAGGCGGTCATCGTCACGGTGGACGAGGCAGGACGCGAGGCCGCGGCTTCCCTCCGCGAGGCGGGCGTCGAGATCGCCGGCGTCTACGACCTGCGCCGCGAGCGCGTCCGCGAGATCGTCGCGCGCGGCCGCGGGGGCGTGCTCCGCTCCGTCGAGATCGACGGACGCAAGCTTTCCTGCGACCTGCTCGTCATGTCCGGAGGCCGCCAGCCGGCCTACTCCCTGCTCAGCCAGGCGGGCGCGCGGGTCGAGTACGACCCCGCCCGCGGCGTCTTCATCCCGACCGACATTCCCGAGGGCATCGAGGCGGTCGGCTCCGTGGCGGGCGATGGGCTCGACGGCGCGGTTCCCGCGGCTTCCTACAACGGCGCAACGGGCAAGGGCAAGTGCTTCGTCTGCGTTTGCGAGGACGTCACCGACAAGGATCTGAAGCGCGCCATCGGCGAGGGCTTCGATTCGATCGAGCTCGCCAAGCGCTACACGACGGTGACGATGGGCCCCTGCCAGGGCCGTCTCTGCCACGTGCCCTCGATCCGCGTGTACGCGCGGGAGAACGAGAAGGACGAGGCGTCGATCGGAACGACGACCGCGCGGCCGCCCTGGTCCCCGGTCACGCTCGGGCTCCTCGCCGGCCGACCGCACGAGCCCGCGCAGCGCACGTCCATCCACCACCGGCACAAGGAGCTGGGCGCCAAGATGATGTGGACGGGCACCTGGCGCCGCCCGCACTCCTACGGCGACCCGGAGGGCGAGGCCCAGTCCGTGCACGCCTCGGTCGGCGTCATCGACGTCTCCACCCTCGGCAAGATGATCGTCCGCGGCCCCGACTCGGCCGAGTTTCTCGAACGCCTCTACCCGAACCGCTTCGGGGACATGAAGCCGATGCGGATCCGCTACGGCGTGCTCAACTCGGATGCAGGCCGGATCATGGACGACGGCACCATCGCCCGGCTCGACGACGAGACGTTCTACGTCACGACGACGTCGACCGGCGCGGGGGCCGTGCTCGAGTGGTTCGAGTGGTGGAACGCGGTCTGGGGAATGGACGTCGAGATCGTCAACGTGACCGGCGGGCTCGCGGCCGTGAACGTGGCGGGGCCGCACGCGCGGGAGGTGATGCGCAAGCTCACCGACATCGACCTCTCCAACGAGGGCCTCTCGTACCTCGACGCGCGCGAGGCGCAGATCGCCGGCGTGCCCTCGCTCATCCTTCGCATCGGCTTCGTCGGCGAGCTCGGCTACGAGCTGCATCTCCCGAGCCCGTACGGCGAGCACGTCTGGAACGAGATCCTCGACGCGGGCGAGGAGTTCGGCATCCGCCCGTTCGGCCTCGAGCCCCAGCGCATCCTCCGCCTAGAGAAGATGCACATCCTCGTCGGACAGGACACGGACTCCGAGTCGAACGTGCTCGAGGCGAACATGCCCTGGATCGCGAAGCTCGACAAGGACGACTTCGTGGGCAAGTGGTCGCTCGAGCACGTGCAGGAGCGCGGGCTCCAGGACCTGCTTGTCGGGTTCGAGATGGAGGACGGCAAGGTGCCGCTCGAGGGCGCGCAGGTCGTCCTGGAAGGCACGCGCCCGATCGGCCGCATCACGAGCTCCCGCTGGAGCCCGGAGCTCCGCAAGGCGATCGGCATGGCGTGGGTGCCGGCCGCGATCGCCGAGGAGGGCAAATCGTTCCTCGTCACCGTCGACGGCGGATTCGAGCGCGCGACCGTGCGCCTCCGTCCGTTCTTCGATCCCGACGGAGAGAGGCTGCGCTCGTGAGCGGCCTCGCCTTCCTCTCCCCCGGGCACGCTTCCCCCGAAGCCGTCTGGCGCTCGCCGCTCGAGCGCGCGCTCGAGGGAGCGCCGCCCGAGATCTCCGACCTCTCGCTCACCGGCAAGATCGAGATCCGCGGGAAGCTGCCGAAGTCCGTGCGAGGCGGCGAGCTCGTGCGGATCACACCCAACCGCGGGCTCGTCCTCTGCGACTTCACGAAGACCGTCGGCCTCCTGGAGAGGCTGTCGCAGGACTACCTCGCCGTGGACGTGACGGCGACGCTCGCCGGGCTCTCCGTCCGCGGCGAGCAGGTCATGCGCCGGATCACCGACCTCGACCTCGACGCGCTGCCCGCAGCGGGTGCGGTCTCCCACATCCAGGCGGTCGTCACGCGCGACGGCGACTCGTTCGCGCTCTGGTTCGGCCAGGAGTACTCGGACTACCTCGCCGAGGTCGTCATCGACGCCTGGGAAGGACTGCAGGGATGAAGGACATTTTTCGCGTCAAACGCATGTGGCGCCCGCGCGCCGAGCTCAAGGACCGCTACGACGTCGTCATCATCGGCGGCGGCTCGCATGGGCTCGCGACGGCGTACTACCTGGCCAAGAACCATGGGATCACCGATGTCGCCATCCTCGAGAAGAACTACATCGGGTCGGGCGCCGCTGGGCGCAACACCACCATCGTCCGCTCGAACTACCGCACGCCCGAGGGCGCTGCGTTCTACAGCGAGAGCGTCAAGCTCTACGAGGGACTCGGCGCCGACCTCGACTTCAACCTGCTCTTCTCGCAGCAGGGCCACCTGACTCTAGCCCACTCCGACCGCGGGATCATCACCGCGAACGAGCGGGCCGAGGTGAACAAGCTCCTGGGGATCGACAGCCGGGTGATCTACCCGGAAGAGATCAGGAAGCTCTGCCCCGAGATGGACCTCTCCGAGAACGTCACCTGGCCGGTGCAGGCGGCGCTTTACCACCCGCCGGGGGGGATCATCCGCCACGACGCCGTCGTCTGGGGCTTCGCCCGCGGGGCAGACCGTGGGGGGGCCGAGATCCACCCGTACACCGAGGTCGTCGGCATCGAGCGCGCGAATGGCCGAGTCACCGGCGTCGAGACGAACCGCGGCCACATCGGTTGCGACACGGTCGTCTCGTGCACGGCCGGCTGGTCGACCCTCGTTGCCGATCTCGCCGGGGTGCCGCTCCCCATCACGACCCACATCCTCCAGGCCTTCGTGACGGAGCCGGTGAAGCCGTTCCTCGACGTGATCATCGTCTCGTCGCAGATGCACGTGTACATCTCGCAGACCGACCGCGGCGAGTTCCTGATCGGCGCGGAGATCGAGCCCTACACGACCTACAAGGGCATCGGCACCTTCCCGTTCCTCGAATACTCGGCTCGCCACGCGCTCGAGCTCTTCCCGCAGCTCGAGCAGGCGAAGATCCTGCGCTCTTGGACGGGCCTCTGCGACCTCTCGCCGGACTACAGCCCGATCCTCGGCGAGACCGAGGTCGAGGGCTTCCTCGTCAGCTGCGGCTGGGGCACGTACGGCTTCAAGGCCGCACCGATTGTCGGGACGACGCTTGCGGAGCAGATCGCAACGCAGCAGACTCCCGATCTGATCGCACCGTTCGCGCTCGAGCGCTTCTACCGCGACCGCCTCGTTTCCGAGCTTGCGGCCGCGGCCGTCAGCCACTGAACCAAAGGAGACCGCGTGGCCACGCAGATGCCTTCCAGCCTCGAGATCGCCCAGGAGGCTGAGCTTCGCCCGATCGCCGAGATCGCCGAGGCGCTCGGCCTGTCCGAGGACGAGTACGACCCCTACGGCCGCTTCAAGGCCAAGGTCTCGCTGTCCGTCCTCGACCGGCTCGCCGGCCAGCCGGACGGGAAGCTCATCGACGTCACGGCGATCACGCCGACGAAGGCGGGCGAGGGAAAGACGACGACCTCGGTCTCCCTGACCCAGGGGCTCGGGCACATCGGCAAGAACCCGGTGCTCTGCCTGCGCGAGGCCTCGCTCGGCCCGGTCTTCGGGATCAAAGGCGGCGCGGCGGGCGGCGGCTATGCCCAGGTCGTCCCCATGGAGGACATGAACCTCCACTTCACCGGCGACATCCACGCGATCGGCGCCGCGAACAACCTGCTTGCCGCCCTCCTCGAAGCGCACCTGCTCCACGGCAACAAGCTCGCGATCGACCCGCTCTCGGTCACCTGGCGGCGCTGCGTCGACATCAACGACCGCGCGCTGCGAAACATCGTCGTCGGGCTCGGCGGCCGTGCAAACGGCTACGTCCGCGAGACCGGCTTCGACATCACGGCTGCCTCGGAGGTGATGGCCATCGTCGCCGTCGCGCGCGATCTCTTCGACCTGCGGGAGCGGCTGGGGAAGATCACCGTCGGCTACACGTGGGAGGGCGAGCCCGTGACGGCCGAGCAGCTGCAGGCAGCGGGCGCCATGGCCGTCCTCCTCAAGGACGCAATCAAGCCGAATCTCGTGCAAACGCTCGAAGGCCAGCCCGCGTTCCTCCACTGCGGGCCCTTCGCCAACATCGCGCACGGCAACAACTCCCTCGTGGCCACGCGCACCGGGCTCAAGCTCGGCGACTACACGGTCACGGAGTCCGGCTTCGGCTCGGACATGGGCATGGAGAAGTTCTTCGACATCGTCTGCCGGGTCGGCGAGCTCCGCCCCAACGCCGTCGTCCTCGTCGCGACCGCGCGCGCCCTCAAGCACCACGGAGACGACCCCGACGGCGGAGTGGACGCCATCGAGCGCGGCGCGGCCAACATGCACCGCCACCTCGGGATCGTGAAGGAGTTCGGCCTGAACGCCGTCGTCGCGATCAACCGCTTCCCCGGCGACACCGACGAGGAGGTGGACGCGGTGAAGCGCCTCGCCCTCGAGGGCGGCGCGATGGCGGCGGAGCTGAACGAGGCGTTCGAGCGCGGCGGTGAAGGCGCGGCTACGCTCGCGGAAGCCGTCGTCGCCGCCGCCGAGGCTCCCTCCGACTTCAAGCCGGTGTACGAGCTCGAGCAGCCGATCGACGCGAAGATCGAGGCGATCTGCAAGCGCGTGTACGGCGCGGAAGACGTCGTCTTCTTGCCGGCGGCGCAGCAGGCGATCGAGCGCTACACGAAGGTCGGCTTCGACAAGCTCCCGATCTGTATGGCGAAGACACACCTGTCGCTCTCGCACGACCCATCGCTCCTGAACGCGCCGACGGGCTTCACGGTCACCGTGCGCGACATCCGGCAGTACACGGGTGCGGGCTGGCTCGTGCCTCTTCTGGGCGACATGCAGACGATGCCGGGGTACGGCGTGTCGCCGGCGGCCTTCAATGTCGACATCGACGAGAATGGCCGCACCGTTGGACTTTTCTAGCCAGAGCGTCGCCGAATTCTGCGACACGATCGCGGCGGAGACCTCCGCGCCGGGCGGCGGCTCGGTCGCCGCGGTCGTCGGCGCAATGGGGGCCTCGCTCGCCGCAATGGCTGCCCGCTTCTCCACCGAGCAGTGGGAAGACGGGGCCGGCGCCGTCGCCCAAGCAGAGGCGCTGAAGGCGCGCCTCCTGCCGCTTGCCGAGGAGGACGCGCGAGCCTACGAGAACGTCCTCCTTGCCCTGCGGATGCCGAAGGACGTGGACGAGGAGGTGCGCGACGCGGCGATCGGCGACGCGCTCTCACGCGCCACAGACGTGCCGCTCGCGATCGCGGAGGCGTCAGTGGACGTGGCGACCCTCGCCTGCGAGCTCGCCCAGCTCGGCAATCAGAACCTGCACGGCGACGCAGCCGCTGCGGTCTTCCTCGCCGAGGCGTCCGTGCGGACATGCGCGAACCTCGTCGAGATCAACCTCGCAACCCGCGAGGGCGATGAGCGCCTCGAGCGCGCCCGTGAGCTCGTCGAGACGGCGCGGCGGATCAGCCGGCGAGTGCTCGACCCAGTCGATTAGTGCGCCGGATGCACGATGAGCACATCGCAGTGCGCGTGCTTTGCGACCGACTGACTCACGCTCTGTCCTACCAGCCGGTTCACGACCCCCGGCTCGCGCGTTCCCACGATGATCATGTCGGCTCCGTTTTCCTCCGCCACCTCGACGATGGTGTCCGCGGGCTCGCCGATCGCCGGGATGTACTCGGCCTCCACTCCCGCCGCACCCAGCTGCTCACGAGCGTGCGCCAGCTCCTCGCGATGCCGGCCAGGAGAATCGACGGGGTCGATGGCACCCGCGCTTCGCCCGCCGCTAATCAGGATGGGGGCCACGCTCGTCACGATGAGCCGTGCGCCGAACGCCTTCGCCATGTCGGCCGCCCTTTCCAGTGCGCGATCGGCGGCATCGGTCTCGTCATAACCGACAACGATGGTCTTCAAGGCTTCCTCCCTCTCGTTGGCGACGTCAATATCTCAGGAGAGCGCCGCCATCACAAGCCGAGCGGCCCATAACGGGCGGGGCCGTCTACTGCCCGGTCAAGACGTGAAGAGCGCTAGGCGCCCTGGTAGGAGCCCTGGCTGTCCGCGGCGCCGGTCTGAATCCGCTGCTGCCAGTCCGCATGC
>DATEOR010000034.1:0-13407 GCA_035273885.1 Gaiellaceae bacterium
CGCTGGAACTCGGCGGCAAGAGCGCCAACGTGGTCTTCGCGGACGCGGACCTCGAGAAGGCCGCGGCTTCCGCACCGCTCGCCGTCTTCGGGAACGCGGGCCAGGACTGCTGCGCCCGCTCGCGGATCCTGGTCGAGCGCACCGCGGTCGAGCCGTTCCTCGAGGCGCTCGAGCGCGCGGTGAAGGCCCTGCGGGTCGGCGACCCTCTCGACGACGCGACACAGATGGGGCCGCTCATCTCGGCCGACCACCGCGAGAAGGTCGCGTCCTACGTGGACGAGGGCGCCGTGGCCTTCCGCGGCTCCGCGCCCGACGGGCCCGGCTTCTGGTTTCCGCCCACAGTTCTCTCACCGGCTTCGAACGACGACCGCGCCGCGCGCGAGGAGATCTTCGGCCCGGTTGTCGCCGTCATTCCCTTCGAAGACGAGGCCGAGGCGATCAGGATCGCCAACGACACGGTGTACGGGCTCTCGGGCTCCATCTGGACGCGCGACGGGGCCAGAGCGCTCCGCGTTGCCCGGGCCCTCGAGACCGGCAACATTTCCGTCAACTCGAACAGCTCGGTACGGGTCACGACTCCGTTCGGCGGCTTCAAGCAGTCCGGCGTCGGCCGGGAGCTCGGCCCCTTCGCGCTCGAGCACTACACCGAGCTGAAAAACGTCTTCATGTCCACCGACTAGCCATGGGCCGGATCGTCGTCTCCCAGTTCGTGACCGTAGACGGGGTCATCGAAGACCCGGGCGGGTCCGAGGGCTTCGAGCGGGGCGGCTGGGCCTTCCAGTTCGACCGCGGCGAGGACGGGAACCAGTTCAAGCTCGACGAGGTGATGGAGAGCTCGGCGCTCCTCCTCGGCCGGAAGACCTACGAGGGCTTCGCCGCCGCCTGGCCGAGCCGCGAAGGCGACTTCGCAGACAAATTCAACACGATGCCGAAATACGTCGTCTCCTCGACGCTCCGAGACCCGGAGTGGTCGAACTCGACCGTCATCGGCACGGGCGACCTCGCGAAGCTGAAGGAGGAGCACGACGGCGTCATCCTCGTCAACGGCAGCCGGCACGTCGTGGACGAGCTCGTCGCCCAGGGCCTCGTGGACGAGTTTCGGCTCATGGTCTTCCCGATCGTCCTCGGGAAGGGCCTGCAGGCCTTCGGCGACGCGGGCGCGACGAGCGCGCTCGACCTCGTCGAGTCCCGGCCGGTCGGCGAGGAAGGCGTGCTCGTCCTCGTCTACAGGCCGAAGTGACGATCACGCCGGTCCCGCCCGCGCGGCATCTGCTGCGCGCGAAGGACCTGATGGACGCCCGCTACCGCGAGCCGCTCGAAGTGCCCGTTCTGGCGCGCGCCGCCCGGCTCTCACCCGCGCACTTCAGCCGGGAGTTCAAGCGCACCTTCGGCGAGACGCCGCACCAGTACCTCCTGACGAGACGGCTGGAGCGCGCGGCGGAGCTCCTCCGCAACACTGACCGGTCGGTCGCCGAGGTCTGCTTCGCCGTCGGCCTCGCCAGTGTGGGCTCGTTCACGACGAGCTTCAAGCGCGCCTTCGGCATGACGCCGACGGCCTACCGGGCCTCGTATCCGCCCGCATCGCGCCAGGCGCGCGTCCCGACGTGCGTCCTCCTCGCCTGGTCGCGGCCGAACAGCAGTTTTCGAGAAGACGCCGCCGCCGGGCGCGGATAGCTTCAGTCGCACCAACGAACCAGGAGGAGCACGATGATCAAGGGACTCACACACGCGGGCGTCTGGGTGCACGACCAGGACGAGGCCCTCGCCTTCTACACGGAGAAGCTCGGCCTGGAGGTGCGCTCGGACGTCGTCGTCCCCGAGATGGGCAACTTTCGCTGGATCGCGGTCGGCGTCCCCGGCCAGGAGGACGTCTCGCTGACGCTCCTCGCCGTTCCCGGACCGCCCGTCTTCGACGAGGAGACCGCCGCCAAGCTGAAGGACCTCATGGCCAAGGGCGCCGCCGGCGGGCTCTTCTTCGCCGCCGACGACGTCGACGCGACCTACGAGGAGCTCAAGGATCGCGGCGTCGAGTTCTCGCAGGAGCCGACCGACCAGCCGTACGGCCGTGACGCCGGCTTCCGCGATCCGTCCGGGAACCAGATCCGAATGGCGCAACTCGCCGGGTAGCCGTGTATCGCGTCATTGCCAACGGAGAGATCGAGCGCAGCCCCCGCGGCACGCTGACCTTCGAGGGAGAGGAGTACGGCTCGGGCGTCTCCTTCTTCCTCGTCTACAACCAGCCCGGCGAGGGGCCGGACCTGCACCGTCATCCGTACTCCGAGACCTGGATCGTGCGGAGCGGCAGGGCGCTCCTCACGATCGACGGGCACCAGTTCGAGGCCGGCGCCGGCGACATCGCCGTCGTCGGCCCGGACACCCCGCACATGTTCAAGAACGTCGGCAAGGAGCGGCTGGACATCATCTGCATCCACGCCTCGCCGAAGATGATCCAGGAGGAGCTCTCCTAGGCCGCGGGGAGCGGCTCGAGACCGAGCAGCTTGCCGAGTGCGGGGTTGTCGATCTGGCTGGCCATGGAGCTGGCGGCCTCGAGAGCACCGGGCTCGCCGAGCCGGGCGCGGTAGACCGTGGCGCGAAGCAGGAGCTCCCGAATTCCCCGCCGCGCGGAGATCCGCTCCAGCTCGTTGATCCACCCGGCGGCGCCCTCGGCGCCGTTGTCGACCGCGACCGCGCAGAGGGCGTCGAGGCCGTAGACCTCGATCCAGAGGTAGGTGTCGGGCAGGCGGCGACACAGTTTCGGGGCGTCGACCAGCAGGTCGAGCGCGCGGGTGCCGTCTCCGCGGGCAGCCGCGACGAGCCCGAGCCCCCGGATGCCGATGCTCTCCCAGCACGCGTCGCCCACCTGACACCCCAGGGCATAGGCGTGCTCGAAGCGCGCCTCGGCCGTGTCGAGGTCGCCCAGGGCGAGGTCGATCTCGCCGCGGAACGACTCGGGCCAGGGGATGAAGGCAGTCATCCCGCGCGCCTCCGCGTCGGCGAGAGCGCGGTCGAGGACGTGCACGGCATCCTCGATCTCCCCGCGCATGAGGTGGTAGCGCCCGAGCAGGGTCAGCGCCTGTCCCAGCGGCTGGCCGGTGTCGAGCCGCGTGGCGCGCTCGACGCCTGACTTGAGCGACTCACCCGCAGCTTCGTAGTCGCCGAGGTCGTGGCGCGAGGCGCCACGGACGACGTCGACCCAGGCAAGCTCCTCGTCACGGCCGGCGGCGAGCCTGGTCGTTCGCTGCAGCGAGTCCTCGGCGCGCTCGTACTCCGCGCGGAGGAACTGGACCCAGCTGATCTCGCGCCAGCCCGTGGCCGCGATGTCCTCGCGGCCGACCTCTTCGGCGAGCGTCGTGCCTTCATGGAGCGCGGCCGCGCCTTCCTCGTCCCGGCCACGCGCCGAGTGCACCAGTGCGCCGCCTAGACCCACGAGCGCTTCCGCGAGCAACTCGCGCTCTCCGACCGCCCGGGCGGCCGCACCTGCCTCCCGCATGCGCTGGACGCCCGTCTCGACGGCTCCCGCTCCGAGCGCCGCCTCGCCGGCTTCGAGGATGGCCAGAACCGCGGCTCGGCCCGAGACCCGATGCTTGGAGGACGCGTCCGGTTCGGCAATCGCTGCTTCGAGCGCCGGCGTGGGATCGATTCCGAGCTCGCGCTGGAAGAACTCGATGGACGACGCGACGTGGCGCTCGGCAGCTTCCTGGTCGCCGGCCGCGCGCAGACAGCGGACGTAGAGGACGTGCGCATTCTCGTCGTACGGGTTCAGCGCGACCAGATCCGCTGCGCGCGCTGCGGCCGCCTGGGTCTCCCCCCGGCCGAGCAGCGCGAGGGCGGCCTGATGGAGAACGGCGCCGGTCATTCCCGCGACGTGACGGCGCTCGCTCTCGAGCCAGAGCTCGAAGCCCGGGCTGGAGCGGAACGCGAGCCCATCGAGGAGCTCGTGTCCCAGGCCTGCCAGCGCGACGGCCTCCATCCAGGAGCCGCGCTCGAGGACGTCGACGTCCACGAACGTGGCCGGCCGGAGCTTCAGCGTGAGCGGGTCACCGCCGATCTCCGCGTCGTCGCCGAGCCGGCTCCGCAGGGCCGACAGGGTCCACCGCAGCGTCCCGAGCGGATCGTCGGCCTCCGGAAAGAGAAGGCTGGCCAGGCGCTCGCGCGAAGGCGGCTGGCGCGCGCGCAGGAGATAGGCGAGGAGGCCCCACGCCTTGTGGCCGCGGGGAGGCTCGACCCGTGCGCCGTCGCGCTCCATCTGGGGCGGCCCGAGCAGCTGGATGCTGAGGCTCATTGGAAGATTCTGGGGGTCAAACGCCTCGTCACACGCCTCACTGTGACGCTCCTCCTCGTGAAGTTCAACGCAATGCGAAAGGAGCGAAGATGAGCGTCACGACCAGGGTCGCGCTGCTCGCCGCTCTCGTGGGCGTTTTGGCGCTCGCAGCGGCCGCGCAGGCGACGAACTTCTCGGCCTGGGGCGATGCCCAGAAGATCGACGAGATCGCGGGCAACAACTCCGAGCTGAACACCCCGTTCCAGGACGGTTGCCCGATCCAGTCTCCGGACGGGCTCAGCCTCTACCAGGCCTCGAACCGGCCCGGTGGGGAGGGTGGCCTCGACATCTGGGTCTCCCACCGTGAAAGCACGGATGACCCATGGGGTGCGCCTGAGAACCTCGGTCAGCCGGTCAACTCGGCTGCCGACGACTTCTGCCCGACACCGGTGAGGGGCGGAGGCCTCTTCTTCGTGAGCCGGGAGGCGCTTCCGGGCAGCTGCGGGCTGGGGGACATCTACTTCAGCAGGAAGAGTCCGGTGAAGGGCTGGACGGAGCCGCGCAACCTCGGCTGCGCGCCGGCCGGGCCGAACACCGCACTCGACGAGCAGGGCCCCTCGTACGTGGAGAACGACGACCGGGGCTATCTCTTCTTCTCGTCGAGCTCCGGGGCCGTGCCCGGCGATATCCACATGAGCCCGAGGGTCGGTGACGGCTGGTACTTCGGTGGCTCTACCCCTGTCGCCGGCCTCAACGACGCGGCGGCGAACGACATCCAGCCGAACGTCCGCAAGGACGGGCTCGAGGTCGTGTTCTCGTCGAACCGCGCCGGCGGGCTTGGCGCCCAGGACATCTGGGCCTCGACGAGGGACAGCTTCTCCGCGCCGTGGTCTGCGCCCGTCAACCTCGGCACCGCGATCAACACCGCGGCAGCCGAGAGCAGGCCTTCACTGTCGAAGAACGCCCGCCAGCTCCTCTTCGGGCGCTCGCCGGGCCCCGAGGGGATCGGCGACATCTACGTCAGCACTCGTTCCAGGGCGAACGAGGACTGATTCTCGATCGGCGTGCCGGGCTCTCCACGGAGGGCCCGGCCGCCCTTTCCGGCGGCTAGCCCGCCGGGGTCTCTTCGAAGATCCCGGTCTGGTAGGCGAGCACGACTGCCTGGACGCGGTCGCGAAGGCCGAGCTTCTGGAGGATGTGCGTGACGTGCGTCTTCACGGTCGTCTCGCTGATGTAGAGCTGCTGCCCGATCTCGCCGTTCGAGAGACCCTCGGCCATCAGCCTGAAGACCTCGCGCTCCCGCTCGCTGAGCTGGTCGAGCTCCTTGGGCGGATCGGGCCGAGGTAGCCGCGCGAACTGCTTGATGACCTTCTTCGTCACCGTCGGAGAAAGCAGCGCTTCGCCCGCTGCGACCGTGCGGATCGCGGCCAGAAGCTGCTCCGGGGAGTCGTCCTTGAGGACGAAGCCGCTCGCCCCGGCCCTGAGCGCCTCGTAGACGTACTCGTCGAGGTCGAAGGTCGTGAGGATGAGGATTCGCGCGCCGCCGCCTTCGGCGAGGATGTGCCGCGTCGCCTGCAGCCCGTCGAGTTCGGGCATGCGAATGTCCATCAGGATGACGCTGGGGTTGAAACGAGCTGTCTTCTCGATCGCTTCGCGGCCGTTCTCGGCCTCGGCGACGACCTCGATATCTTGCTCGTCGGCCAGGAGCATCCGGAAGCCGGCCCGCACCATGGACTGGTCGTCGGCGACGAGCACACGGATGGTCATGGTCGCTCTCCGCTCAGTGGGAGTGGGAGCCGTGTGCTGAGCACGAAGCCGCCCCCGTTCGCGCTGCCGGCGCTCATCTCGCCGCCGTAGATCTTGACCCGCTCGCGTACCCCGACGAGCCCGTGGCCGAGGCCGTCCGTCGTCGTCGAGCCGATGCCGTCGTCACGCACCTCGATCTGCAGTTCGTCGAGCGCGTAGCGGACGATCACGTCCGCCGTGTTCGCGTGCGCGTGCTTGAGGGCGTTCGTGAGCCCCTCCTGAACGATGCGGTAGGCGGACAGGTCGACTCCGCGCGGAAGCGGGAAAGGATCTCCGTCCACGTGGAGCTCGACGGGCAGGCCTGCGCGACCGACCTCCTCGAGGAGGGAGTCGAGCCCGTCCAGGCCGGGCTGGGGCACGAACGAGACCCCTTCGCGCTCGTCGCGCATCGCCCCGAGCAGGCGGCGCATCTCGGTCAGGGCAGTACGTCCCGCCCGCTCGACATCCTTGAGGGCGTCGCTGTCGTCGGCGAGCTCGTCGGGAAGGTTGTGCCTGACCGCTCCGACCTGGAGCACCATCACGCTGACGGCGTGGGCGACGATGTCGTGGAGCTCGCGCGCGATCCGGGAGCGCTCCTCGGCGACTGCGACGCGGGCCGCGGCGTCGCGCTCACGTTCGGCCACGATGGCGCGGGCCTCCGCCGCTTCGGCGCGCTCCGCTCTCTCGCGCAGGAACAGCCCCGCGACCCAGGCCACGATGAAGCGGAGCGGTATGAAGCTCAACTGGCTGGCGGTCTGCTCTCCGGGGATCGCGACGACGACGAAAAGGAGCGAGCCGGTGACGAGGCCGAGCCCGACAGCTGCCTGGACGCTGTTGCGAAGGTTTCCCAGCATGAAGGCCGCTGCCAGCCCGACCACTCCGAGGCTGCCGACGAACGGAACCAGAAGCGGATCGACGACCGAGAGCGCGGCAGCGAGGACGAAATACGCCGCTGGCCCGGCAAAGGGAAACCGTCTCCGCAGGAAGAGCGGCGACACGAGCACCGCAAGCGCCGGAACGCAGAACCAGAGCGACGTCGTCGGGGCGCCCGGATAGTTGCGCCCGATGACGAGCTCGACGATGCCGGCGAGCGCCATGAGCCCGATCAGCAGCTCGAACCAGTACTCGCGCGCGATCTGCATCGCTTTGTCCCGGCTCATGGGCTGAACGTATCTCACGGCCTGTGGTGTCGCCTCCTACTTGAGTAGGAGTTCGGATCGTCGTCCGGGTCGAGCGCGAATCCGCCTTGGCGACGACGACCCGGCCTCGCAGCGCCCCTACCGTCGGAGCGGAGCTTCTCGCAGGCGACAAGGAGGGATGCCATGTCCACCACCAAGTCCAACAATCTCGCCGCACGGATGGGGCGCTGGAGCGCCGACCACTGGAAGAAGGCCACCTTTGGCTGGCTCGCGTTCGTGCTCGTCGTCTTCGGTCTCGGCGGCATGGCCGGCACGGTGACGATCGACTCCAACGAGCCGGGGCCTGGCGAATCGGGTCGGATGGAGAAGATCCTCGACGAGGGCTTCAAGCAGCCCGCGGGCGAGAACGTCTTCATCCAGAACCAGTCCGTGCAAGTACGCGATGCTGCGTTCGCCGCGGTGATCCAAGACGTCGTCCGCCGGCTCGAGTCGCTGGACGAGGTCCAGAACGTCCAGTCGCCGCTCGACTCGGCGAACGGGGACCAGATTGCCGCGAGCGGCCATGCCGCGCTCGTGGAGTTTGAGATCCGCGGCAACCCGGACGACGCGGTGGACAAGATCGGCCCGGTCCTCGACCGCGTGGACGCGGCCCAGGCGAGCCACCCCCAGTACTTCATCGGTGAGTTCGGTGACGCGAGCGCCGAGGACGGCATCGCGACGGCCTACGAGGAGGATCTCGGCAAGGCCGGCGTGCTGTCGCTCCCGATCACCTTGCTGATCCTCGTGATCGCGTTCGGGTCGCTCATCGCGGCGGGCATCCCGCTGCTCCTCGCACTGACCGCGGTCTTCGGGACCTTCGGGCTGGTGGCGCTCTCGAGCCACGTGCTGCCCGTTGCCCAGCAGGCTCCTGCGCTCGTGCTCCTCATCGGGCTCGCGGTGGGCGTCGACTACTCGATGTTCTACTTGAAGCGGGCGCGCGAGGAACGTGCCGCGGGGCGAAGCGTGCATGCGGCAGTCGAAGCCGCTGCGGCTACGTCCGGCCGCTCGGTGCTCGTCTCGGGCCTGACCGTGATGACGGCGATGGCCGGCATGTTCCTCACCGGCGACAAGACCTTCGCGTCGCTCGCGATCGCGACGATCGCTGTCGTTGCGATGGCCGTGCTCGGCTCGCTGACGGTCCTGCCCGCCTTGCTCTGCAGGCTCGGGGACAAGGTCGACCGGCTACGTGTTCCGCTCATCGGCCGAAGGCGTGGGGACGCCCAGGGCAGGTTCTGGGCGCGCATCGTCGACCGCGTGCTGCGGCGGCCGGTGCTCTGGGCCGGGTTGTCCGCCGGGCTCCTCATTGCCCTCGCCGTTCCGGCTGCCCAGCTTCGCCTGCAGACGGGCGGCCCAGATTCGTTCCCCCAGTCACTGCCCGTGATGCAGACCTACAACCACATGCAGGAGGCCTTCCCCGGCACGGCGCTCCCCGCGACCGTGGTGGTGCAGGCGGCCGACGTGAACTCATCCGAGGTGCAGGCGGCGATCGAGGTGTTCCGTGGGCGCGCCGTCGCCACGGGTCACGCGCACGAGCCGATCACGGTGGACGTAAACCAGGACGGGACGGTGGCCAACATCACCGTGCCGATCGACGGCAGCGGCACCGACTCGGTCTCCGAGACCTCGCTCGCCGCATTGCGAGACGTCGTGCCCGCGACCGTAGGGGCCTTGCCCGACACGGAGGCCGGCGTGACCGGGCTCACGGCTGCGTGGATCGACTCCAAAAACGAGATCAAGTCGCAGCTTCCGGGCGTCTTCGCGTTCGTGCTCCTGTTCGCGTTCGTCCTCATGCTGTTCGCCTTCCGCTCGCTCGTCATCGCGGCGAAGGCGATCGTGCTCAACCTGCTGTCGGTGTCCGCCGCGTACGGCGTGCTCGTGCTCGTGTTCCAGCACGGCGTCGGCAAGGGGCTCGTCGGGTTCACGTCGACTGCAGGGATCGATCCCGTGGTCCCGTTGCTGCTCTTCGTGATCCTCTTCGGCCTCTCGATGGACTACCACGTGTTCATCCTGAGTCGGGTCCGCGAAGCGGTCGTTCGCGGGGTGGGGACGGACGAGGCCGTCGCGTACGGGATTCGCTCGACCGCGGGTGTCGTGACGAGCGCGGCGATCGTGATGGTGTTCGTCTTCGCGGTCTTCGCGACGCTCTCGATGATGTTCTTCAAGCAGTTCGGCGTCGGACTCGCGGTGGCCGTCCTGCTCGATGCCACCATCGTCCGCGCGGTGCTCCTCCCCGCGTCGATGAAGCTCCTCGGCGACTGGAACTGGTATCTGCCGAGCTGGCTCGAGTGGCTGCCCCACTTGGATCCCGAAGAGGGCGAGCCGACTCCCGAGACCCCGCCGACCCCGGTCTCTGCCTAGAGCCAGAGCGTCCCGCCCGGTGCCGGCTACATCGCGGCGCCGGGCGGGGGCGCCGTTTCGACGGGGACTTCCGCCGGCAGCTCCGCCGGGCGGTAGCGCTTCCACGTCACTCCGACGAGGAGGCCGATGACGAGCGTGGGCACGATCGTCAGGAAGCGATAGACGAGGACGGCCGCAACCACCTCCACCTGGTCGCCGCCGAAGCCGACGAGCGCCGTGGTCAGCCCGAGCTCCACGACCCCGAGGCCCCCCGGCGTGATCGGGATGGAGCCGAGCAGACGGACGAGCGACCACGCGGCGAATGCCTCGGCTGCGCTCACCTCGCTGCCGGTGACGTCGAGCACGCGCAGCGAGGCCAACAGGACGAGAAAGACCGTGAAGTGGCCGGCGAGCGTGGAGAGGGTGAGCACGTGCCAGCGCCGCTTGAGGAGCGCGTTCGTCCGGTCGCGGAAGCGGACGAACGACTCTCCGTCCCACCCGACGGGCTTTCTCCGGATCAGGCGCTTGGCCCACGACACGATCCTCGCCGCGAGGTCGCCCAGGTGTCGCGCGAGCCTCGGAGTGCTGAGCGCGGCGGCGAAAGCGGCGATGAGGACGAGGAAGATCGCGAGGCCGAGGAGCGCGACCGTGTCGAGCGCCGCGTGCGCGTCGCCGGTGAACGTGAGCAGCACCAGCGCAAGGGTCGGAAAGGCGAGCATGGCGAGCTGGTTCCAGACGCCGGTGACCGCGACGGCGAGGCCGACCGCGGCGCTGACGAAGCCCCACGCGCGCAACATCGCGAATGAGAGCGCCATTCCGACCGCGGCCCCGCCCGGCGCGACGTAGGTCGAGGCGGTCGATGCCTGCGTGACGACGAATGCCTGCGTGAAGCGAAGCCCGGGCAGCGCCGCCATCCAGGGCGGCGCGAACGTGAGGAGGTTGAGGATCGTGGCGCCGGCCAGGAGCGCGATGTCCTTCCACGAGAGCCCCTTGACGACTCCCCAGACATCGCGGTAGTCGGCGATCTTCGGGAGGATGAACGCGAACGTCGCGACGACGACCGCGATGGCGACGCCAACGCCGAGCGCGTACCGCCACGTGAACCTCCTGCGGCGGGTGGGTCGTTCGTCTTTCGGCTGGGCGGTCATGTCCGGTTCCGCAGATTGTGCGCGACCGGGAACAATCCTTCGAGTGGGGCGGTCTCAGCAGTCATGGCCCTGCGGCTCTCGATCTTGCTCGCGGTGCTCGCTCTGGCGGGGTGCGACCTCGGCGGCTCCCAGGAGCCGCGAGCCGCCTCGAGCGGCGGGACGACGAGCGTCGCGCCCGCTCCGACGCTGGCCCAGCCCGCTCCGTCGCGAACCGAGCTGGTCGTTCAGGCGATCCGCTCGTGCGAGGTGAAGGAGATCTTCTTCGGGCACGGCGACAGGACGTGGGTCACGTTTCGAGGTGGCGAGTTGACTCGCATGAGAGGGCTTGACCGTGAACAGCTCGCGCGCGCCGCCTGGAACCATGCGAGCGCCTGCAACATGGTCATCGGCGTCGAGTGACGAGGCGGCACTAGCGCTCGACGCGCGAGCCGCCGACGATCGTCTCCAGGCCCGAGGCGAGCCGCACGAGGGCCTTGTTGCCGCCGTCGTAGTCCGGCGCCCAGAGCAGCAGCGTCGCTTCCTCCCCGTTCACGCGGCACGGCTCGCTGACGAGCCCCTCGCCGTCGAGCCAGGCGCGGATGAAGGGGTTCGAGCCTCGCTCGTCTCCGATGGTGGTCTCCTCCTTGTGGCCGGGGAAGACACGCGTCTCGTCGTCGAGGTCGAGCAGGACGTCGAGGATCGAATGCTTCAGCTTGGCGAGGTCGCCGTCCGGACCCGAGGTCCCGCCGACGGTGCCCCGGAAGAGGACGTCGGCGGTGAAGCAGTGGCTCTCGTCCACCAGGAACGCGACGTGGTCATCGCAATGGCCGGGCGTATAGAGAGCCCTGATGCGGAGCCCTCCGCTCTCGACCTCTTCGCCGTCGGCGAGTTGCGCGTGCCCGAGCAGCGGCACGCCGTGCCGATCGGCGAGCTCCTCGATCGCGACCACGTGATCCGGGTGGCTGTGCGTGCAAAGGACGTGTGTGATCGCGATGCCGTCGCGCTCGGCGCGCTCCTCCAGGGCCTCGGTCAGCCCGTTGCTGTCGATGAAGACGCCGTGCCCGCCCGGGCCCTCGGCAGCGAGGTAGGCGTTGGACAGCCAGTCGGGATGCTCGACCCGCTCGACAATCATGCGAACTCGATCACGCTTCTGATGCCGTCCTGGGCCTCCATGAGCTCGAACCCGCGGTTGACGTCGTCGAGCGCGATCCGGTGTGAGACGAACGCGGCGACGTCGATGTCGCCGGCAAGCGCGCGCTCGACGTACTGCGGAACCTGATCGCGGCCCTTCACACCGCCGAACGACGAGCCCGCGACTCGCCGGCCGGTGATCAGATAACGCGGGACGACCTCCAGCACCTCGCCCTTGCCGGCGACGCCCGCGACGGTGCAGAGGCCCCAGCCCATCCGAGCGGACTCGACGGCCTGGCGCATGACCGCGACATTTCCCGTCGCCTCGAACGTGTAGTCGGCGCCGAAACCTCCGGTCATCTCGACGATCCGCTCGACGGAGTTCGGGCCGGCCACCAGCGTGTCGGTGGCGCCCTGGCCCTTGGCGAGCTCGAGCCGCTCTTCGGAGAGATCGATGCACACGATGCGCTCCGCGCCCTGGAGCCGGCACCCTGCGACTGCGCCCAGCCCCACCATGCCTGCGCCGAAGACGACGCAGGTCGCGCCGGCTTCGACCTTCGCGGTGTTCATCGCGGCCCCGAGACCCGTGGACAGACCGCAGGCGAAGAGGCACGCGTGCTCCGGCGGCGCCTCCGGATTGACCTTCGCGAGGGCGATCTCCGGCATGACCGTGTACTCGGCGAACGTCGACGTCCCCATGAAGTGGCGGATCGGCTCGCCGCCGCGGCCGAGCCGTGTCGTCCCGTCCGGGAGGAAGCCCTGGCCCTGCATGTCGCGGATCGCCAGACAGAGGTTCGTGCGGTCGCTCCTGCAGTGAACGCACTCCCGGCACTGGGGCGAGAAGAGCGTCACGACCTGGTCGCCCGGCGCGACGGAGGTGACGTCCGGGCCCAGCTTCTCGACGATCCCGGCGCCTTCATGGCCGAGCACCGTGGGCGCGTACCCGGAGGGATCGGCTCCGGAGGCGGTGTAGAGATCGGTGTGGCAGACCCCGCACGCGGTCAGCCGGACCAGCACCTCTCCGGACTTCGGCTCGTCGAGATCGAGCTCTTGTACTTCGAGCGGTTGGCCGAACTCCTCGAGGACTGCCGCCTTGATCTTCATCGGCCCACCATAAGCACGAGGCGGGAGCGACGGGACTCGAACCCGCGACCTCCGGCGTGACAGGCCGGCGTTCTAACCAGCTGAACTACGCCCCCGCGCGGAGGGCATTGTAGCCGGGCGCGGGCGGACGACGGGGCTTTCGACCGCTGCGGCAAACCCGCAACGCCAATACGGCGATCCGGCGATGCCGGCGAGTGGCGGCGGCCATAGCGTGAGGCCAGAAGACAAAGGAGATCTCCTATGGCCTCGCACCCAGCTTCACACCACGTTCCTGTCCAGACACGTCCGGGCGCTCCCAGTTCGGTCGGCGGCGCCTTCTGGATGTTCGCAGCCATCGTCCTCGGCTTCACCGCCGCCGCGGTGGGGCTGGCCGCCTTCTTGATGTGGCTGGACGCGCGGGGCGAGAGTTCGACCGCAATCACGCCGGTTGTGGCCTCTGCGCCCGTCCACGGGCAGGCGGCGAGCGGAGTGGCCACCGACATGC
>DATEOR010000035.1:0-3012 GCA_035273885.1 Gaiellaceae bacterium
GTTCCCCCTCTCGCGATGAGTTACGGCCGATTTTCTCAGCCGCTTGTCACAATTGCAACACGGACCGCCGCTCGGGGCCCGAGCTCGCGAAGGAGGCCAATGGTTGGCGGTAGCGTTGTCTGCGATGCACACGATCTCGAGGCACCACCGGTGCACCACCATCAGCGCACTTAGCGACCTTTACGGCCGGGACGGCCACCGTTTCATGCGGGTTCGGCTAGCCTGCGGGCCGTGGAGGACTACACGAACAAGTACAAGGGCGAGCAGATCGAGCTCGCGCTCTTCGGCGGCGAGTACCAGGAAGGCGTGCTCACTGCCTACTGCTCGATCGAGGACGTCCCGCACGTCGAGCTGAACGGCCACATTCTCGTCCCGCTCCAGAACGTCGCAAGCCTCCATTGCTCCAGCCGGTGTGACGCGCCCGAGCCCGACTGGCCCCCGCGCGGCCTCGAGGAGCTCGACCGCGACGACCGTCCGGACGAGGACGACGAAGGCTGACCGACCTCCCCGGCGTGCGCGGCGCGGCCGCGCGCAATGTCCTCAAGGCCTGGGTCCTCGTCGCGGTGCTCGCCGCGGTGTTCGCAGGGATCGGCTGGCTCCTCGCCGACGCCCGCGGCGCAACCCTCTTCGCGTTCTGCTCGCTGCTCGCCGCGAGCGCGGCATACGCGGTGGGCGACCGTGCGCTGCTGGGCATGCTCGGCGCCCGCCCGTTCGCGCTCGCCGAGGACCCTCTCCTCCGCTCGACCGCCGACCGGGTCGCCGCCCAGCTCGACATCGCCTCGCCGAAGCTCCAGCTCCTCGACGACGGGTTTCCACGTGCGTTCGTCGTAGGACGCGGGCCGAGGAGCTCGACACTGGTCGTCAGCACGGGGTTGCTGGCCGCCCTGTCACCGGACGAGCTCGGCGCGGTGCTCTCGCACGAGCTCGCGCACGTCCGTGCGCGCGACGTCCTCACGCAGACCTACGCCGTCCTCCTCTCGGCGACGCTGCTCGAGCTGACGCGGGTCGGCGGCTTCCTCTCCCGCTTCCTTCTCGCGGTCCTGGCTCCCGTCGCCTCGGCGTTCACGCATCTGCTCCTCTCGTCGAAGCGGGAGCTCGCGGCGGACGCGGTCGCGGCGCGTCTCGCCGATCCGAACGACCTCGCGGACGCGCTGATCCGTCTCGAGCGTGCGGGCGACCTCGTCGAGTTCCACGCCTCCCCGGCGACCGAGCCGCTCTACACCGTCAGCCCGTTCGACCACGAGGAGCGGGTCGCGCGCATGTTCGTGACGCACCCGCCGACCGACCAGCGCGCCGCGTTGCTCCGTGCGCTCGCCGGGGACGGCTAGCGGGCGCGTCGAGGCCGACCGATATCGTCGCGAGTCGTGCGCCGCTGGCTCGCAATCACCCTCGCCAGCCTCGCGCTCGTCGTACTCGGGTATGCAGCCGTCTCGTGGCTCTTTTCCGAGAAGCTCGTCGCCCAGCAGTTCACGGCGCTCGGGCCTGAGGAGTTCTCCGACTACGACCTGCCGGACCCCGAGAGCGTGACGATCCGAGGCGAGGGCGTGAATCTCGCCGCCTGGTACTTCGACAACCCGCGCGACGCCGGGTGCGCGACCGTGATGCTCCACGGCTTCGGCGGCAGCAAGGGCGAGGTCCTGGGGGCGACACCGATCTTCTGGCAGCGCGGCTGCGACCTCCTCCTCTACGACGCGCGCGGCCACGGTGACAGCGACCGCGCGATCCTGACCTTCGGCGCGCACGAGCGCGACGACCTGCTCCGCGCCTTGGAATGGCTCGACGAGCGGACAGGGCTGCCGCGCTCGAAGATCGGGATCATCGGCTGGTCGTACGGCGCCGCCACCGCACTCCAGGCTGCATCCGAGCCGGGCAGCGCCGTGGCGTTCGTCGTCGCCGACTCCTCGTTCTCGAGCCTCGGCGACATCGCCCGCGTCCAGGCCGAGGAGCAGTACGGGAGCTGGGCGAAGGTCTTCGTCCCCGGGGCGCTCTTCGCCTCGTCGCTCCGCGGCGGCTTCGACGCCCGCGACCCGGCGCCCCTGGACGCGATCGGGAAGGTGCGGGCGCCCGTGCTCCTCGTCCACTCCCGTCAGGACGGCTTCACGCCCGTCTCGCACTCGGAGCGGATCTACGCCGCGAGCGACAGGGCGCGCACCCGCCTCGTCATCCCGGACTGGGAGGCGTCGCACGCCCACTCGTTCACGGAGAACCGGGTCGGCTACACGGCGCTCGTCGATCGCTTCCTCGCGGACTTTGCGCCGGGCTTCGGCGTCCGGCTCGCTCGCTGACGCCGGATCGCAGCCCACGAAAATGAGGCGGGGGAGCTGCGCTCCCCCGCCTCCAAGAAAACCGGCGGCGTCCTACTCTCCCGGGGGCTTGCGCCCCAAGTACCATCGGCGCGAGCGGGCTTGACTTCTCTGTTCGGAATGGGAAGAGGTATTTCCCCGTCGCTATGACCGCCGAACTGTCAAAGGGTCGCGCCCGCCGGCCGAAGGGCCGGAGCTCGCGTCACCTTCAAAACTCCATAGCGACCCAGACGTGTTCAAAATCAAGACCTCGGGCAATTAGTACGGGTCAGCTGAACGCATTGCTGCGCTTGCACCGCCCGCCTATCGACGTGGTGGTCTTCCACGGCCCTTACTCACTCGAAGTGATGGGGAACCTCATCTCGAGGTGGGCTTCCCGCTTAGATGCTTTCAGCGGTTATCCCATCCAGACGTGGCTAATCAGCAGTGCCCTTGGCAGGACAACTGATACACCAGAGGTCTGTTCGTCTCGGTCCTCTCGTACTAGAGACGACTCCTCTCAAGTTCCCAACGCCCATGGCGGATAGGGACCGAACTGTCTCACGACGTTCTGAACCCAGCTCGCGTGCCGCTTTAATGGGCGAACAGCCCAACCCTTGGGACCTGCTTCAGCCCCAGGATGCGACGAGCCGACATCGAGGTGCCAAACCCTCCCGTCGATGTGGACTCTTGGGGAGGATAAGCCTGTTATCCCCGGAGTACCTTTTAT
>DATEOR010000036.1:0-7823 GCA_035273885.1 Gaiellaceae bacterium
CCCTCCGAGAAGCGGGAGATCTTCACGACGTCGCCGGAGTGCGGCGAATGCACGAACGCACCGTTCCCGACGTAGATGCCCACGTGGGAGCGCTTGTTGAAGAAGACGATGTCGCCCGCCCGAAGGTGTTTGCGCGCGACCGGCCGGCCCTCGCTCCAGAGCATCCAGCTCGAATGCGGGAGCGTGATGCCGAGCCTCCCGTAGACGTACATGACGAACCCTGAGCAGTCGAAGCCCGAGGGGCTCGCTCCGGCCCAGCTGTACGGCGTGCCCAGGTAGCGGAGCGCGATCGCGACGGCCTTCTCGCCGGTCGTCGGCCGCATCTCGACGGGCATCGTCGGCCTGACTCCTTCGTCGGAGCGGTCGGGCGCGGCTGCTGAGCCCGCCGGAAAGGCGAGCAGCAGGACCAGCACGACGAGGTGTGTGGAAAGACGACGGCACATGAGATGCGGAACCCGTCCCGGGGTGAAGTGGCCTTCTTCGGCGGCCCGGCGTGAGGCCTTTAGCGCTTACCTAGATCGGGGTACCTCGTCGGAGCCAGACCGAGACCGAGTGCAAGTTTTCGGCGGAAACGGCATCTCAGTTGGGTACAGACGAGTTCGCGCACAGAAAACGGCCAGGATCTCCTTCCTGGCCGTTTCTCTCTTCTGGGCTAGTAGCGGCGAGCCCCGACGTACGTGGCCGAGTACCAGTACTCGGAGAGGCTCGAGATCTTCACGACGTCTCCGGTGTGCGGTGCGTGCACGAATCGGCCGCCGCCGATGTACATGCCGACGTGCGAGAGCCCGTTGAAGAACACGAGGTCGCCGGGCGCGAGCTGGCTCCGCGAGACCGGAGTGCCCATCCCGTATTGCATGGCCGCGTTGTGCGGCAGGTAGACGCCGACCTTCGCATACGCGTACATCGTGAGGCCCGAGCAGTCGAACCCCGACGGGCTGGCGCCGCCCCAGACGTAGGGGACGCCGAGGTACTGCAGGGCGATCGAGACCACGCTCGAGTGTGTCGCCGGCGGAGGAGCGGAGCTGCCCGAAGATCCGCCGGACGAACCCGAAGAGCCGCTCGGCGGGGAGGGGGAAGGAGCCGGTGCGGGCGCCGGCTGCTGCTTCTGCGCGGCGGCCTTGGCCTGGGCGGCGAGCCGGGCCTGGCGCTCGCGCTCGGCGGCCTCGAGCTGCGCGATCTGATCCTTGATGGAGGAGTACAGCGCCTGGCGCTCGGCGAGCTGGCTCTCGATGGACGAACGCTGGGCGGCGCGCTCGGCCACGACCTTCTCCTGGTCGGCCTGGGCCTTGACGAGTGCCTCCTGGCGCCTCTGCACCTCGTTTCGGTAGTGCGTCACCTCGGCAGCGATGCGCGCGTCCTCATCCGCGATCCGGTTCGCCGAGTCGATCCGCTCGATCAGGTCGCCGAGGCTCACCGCGCCGAAGATGATCGAAAGCGTGTCCGGCTCATTGGACGTGTAGAGGGCGACCAGGCGCGCCGAAACCTGGGCCCGTGCCTTGGCGAGGTTCTTCTTCGCCGTCACGAGGCGGCTCTGATTGACCTCCAGGTCGTGCTTGATCTGGTCGAGGCGGACGTTCGCGGCGTTCCAGGCCTCCACCGCCTTCTCCATCTGTGCATCCATGGCCTGGATCTCCCCGAGCACCTGCTGTGCCTCGGCGCGTTTCGAGCCGATCGTGGGCTCGGCGGAGCTCGCCGCGGTGACGGCGAGGGCAAGGACGAGCGCGGATAGGAGGGCGAGTCCGTAGCGCAAGGGGAGGCTTCTTCCTCGGAGAAGCCTGGGAGGCTACAGGACGCTACTGAGGGATGTCGGGGATAAGACCCTCGTCGGAGAAGAACATCTTCGTCTCCGCGAGGCTCATGTCGCTGGGCGGCACGATCGCGTCGGAGGCGGAGAGATCGTCGTCCGAAAGCCTCTCTCCGTCGCGTCTGACCAGGCCGGCCATCTCGTCGAGGTAGCGGTCGAGCTCGCCTTCGTCGTCGCGGTCGAGCGCTTCCTGGGCACGGTCGTCGAGCTCGTTCAGCCGCCCGACGGCATCCTCTTCGAGGCGGTACTGCCCCTCTCCCATGATCCGGACGATCATTTCTCGAGCTCCTTCTGCTTGCCGCCGGCCGCGAGCTCGCCCTTGAGGCGCTCGAGGTCGGCGTCCACCTGGCTCTGCGCGGAGATCTGCGCGAGCTCACGGTCGAGCTGCGTGCCGGAAGCCGTGTAGTCCTCGAGCGTGCCCGACTCGACGAGCTCGTCCACTGCCGCGGCGCGGGCCTGCATCTGCTCGGTCTTGTCCTGGGCGCGCTGGATGGCGAGACCGGTGTCCGCCATCTCCTCGCCGATCCCGGTCGCGGCCTCGCCGATCTTCACCTGGGCCTCGGCGGCCGAGTACTGGGCCTTGATCGTCTCCTTCTGCGTGCGGAAGGCCTCCACCTTGGCAGCGAGGCGCTTCTCGCTGTCGGCGAGCTTCTCCTGCTGCGCAGCCAGGTCGTCTATCTGCTGGTCGAGGCTCTGCAGCTGCTGCTGCGCGAAGGCCTTGCGCTCGAGCGCGGCGCGCGCGAGATCCTCGCGGTTCGCAGCGACAGCCTGGCGGGCCTGGTCTTCGAGCTTCGGCAGCTCCGTCTCGAGCTTCTTGGTCTGCAGTTCCAGCCGCTTCTTCGCGGTGACGACGTCTGCGATGCCCTTCTTGACGTTCTGCAGCAGCTCGAGCTGGCGCTCGTAGGAGTAATCCAGCGTCGTCGCCGGGTCCTCGGCGCGGTCGAGGAGCTTCGAGTACCACGCCTTGACGACGGCGGACGTGCGGCTCATCAGGCCCATTGCGTTCCTCCCTGGCTTGGGTCCAGGCATCCTACCGACGCCGTGATCGTCGAACGCTCCATGGATCCGACCTGGCTGTCGAACGCCTATCTCGTCGCGGACCGGGCCGGAGGAACCGCTGTCTTCGTCGACAGCGGGGCTCCGATCGAGCCGCTCATGTCCGCCGTTCAACGGCTCGAGGTGCAGGTCACGCACCTCCTCACGACGCACGCGCACTCGGACCACATCGCGCATCACGAGGAGCTCGAGCGCCGCTTCGGGACGACCGTCGTCGCCGATCCGGCCGAGGACGTTGCCGGCGCCGAGCCCGTGGGCCACGGCGAGATCATCGAGACGGGCGACCTACGGATCGAAGCTCTTCGCACCCCCGGGCACAGCCCCGGGATGCTTGCCTTCGACGTCAACGGCGAGGTGTGCTTCACCGGCGACACGCTCTTCGCGGGCTCGGTCGGCGGTACCCGCGACGCCTTCGAGGATCTCCGCCGGTCGGTGATGGACGTCCTCATGGGCCTTCCGCCGGACATGAAGGTCTACCCCGGCCACACCGAGGAGACGACGATCGGCTGGGAGTGGGAGAACAACCCGTTCGTCCGCGTCTGGCGCGGAGTGGAGCCGGAGGGGGAGGAGCGGGTCTATGTCGCCGGAGCCGAGGCGACGCTCATCGCCTGGTCGGCGGATTACGATGGCAACGGGAAGGGCTGGGTGCGGTTCGCGGACGGACGCAACGCAATCATCGGCGGATCTCGGATAGAAAGGTCGCGATGACCTACGTGCTCCCAGAGGAGATCGACGGCTACGCGGCCGAGCACACGACTCGGCCGCCCGAGCTCCTCGCCCGGCTCGCGGACGAGACGAGGGCGACCCTCGACGCGCCGCAGATGCTCACGGGAACAGTGGAAGGGCGTTTTCTCGAGTTCATGGTCTTCGCGACGGGCGCGAAGCGCGTGCTCGAGTTCGGCACGTACAGCGGCTACTCGTCGATCTCGATGGCTGCGGCGCTTCCCGACGGCGGGCACATCGACACGTGCGAGATCGAGGAGAAGCACGCCGCAGTCGCGCAGCGCTACATCGACGAGGCCGGCTACTCGGACCGCATCACCATTCACCTCGGGCCAGCTGTGGAGACCGTCGAGCGGCTCGAGGGCGAGTTCGACTTCGTCTTCATCGACGCGGACAAGCCGAACTACGTGAACTACTACGAGGCGGTCCTGCCGCGGCTTTCCGGGCGGGGGCTCATCGCCGCAGACAACACCCTCTGGAGCGGCCGTGTCCTCGACGAGTCGGACGACTCCGATGGCACCGTAGCGATCCGTGCGTTCAACGAGCACGTGGTTGCAGACGAGCGCGTCGTGAGCGTCATGCTCACGATTCGCGACGGCGTCACGCTGATCCGGCGAGCCTGACCGTGTGACTCTCGGCGTCGGGCTCGTGGAAGCGGACGAGCCTCTCGCCCTCGGCCTCGAGCTCCTTCTTCGCCTTCGGGGGCAGCTTCTCGAACGGCTCGACGAGGAGTTCGGCCTTCTTCGCGGTCCGCTTCACGCTCCACTTTCCGGCGACCGCGCCGTCCACGAGGAAGGTGTTCACGGACTGCGGCGTCTTCGTCGTGAAGATCAGCGGCCGGTATTCCTCGGCGAGGATCTCTGCGCGGCGCGCGTGCGCGAGGAGAATCGCGTCCCAGACCGGCAGGTAGCGCGCCGGAGCGGGCGTCTTCGCGTCGGGGATTGGGGCGCGCGGCAAGTCGAGGAGCTCCTTGCCCTCCTCGTCCTCGAAGTGGCGCAGGTTCAGCTTCTCCGTGGCGGGCTGCAGCTTCTTCGCGGCGACTCCCGCCCAGTTTGCCGCGTCGGCGAGGCGGGCCGGCCCAAAGCCGCCGAGGTAGCGCTTGAGCAGCAGCTCGAGGCCCTGCTCTTCGCTGGCCTCGATTGGCCCGAGCCAGTCGTCCGCCATCGCGTAGATGTCCGCTCGGCGGCGCTCCCAGGTCCCCGAGGGTGGGACGCGCAAGACGTCGTAGAGCGCGTTGACGCCGTTCCACACAGCGGAGGAGTCGACGGCGGGCTTCAGGTCCTTGCGTGACAGCGGCCCGTTGGCCAGGGCCTTCCTCGCCGCCGTGGCTGCCTTCTTCACGTCCGACTCAGTAACGCGGCCCTGGTGGTAGCGAAGCCAGCCGGCTCGGCGGCTCGACCTCGTCCCGGCGGCGACGAACGGATAGTCGCCCGCCGAGACGAGGTGGATCGTGATGCGCATCATCGTCCCCTGGACGGCGCGCCGATCCTCGAGCGCCTTGGTCAGGTCGGCCATTTGGAACTTCTCGAGCCGCGTCCACAGGCCGATGTAGCCGCCGGTCGCGTTCTGCGTCTGCAGGCCGCCGACGGCTTCGAGAGCCTGGATGACGGACTTCGACGAGCGCTCGAGCAGGAGCTGCCGGGACAGCAGCGAGCGGTTCAACTCGCGCGCGGTGAGGATTCTCATGGATACACCGCTGCCTTCAGATAGTCGGGTGGCGGATCGGCGAGCAGCGTAGCGACGCCCTCGAGACCGACTTCGTGCGTGATCAGCCGGTGCCAGGGATGCGCGCCGCTCGCGAGGAAGGCGAGCGCGGCTCGCACCTTCGCCGGCGTGTGGTGGAAGGCGCCCCGCAGGGTGAGCTCCTCGTAGTGCAGGCGGAAGGTGTCCACGGCCGCCTCGCGGCCTCCGAAGAACAGAACCGTCCCGCCCGGTCGGACAAGCCCGAGCGCGTCGTGCCAGGCCTCCTCGGACCCGACCGCTTCGATGACGACGTCGGCGCCCTTGCCGTCACCGGGGGAGGCGCCGAACTCGGGAGCGAGGGCGCGCCGCTCGGGCCGGCCGCCGACCGCCACCACGTTGGCGCCTGTGTCGCGCGCAGCGGCGCAGAGCATCAGCCCGATCGGGCCAAGGCCGAGGACGGCGACGGTCTGGCCGGGACCGACCTCCGCCCGGTCGATCCCGTGTAGGCAGCAGGCGAGCGGCTCGACCATGGCGGCCACTTTCGAGTCGAGCCCGTCAGGGACTGGGAGGAGGTTGCGCGCCGCGATGCGCTCGGGGACGAGCAGGTACTCGGCGTAGGCACCGTTCAGGAGTGGCTGCAGGTTCTCGCAGAGCTCCTCCTGGTCACGCTTGCACGGGGCGCACTGTCCGCACGGCGCCGAGTTCGCCGCGACGACGCGCCGGCCTGTGGCCACATCCACCCCGCAGAACTCGTGGCCGAAGGGGCTCGGCAGCTCGCCGAGAAGCACGGGATGCCCGCGGCGGAAGGCCTTCGCGTCCGTGCCGTCGGTGAGCGCGACTTCGATCTGCACGAGCACGTCGCCCGGCCCGCGCTCCGGTTTGGGGGCCTCCTCCAGGCGCAGGTCGCCCGGCCCGTGGAAGAGAAGGGCTTTCACGGGCGGAAGACGACCTTCAGGGCCTCGCGGTTCCGGTAGGCGGCGAGGCCTTCGTCGAAGCGGTCGAGCGGGAGGACGAGCGGCTCGGGCAGGTCGAGCTCGGGGAGAAGCGTGACAGCCTCCTCCATGTGCCGGCGCGTGGCCGAGCGCGAGCCGGTGACCGTGATCTCCCGGCGATAGACCTCCGCGGCATCGAGCACGCCCGCGTCGGCGAAAACGAGCACGGTTCCACCCGGCTCGGCCGCAGCGAGCGCGTCGGCTCCCGCGCCCGGCGCGCAGACGACCACCGCGCGTACCGCGCGTGAGGGTTCGGGCCCGTTCCGCGCCGGGTGCGCATCGCGCACGTAGACGGTTTCGCCGCGCCGGGTCAGAACCGCGGCGAAAAGCCGGCCGACGAACCCGCCTCCGAGGACGAGCACCTCGCCGGGCGGCACCCGCTCGGCTCCGCGGAGGACGCAGGCGAGCGGCTCGGCGTAGGAGCCCAGCGCGTCGTCGACCTCGTCCGGAAGATCGACCCAGCCGCCGAGCGCCGCGACTCGCTCGGCGAACCCGCCGGGCTGGATCGTGGCGGCAGCGAATTCCTCGCAGGTGGACTCGTGCCCGGCCCGGCAGCGCTCGCACTCGCCGCATGGCCGGTGATGGATGAGCGCGACCCGCTTTCCGTCCGCCTCGGCCACGACCTCGTGCCCGAGAACCGTTCCCTCCGCCGCGCGGCCGATCTTCTCGACGTCGCTGCCGCAGAGCCCGCACGCGAGGACGCGGAGGATCTCCGACCCCTCGGGCTCGGACAGCTCCGCCAGCTCCGGTTGCCCGGACGAGTTGAGAACGACTGCCCGCACCGAGGGGTATCGTAGGCGCGTGGCGATCAAGCTCTACCGCTGCAAGAACCTCTGGGTGAAGGCGGGCGGCCATCCGTGCTGGCGCGTGCAGAAGGCGCTCGACGATCAGGGGATCGAGTACGAGCTCGTCACCGGCCCGTGGCCTGCGATCGGCAAGCGGCACGACATCGAGCAGCTGAGCGGGCAGACGAAGTACCCGGTGATCGAGTTCGAGGACGGCTCGGTCTACCGCGAGGAGTCGAAGGACATGGCGGAGACGATCATGGCCGGCAAGCTCTTCGACAAGCAGGGCGCGCAGCAGTCCTCGTCGTAGCCCTCGCTACACTTCGTCCGCGCGGGGCTATAGCTCAGTTGGGAGAGCGCCTGGATCGCACCCAGGAGGTCGCCGGTTCGAGTCCGGCTAGCTCCATGAGAAACCGCCGCAAATCGGCGGTTTTCTTTATGCGGGTTAGCGCCTCTCTCAAATCCAGGCGCTCTCCGCGAGGTGGACTCAGATGTACTCAGATGCCCGTTGTGACGTGTCGAGAAGTGACCGTGCAGCGCAGCTTCTAGCTCTAAATCCTTGTCACGGATTGCACCGATGCGGATGAGGCCAGCCTGCGACAGGACCTTGCGGCGACCTCATTCGGAGAGGAAGGCGTCGATCTCCTGCGCGACTCGGGCCGCGTCCTCGAACCATGGCATGTGCCCAGCGCCGTCGACGAGGCACAGCTCTCCGCGATTCAGCGCGTCCGCGACACGCGGCCAGCTCTCGGCCGAGCCGACGGTTTCGTCCGAGGTGCC
>DATEOR010000037.1:0-26966 GCA_035273885.1 Gaiellaceae bacterium
TCTGCTCGAGCGCGCGCTCGGAATCGCCGGGCACGACGTCGACACCTCGCACGGCGTCTTCGACCACGGTGACGTCGAAACCCTCCCGCCGGGCGTCGAGCACCGTGTTCTTGACGCAGTAGTCGGTCGCGAGGCCGGCGACGAAGAGGCGGTCGACTCCGCGCTCGCGAAGGAGATCGCCGAGGCGAGTGTCCTGGAAGCCTGAATACCCCTGGCTGTTCGGGTCCTGGCCCTTGTCGATCACCACGTCGACCTTCGCCACCTCGAGGTCGGGATGGAGCTCGGCGCCCGGGGTCCCGGCGACGCAGTGCACCGGCCAGATCGAGGGCGGATCGGCGCCGCGCCACCGGCCCGGGTCGACCTCGATCCCCACGAAGGAGCCGTGGTCGGCCGGATGCCAGTCGCGCGTCGCGATCACGAGGTCGAAGCGGTCGAGCAGCTCGTTGATCGGCCCGGCGATCTCGTCGCCCTCGGCCACGGGCAGCGCGCCGCCAGGGGTGAAGTCGTTCTGGAAGTCGACGATCAGGAGGGCGTCCACGGCGGGAATGGTATGGACCTCGCGGGCCGCCGCGCGCGTAGGTATCGGGATGGACTTCCTGCGGGCACACGCTCGTATAGTCGGCACGCCATGGCTGGAGCGGGCCGCGAGGAGCATGCCTGGGTGCGCGGCGCCCAGGGAGGATCGGCCTCGGACCTCGAGGCGCTTTTCCGCCGCCACTGGCCCGTCGCCTACCGGGCCGCGTATCTCGTCGTCCACGACGCCGCCGCGGCCGAGGACATTGCCCAGGAAGCCTTTCTCTCCGCGGTGCGCGCGCTCGACCGCTTCGACCGCCGGCGGCCGTTCGGGCCGTGGCTGCACCGGATCGTGGTGAACCGCGCGATCGACTGGACGCGGACACGGGCTCTCCGGCGGGAAGTCGGAGACGAGCAACTGGCCGTCGCCCCCGCTCGACCGGAGGCTCCTGCCGACGACCTGAGCGGCGAGACGATGGCGGCGCTCGCCTCGCTCGCGCCCGATCACCGGGCAGTGATCGTCCTCCGCTACGTCCTCGACTACTCACCAGGCGAGATCGCCGACCTCCTCGAGCTTCCGCGCGGGACTGTCAACTCGCGTCTCCGCCGCGGCCTCGACGCCCTGCAGGAGCGCGTCATGAGGGAGCCTTCGTGAGCGAGGACCGCCTGCGCAGCGCTCTTCGACAGGCAACCGTCCCGGACGAGGCCGGCGCAGCCGAGCGTGCGTGGCGCGTCGTCGACGCGGCGTTCGAGTCGAGGGAGCCGGTGCGCTGGTCGAGGCGGCATCGCGGCCCGCTCGTGGCGCTGGTCGCCGCCGGAGCGATCGTCGTGGCAGCCCTGACGCCACCGGGGATGGCCGTCGTCGACCGCTTCCGCGACGCGGTCGGGCGCGAGCCGTCGCAGCCCGCCCTCGTGAAGCTCCCGGCCCCCGGCCGCCTGCTCGTTCTCTCTCCGGCGGGGGCTTGGGTCGTGGACGGGGACGGCTCGAAACGGCTCCTGAGCGGCTACGAGGACGCGTCATGGTCTCCGCGCGGCCTCTACGTGATCGCCACACGAGGGCACCAGCTCGTCGCGCTCGACCCGGAGGGCGAGGTGCCACGCTGGACGCTCTCCCGGACTGAACCGGTCAGCGACCCGCGCTGGTCGGGCGGCGGCCTCGACACCCGCATCGCCTACCGGGCCGGCGACACGCTCCATGTCGTCGCCGGCGACGGCTCGCCCGACGCCGTCGTCGCGGATGGGGTCGCCCCCATTGCGCCGGCGTGGAAGCCCGACTCGCACGTGCTCGCCTACGCCGACGCGGCCGGCCGGGTCCACGCGGTCGATGTCGATACGGGCCGCGAGTTGTCGCGCACACGAGCTGTGGACGGAATACGTGAGCTCGCGTTCTTCCGCGCCCGCCTCGTCGTCTCGACCGATTCCCGGGTGATCGTGTTCCGCGACGAAGAGGAAACGCCCTTCCTCCGGGTGCCGGCAGGCCATGTGCTGCTCGACACCGTCCTCCTGCTCTACGGCGGAGTGCTGTACGCCGACTACGACCCGAAGACCGACTCCACGGCGCTCTTCCGCTCGGACTGCACGGTCTCGGGCGCCTGCCGGCTCATGCCCGACACACGGATGTTCGAAGGGCCTGGACGGATCTCGAACCTCGTCACGTCCCCGGACCTCGCGTGGATCGCAGCGGGCTGGCCCGCCGCCGATCAGTTCCTGTTCTTCAAGAGCGCTCCCCCCCGGCTCGGGAAGGTCGTTGCTGTCTCGAACATGACCGCGGAGTTCTCGTTGGGCGAGAACGGCCCCTTCCCGGTCCTCACCGGTTGGGCGCCGCCGGCGCCATGAAGCCGGGTGCGCTCATCACCCTCGCGGCCGCCACGTTCGCCTGGCCGCCCGCGGCGAACGACCTGCCCTCGAGGCCGGCGGCACCCGCATCATGCTCGCCGACTACGGGCCGGCACAGGAGGACACGTTCCCGGCCCGACCGAGGCCGGGCGCTTCAGGCGTTCGTCGAGCTCGGGCCCGGGATCGGCAGGCCGGACGCAACCGGCGTGCTCGACCGGGTCGTGATCAGCTAGCCATATCCGTAGCCGCCGCCATTGTCCTCGTCCGTATCGGAGCCGCCGTGGTCATCGGTCGTCCCCGAGCCCGCGGAGGCAGCGCCGACCGTGAGCTCGCCCTCCATCCCCTGGTCGCGGTGGCCGTCGACCGGACAGTAGAACTCGTAGGTGCCCGTCTTCGAGAACGTCACCGTCAACTGGGCGGAGCTCCCGGCGCCCACGGTCTCGGTCTCCTCCTCGACGTCTTGACCCTCGATCTCCAGCGCGTGCCCGGTGCTCCCGTCGTTCGTGAGCGTGAACGTATAGGTACCCGGCTCGTCGATCTGAATGGTCCCGGGGTCGAAAGAGAATTCTGTCGCGGAGACCGAGATCTCCTTGCCTCCGCCCGGTGAACCCGCGGAGCCGGTGTCCGCAGCTTCGTTACTCGAGCCACAGGCGCTCAGCCCGAGGGCGGCACACAGCGCGGCGATGGGAACGAGGAAGCGCATCCTTCTCCTCATACGGTACGCCGGTCCGATTGGATTGCCTCGTGATCCTCGAGAACGGCGTCATCCGCACGCTCGACCCCGCGCTGCCGAAGGCGGGGGCGCTGGCCATCGCCGGCGAGCTCGTCGCCGGGGGCGTCGGCACGCACGAGACGGCGCTCGCGAGCCCCGAGCGCATCGACCTCGGGGGGCGCTGCGTCCTCCCCGGCTTCACGGACTCGCACGTCCATTTCCCGACCTGGGCACTCGCACAGCGCCAGGTGCGCCTCGAGGGCACGAGCTCGCTCGACGAGGCGCTCGCCCGCGTGCGCGAGGCTGTGGGATCCGTGCCCGAGGGGAGCTGGCTCCGCGGGCTGGGCTGGCGGAGCGGCGACTGGTCTCCGGCGGTCGAGCCGACGAAGGAGGCGCTGGACGCGGCCACGGGCGATGTACCGGCCGCGCTCATGGCGCGCGACTACCACTCGCTCTGGCTGAACTCGGCTGCGCTCGCCCGGGCGAACGGCGACCTCCAGGTTCCGGGCGGAGTCGTCGAGCGCGACGACCAGGGCGAGCCGACGGGCGTCCTCCGCGAAGAGTGCGCCTGGCATTTCCGCGACGTCTACGTTCGCCCGGCGCACGAGGAGATGGTCGACGCATCGCGCGAAGGGATCCGGCTCGCGAACTCTCGCGGGGTCGTCGCGATCCACGACAAGGACGGGTGGCTTGGCGCCCTCGCCGTCTTCCAGGAGCTGCAGCAGGACGGCGCGCTCACGCTCCGAGTCTGGCAGTCGCTCCCGCACGACCGCATCGACCGGCTCGCGGAGATCGGGCTGTCCTCCGGCCTCGGCGACGGGTATCTCAAGGTGGGCTACATCAAGGCGTTCATGGACGGGACTCTGGGCTCCCAGACCGCCCGAATGCTCGACGGCTCCGGAGTCGAGATCACCAGCCGCCCCGAGCTCGAAGACATCGTCCGGCGCTCGGCGCGCGCCGGCTTCCCGGTCGCCGTCCACGCGATCGGCAACCTGGCGAACCGGGAGGCCCTCGACGCGTTCGAGGCGACCCAGGAGGAGTGGAAGCCTCGCGGCCTCCGCCCCCGCATCGAGCACGCACAGCTGCTCGCGCCCGAGGATGTGCCGCGCTTCGCGCAGCTCGGCGTCGCCGCTTCCGTCCAGTTCAGCCACGCCCCCTCCGACCGCGATCTCGCCGACCGCTTCTGGGGCGAGCTGACCGCGGGCGCCTACGCCTACCGCTCGCTGCTCGACGCAGGCACGCATGTCGCGAACGGATCGGACGCGCCGATCGAGGAGCTCGACCCGCTCGCCGGAATCGCCGCCGGAGTCCTCCGCACGATCGACGGCCGGGAGGCCTGGCATCCCGAGCAGCGGGTCACTGTCGAGGAGGCCGTCCACGCGACGTGCGTCGCGCCCGCGTGGCTCGAAGGAGCCGAGCGCCGCCGCGGCCGTCTCGTCCCGGGCCAGCTCGCCGACCTCGTCGTCGTCGACGGCGATCCCTTCGAATGCGAGCCCGAGGCGCTCTCGGAGGTGAAGGTGGTCGCGACGATGGCCGGCGGCAGATGGGTTCACAACCCGCCGCCCTGGGACTAGGGCCACCTCCGTCTACAATGAGCCCATGCGCACGATGCGTCCGGTCCATGACGCCAACTGCTCGGTCGCCTGTACGGCCGACATCATCGGCGCCAAGTGGACGGCGGTGATCGTCCACGACCTGTCCGAAGGAGCCCGCCGCTTCTCCGAGCTCGAGCGCTCCTGCCCCGGCATCAGCCCGCGCACGCTCTCAGAGCGCCTGCGCGTCCTCGAGCAGGAGGGGATCATCGAGCGGACGAGTGCCCGGCGCCGCGTGGACTACACGCTGACCTCCAAGGGCGAGGCACTCCTCCCCATCATCGACGCGATGCGGCGGTTCGGGCACGAGTGGCTCGTCCCCGAGCACGGCCACGCCCACTCGGACTCGGACGATCGCGCTCTCGTCTAGCTAGAGGTCTTTGAAGGCGAGCAGGGTCTCGCGCGCGGCCGCGACGCCGAGCGGGATGTAGCGGACGAGAAGGCGCTCGTTGGGCGAGTGCATGTTGGCGCCCGGAAGCGAGAACCCGGTGAGGATGGTCGGGATGCCGCGTTCGGCGAGCGCGGGCACGAGCGGGATGGTCCCCCCGCTCCGCAAGAGCAGCGGACGCTTGCCAAGCGCGCGCTCGAAGGCGTCCTGGGCCAGCCTGACCGCCGGTGCATCCGGGGATATGAATCCGGCGGGCGCGGACGACCACCGCTCGATCTCGATGTCCGCGCCATCGGGAGCGGCATCGCGGAGAAGCCGCTCGAAGGCCGCAGCGATCTCGTCCACGTCCTGGCCGGGGGCAAGACGGATCGAGACATTCGCCTCCGCCTCCACCGGCAGAACGGTCTTCTGCAGGACCGGAGAGCCACCCGCGATCCCGTTCACGTCAACGGCGGGGCCGGCGAGCGTGCGGACGTAGAACTCCTCCGCGGCGGCCGCGTCCATCGGGCGCGCGCCCTCGTCAGCGAGTACGTTCGCGCCGGGATCGAGCTCGGCCCATGACCGCACCTCCTCCTCCGTGGCGGGAATGACTCCGGCGCGAAGCTCGTCCGGAACGCTCACGACGGCCCCGAGCGCCTGCATCAGCGCGTGCACGCCGTTCAGGGCCGCGCCGCCGAACATGCCCGAATGAAGATCGCGCTCGCCGCTTCTCAGGCGCACGTGGAAGTAGATGAGCCCGCGCGTGCCGAGGTCGAAAGAGGGCACGTCTTCGCGGGGCATGCCGCTGTCGAAGATGATGCACGCGTCGGCACCGCGCTCGTCGGCCTCGAGGAACTCGACGATGGAGTGGCCGCCCGTCTCCTCCTCTCCGTCGAAAGTGATCCGCACGTTGACCGGGAGCTCGCCCGCGCGCGCGAGGAGCTCCGCCGCCTTCAGGACGAGGTAGGAGTTCCCCTTGTCGTCGATGGAGCCGCGGGCGTAGAGGTAGCCGTCGCGGATCTCGGGCTCGAAGGGGTCGGACTCCCACAGGTCGAGCGGCTCCGCCGGCTGCACGTCGAAGTGGCCGTAGACCATGACCGTGGGCGCGTCGCCGTCCCCGTTCGACGCGGGAATCTCCCCGATCGCCAGGGGGAAGGTCGACGTCTCGACGAGCTCGGCCTCGCCTCCGGCCCCTCGCACGAAGTCGCAGACCCATTCGCCGGCACGCCGCACGTCGCCGGCGTGCGCGGGGTCCGCGCTCACGCTCGGGATCCGGAGGAGCTCGTAGAGCTCCTCCAGCCAGGCCTGGTCGGGACCGTCCGTCACGGCCCGCGAGTCTAGTCGGCTACGCCGCTACGTCGCGCAGCTTCTGCGATTCGGCCAGCGCCTGCAGCTTCTTCAGGCTCTGGTTCTCGATCTGGCGCACGCGCTCCCGGGTGACGTTGAATGTCCGCCCGACCTCGTCGAGCGTCCGCGGATGCTGGCCGTCGAGGCCGTAGCGAAGCTCGAGGACGCGGCGCTCGCGCGGCGAGAGCGCGCAGAGAATCCGCTTGAGCGTCTCCTTGCGCAGTGTCGTCTCGGCGGCGTCGTCGGGAGCGGCGGCGTTCTGATCGGCGAGGAAGTGTCCGAACTCGGATTCCTCCTCGTCACCGACCGGCTTCTCGAGGGAGATGGGCGCCTGGGCGCTCCGCCGGATCTGCTCGACCTCTTCGCGATCGATCTCGAGCTCGCGGGCGATTTCGTCGGCGGTCGGGTCGTGCCCGAGCTCTGCGAGGAGCTTGCGCTCGACGCGGCCGATCTTGTTCAGCTTCTCGACGACGTGTACGGGCATGCGGATCGTGCGCGCCTTGTCCGCCAGCGCGCGGGCGACCGCCTGCCGGATCCACCACGTGGCGTAGGTGGAGAACTTGAAGCCCTTGCGGTAATCGAACTTCTCCGCCGCGCGGACGAGCCCGATCGTCCCTTCCTGGATAAGGTCGAGGAAGGGCAGGCCCTGGTTGCGGTAGTTCTTCGCGATCGAGACGACGAGGCGCAGGTTCGCCTCGACCATCTGCTGCTTCGCACGATGGTCGCCGCGCTCGATCCGCTTGGAGAGCTCGACCTCCTGGGCGGCGGTGAGCAGCGGGACCTTCCCGATGTCCTTGAGGAAGAGCTGGAGGGAATCGGTGGACATTTCGGCCGCTTCCGGCTGAGCCGTGGTCGCCTCCTCCTCTTCCGGCTCGGCCTCGAGGACCTCGATGTGGAGCTCTTCGAGCGCGCGGTAGAACTCGTCGATTTGAACGGTGTCGAACTCGAGCTCGTCGAGCGCGACGGTGACCTCTTCCTGCGTCAGGAAGCCGGCTTCTTGTCCCTGGCGGACGAGCGCCCTGGTGGCGTCTTCGTCCAGCGTCACGCCTTTCGCTCCATTCCCTCTCCCCTCCTTCAAGCTGACCCCTCCTCTGACCGTATTGACGGCCCCCGGTTTGTCAACGGCTCTCCGTGCCGGAACCCACGCTTGTGTGGCGCGACTCTTGCACGGCGACCGGACAGTTCGCCATGGGCCAAACGGACTATTTGTTAGACGTTAGGTCCCAATGCCTTCAAGACGGGAAAGAAGCGATTTTGCTTCCCGGCTGTAGAGACTTTCGGGCATGGTAGCCGCGGCTCTCTCGAGCTGCGCGCGCGCGTCCTGAAGGTCGCGGATCCACAGGAGAAGGACGCCGAGGTGGAAGCGGACGAGTGCGGAGTCGGGATTGTCGCGCGCCAGCGGGCCAAGGCGGGAGAACGCGGCAGAGGGGTCGTCCTTGTCGAAGTGCCCGACTGCCGCGGCGACCTGGGCGTCTAGCCGGTCCGGCGCGAGCTCGAGCGCGTGGTCGAATGCAGCCCGGGCCGACAGGGGCTTCCCGACCCGCTGCAGGGCGGTGCCGTAGAGGATCCACTCGTCTGCTCCGCCCCTCCGCGCGGCGGCTTCGAGAATGTCCAGTTGCTCCTGGGCCGTCTTGCCGGTGAGCTCCGCTGGAGGCTCGATCGCCGTGAAGAACGAGGGAAGTCCCGGAGCCATGTCCGGATGCAGCAAGTCTCCGGCCCGCACGGCGGACTGGGAGTCGGGCTCTACCTCCACCGCCTGTTGCCACTCCACGGTGGCCTCGTCCTGCTTGCCGTCGGCGTAGAGCACGAGACCGAGGTGGAGGTGGACGAGAGCGGAATCGGGATGGGTTGCCTCGAGCTCCCGCAGCCGCTCGAGCGTCCCGTCCGGCCAGGCCGCGACGGCTGCTCCCACGGCGGCCTCGACCGAGTCCGGGTGGTCGCGGAGGAGGGCGGCGAACTGGGTGCGCGCAAGCTCGGTCTGACCGCTGTCGTACGCCCGCTCCGCCGCACGAAGGGCCTGGGCCTCCGAGTCGTCTCCAAGGAGCACGCTGAGCTCGAGAACGGGGGGCTTGCGGTCAGGGCTCGAGTCGCCCCGGCCGATGAGCGCGACTCCCGCCACGACCGCAGCCGCAACGAGGGCCAAACCGCCGACGACGAGCCGGATGTGGGTGCGCGGAGACACGCTGCGAGCGTAGCCCGCGCGACCTGGGCAGCCCGGGTCAAGTTGCTATATTTCGTGAAGTTATGCCGACCTACCGCGAGCTGCTCCAGCAGACGAAGTCCGAGATCGACGAGGTCGACGCCTCCGCCGCACAGGAGCTCCTGTCCGAGAACTCTGTCGCCGTCGTGGACGTGCGCGAGCGCGACGAATGGGACGAGGGGCACCTCCCCCGGGCGGTGCACGTGCCGCGAGGCAACCTGGAGTCGCGGATCGAGCGCGCCGTCCCCGACAAGTCGAGCAAGGTGCTCCTCTACTGCGCCGCCGGAAACCGCTCCGCCTTCGCCGCCAAGACTCTGGAGGAGCTCGGCTACGAGCACGTCGTCTCGCTCGCCGGCGGGTTCACCGACTGGAAGCGAAACGGACTGCCGTACGAGGTTCCGCAGGCGCTCGACGCCGCGAAGCGCCGCCGCTACAGCCGCCACCTGCTGATCCCGGAGGTCGGCGAGGAGGGGCAGCTGAGGCTCCTCGAGTCGCGCGTCCTCCTCATCGGCGCGGGCGGGCTCGGCTCACCGGCGTCGCTCTACCTCGCGGCCGCGGGCGTCGGCACCCTCGGGATCGTCGACGACGACGCGGTCGACGAGACCAACCTTCAGCGCCAGATCGTCCACTCGACCGACCGCCTCGGCGAGGCGAAGGCCGACTCGGCCAAGCGGACGATCGAGGCGCTGAACCCGGATGTCACCGTCAAGGTCTTCAAGGAGCGGCTCACCTCGGAGAACATCGACCGGATCCTCGGCGAGGGCTGGGACGTGATCGTCGACGGAGCGGACAACTTCCCCACGCGCTACCTCCTGAACGACGCCTCGGTGTGGCACGGCATCCCGGTCGTGCACGGCTCGATCTTCCGCTTCGAGGGCCAGGTGACCGTCTTCAAACCGCACGAGGGCCCGTGCTATCGCTGCCTCTTCCCGCAGCCGCCCCCTCCCGAGCTCGCACCGAGCTGCGCAGAGGGCGGCGTGCTCGGCGTCCTCCCGGGCGTCGTCGGCTCGCTGCAGGCGAACGAGGCGCTGAAGCTCGCGCTCGGCATCGGCGACCCGCTGATCGGCCGCCTGCAGATGTTCGACGCGCTCGAGGGCACGTTCACCGAGATCACACTCCGCCGCGATCCGGACTGCCCGGTCTGCGGCGAGAACCCGACGATCACGAGCTACATCGACTACGTCGAGTTCTGCCAGGGCGGAAGGACGCACGTAGCCTCGTGACCCGCGTGCGTATCCCGCCCACGCTCCGCGATTCGGTCGGCGGCGCACGGGAGGTGGACGCCTCTGGCTCCACCGTCCGCGAGCTTCTCGCCGACCTCGCCGCGCGCTTTCCGGGGCTCGGCAGCCAGGTGTTCGAGAACGGAAACGAGATCGCCCCGTTCGTCAACGTCTACGTCAACAACGAGGACGTCCGCACGCTCGACGGCCTCGACACGCCGGTCGGCGACGGCACGTCCGTCATCCTGCTCCCCGCCATGGCGGGCGGCGAGCAGACGCTGACCCCGTCGCTCCTCGAGACCATCGGCCGCACTCCGCTCGTCGAGCTCCCACGGTTGAGCCCGGAGGGAGGGGCGCGGCTCTACGCCAAGCTCGAGGGCCAAAACCCGACCGGTTCCATCAAGGACCGGATCGCGAAGACGATGGTCGAGGCCGCCGAGTCCTCGGGCGAGCTCGAGCCGGGCCGCGAGCTCCTCGAGCCGACGAGCGGCAACACCGGCATCTCCCTCGCGATGGTCGCGAAGCTCAAGGGCTACCCCCTGACCTGCGTCCTGCCCGAGAACTCGACGCCCGAGCGTGTCCGCATGCTCGAGCTCTACGGGGCGAAGGTCGTCCACTCGCCGGGGAGCGAAGGGTCGAACGGCGCAGTGCGGCTCGCGCTCCGCCTCGCCGAGAGCGACTCCCGCTACTTCATGCTCAACCAGTACGCCAACGAGGCGAACCCGCGCGCCCACTACGAGGGCACCGGCGCGGAGATCGCCGAGGCGCTTTCCCGTGTCGATGCATTCGTGGCCGGGCTCGGGACCGGCGGGACCCTCATGGGCGCCGGCGAGCGATTGCGGGAGTCCTTCCCCGACGTGCTCGTCGCGGCGGCGGAGCCCTTCCAGGGCGACCTGGTCTACGGCCTGCGCTCGCTCGCCGACGGCTACGTGCCGCCGATCCTCGATGTCTCGCGCCTCGACCGGAAGATCCTCGTCTCCAACGACGAGTCGGTCACCGGCCTGCGCGCGCTGCTCGACCGCGAAGGAATCTTCGCGGGCGTCTCCTCGGGAGCCGTCGTCCACGTCGCCCGGCGCATCGCCGCCGAGCTCGACGAGGACGCCGTCGTCGTCGTCGTGCTCGCCGACGCGGGCTGGAAGTACCTCTCCGCCGACTTCTGGACGGAGGGCGCGCGAACGATGGAAGACCATCTCTGGTGGTAGTCCCGCCCGCGGTGCGCTCCGCGCTCGTGGAGCACTCCGAGGCTGAAAGTCCGAACGAGGCGTGCGGCGTCGTCGTCTTCAAGGACGGCGAGGCCGAGCGCTACATCCCGGGCACGAACCTCTCCGAGAGCCCGTACCGCTACGAGCTGCAGGTGCCTCCGGACACGTGGTTCCTGGAGGACGAGGGCTACGAGCTCGCTGTCTTCCATTCCCACGTTTCGAGCCCGCCGCGCCCGTCGCGCACGGACGTCGAGAACATCGGGCTCTGGGAGGGCAAGCCCTACCTCATCCTCTCGCTCAGAACCGGCGAGCTCGCCGGCTGGCGGATCGCCGACGGCCGGATCGAGCCGGAAGAGGTCTCCTAGGAGACGTTGAAGCTGCCGCGCATCGTCTTCGGATGCGCGTCGCAGCGGAACTTGTAGGTGCCGACCTGCAGTGTCACCGTCCAGGTGCGGCTGCCGACGAAGTCGATGCCGGTCTTCTTGCTCACGCCCGGCCCGAGCAGGTGGAAGTTGTGGAACGAGCTCTGGTCCGAGATGACGAACTTGCGCGAGCCGGGACTCGCGTGCGTGACGTTGGCGCCGCTCGCCTTCTTCAGCGTGATGGTCGAAGGCGCTGCGACCGTGCCGTAGAACGGCCGGGCAGCGGCAACGGCGGGAACCGCGAGCGCACCGGCGAGCACGAGGCTGAAGACGAGAGGGCGGCCTGCCATTTCGAAGGCCCTTACGTCGAGAAGCGTGGATCGGATTTCCAGGCGAGGGATTGATCGCTCGGCGGGGTCGGCCGAGAACGAGATGGTGCGATTCCTCGCCGCTTTCGCCGCAGTCCTCGTCTTCGCCCCGCCCGCGGCGGCGGCTCCCGTGCCGCTGCCGGACGCGCCGGGCTGCCCGCTCTTTCCCGAGACGAATGTCTGGAACAAGCCGGTCGGCAAGCTGCCGCTGCGCTCGCACTCGAAGAAAATCGTCGGTGCGATCGGCGCCCGGCTGCCCGTCCACGCCGACTTCGGCTCGGGGCTCTGGGAGGGGGCGCCGATCGGGATCCCGATCACGGTGGTCGACTCCTCCCAGCCGACCTCAGCCGTCGATTTCCAGTACGACGACGAGAGCGACGCCGGCCCGTACCCGATTCCGGATGGCGTGGAGATCGAGGGCGGCTACGGCTCGGACGGCGACCGCCACGCGATCGTCGTCGACTCGGACACCTGCACGCTCTACGAGCTTTTCGCCCTCTACCCGACGCCGTGGAGCGCGGGCTCGGGCGCGATCTGGAGCCTGACCTCGAACGTGCTTCGGCCGCGCGGCTGGACGTCTGCGGACGCAGCCGGCCTCCCGATCCTTCCCGGCCTCGTCCGCTTCGAGGAGGTCCAGGCCGGGCACATCGACCACGCCATCCGCTTCACTGTCAGCCGCTCCAAGCGCGGCTACGTGTACCCGGCGCGCCACTTCGCCTCGAGCCTGACGAGCACGTCGCTGCCCCCGATGGGCCTCCGCCTGCGGCTCCGCGCGGGGTATCCGGTGTCCGGCTTCCCGTACCAGGCGCGCGTCGTCCTCAAGGCGCTGAAACGCTACGGGATGATCGTCGCCGACAACGGGACGAGCTGGTACCTCACGGGCGCCCCTGACGAGGGCTGGGACAACGACCAGCTGCACACGCTCGGCAAGGTCAAGGGGTCGGACTTCCGGGTCGTCGACACGCGCAACCTGAAAAACGGCTGACAGCGCCCTCTGTGCGCCAGCCGTCACGTCAGCGTGACGGGGGTCCCCCTGTCGGCCGAGTCGTAGAGCGCCTCGAGGGCCCGAGCCTGGCCGACCGCGTCCTCGCGGCCGAGCAGCGGCTCGGCGTCGCCGCTGATCGCGGCACACATGTTCTCGAGCTCGAGCCGGTACGGGTCGGCCGGCGGAAGAGCGATCTCCTCCCGGCTTTCGCCGCGCCGCAGATGGAGGACGAGGCGCTGGGCGAGCCAGGGGTCGGGGATGACCAGCGAGCCCTCCGTCCCCACCGCTTCGAGCCCGTCGCGGCGCGGCAGATACATCCCGGCGTCGATCTCGGCGAGCACGCCGCGCGGGAAGCGGAGGACGCCGGTGAAGAGAGTGTCCACGCCTGAGTCCCCGATCACCTGCTCGCCATAGACGCGCTCCGGCTCGCCAGCGAGGAGGCGCGCGGCGCTCACGCAGTAGGCGCCGACATCCATGAGCGCGCCGCCCCCGAGCGCGGGGTCGAGCCGGATGTTGCGGCGGCCTTCGAGCGGGAAGCTGAAGGTCGCCCGCAGGAGCTGAAGCTCGCCGATCACTCCTCCCTCGACGAGCTGCGCGAGCTTGGCCGTTTGCGGGCTGTGCCGCCACATGAAGGCTTCCATGAGGATGAGCCCGGCGCGCTCGGCGGCGTCGAAGGCCTCCTCCGCTTGCTCCGGGCTCCGCGTCAGCGGCTTCTCGCAGAGGACGTGCTTGCCCGCCGCGAGCGCCCGCACCGACCATTCCACATGGAGGGAGTTCGGCAGTGCGATGTAGACGGCGTCGACCTCGGGATCCTCGAGGAGCGCTTCGTAGCTCCCGTGCGAGCGGGCGATGCCATGCTCGACGGCGTAGGCCTCGGCCCGGTCCGCCTCCCGGCTCGCGACCGCCACGATCTCCGCCCGATCCGACTTCTCCGCTGCCGCGAGGATGCGCCGGTTGATCCTCGCCGTCGAAAGGAACCCCCAGCGAACCTTGGCGCGCGTCACTCGCCCTGCCTCTGGCTCGGCGGCGGGCAGAAGTGCTCGTAGGCCGGCGTGCAGATCTGCTCCCACGTCATGGCTCCGTCGCGGATGACCGTGTCGTTCAAGAGCTGGACGTCGTTCGTGATCTCCACCGGATCGGAAACGATCGCGGGAACGCGGTGCTGTCCGATGAGGACGGAGCCCTGCAGGTCGGGGACGACTCCGCGGCCGATCGCAGCTGCGAAGAGCGCGGCCGCGCGGGCCTCGGCGGCCGCCAGGAGGAGCCGACGGTCGCTCACGCGCAAAGCTCCTTCGCGACGGCGACGTAGACGTCCTTGCAGCGCTCGAGGCCCGCGAGGTCGACCCACTCGACCTCGGCGTGCGCTCCCTCTCCCCCGGGGCCGAAGACCACCGTGGGGATTCCGGCCGCCGCGAACACCGCCGAGTCGGCCCAGAACGGAACGCCCGCGACCTCCGGATCGCCGGCGTGGCGGAGCACCGATTCCACGAGCGGCTCGTCTAGTCCGACCTCGAACGGCTCACGGACGAACGTCGTGCGTACGTCCGCGCCGGCCGCGATCTCCCGCACCTGGCTTTCGACGAGCTCGGCCGTTTCGCCGGGAACCGTTCGCCGCTCAAGGCTGAGCACGCAGCTCTCGGGATAGGTCGAGAGCTCGGCTCCGCCCGTGATCAGGGACGCATGCACCGAGCCGCTGCCGAGGAGCGGATGTGAGGCGCTGCCGAGGAGGGACTCCGCCAGCCGGCCGAGACCGGTGAGAACCTCGCCCATGCCGACGATCGCGTCCTCGCCGAGGTCGGGGCGCGAGCCGTGCGCGGCGCGGCCCTTCGTCTCGACCTCCATCCACACGAACCCCTTGTGGGCGACCACGAGCTGGAGCCCGGTCGGCTCCGCGACGATCGCCGCGTCGGCCGTGTAACGGCTGGCAGCCGCCTCGGCTCCGATGGAGTAGACCTCCTCGTCGACGACCGCAACGATGAGCACGTCGCCGCGCAGATCCGCCCGGGCCGCCTTGGCGCCGGCGACCATGATCGCAGCGAGGCTCCCCTTCATGTCATACGCCCCCCGGCCGTAGAGCTTCCCGTCCTCGACACGCGGCTCCAGGGGCGACTCCATGCCGTCGTAGCCGACGGTGTCCATGTGCGCGTTCAGGAGGAGCGTGGAGCCGCCCCCACTGCCGCGAGCCCGGCCGACGACATTCGGCCGGCCGGGCGCCACCTCGTCCACCTCGACCTCGAGCCCTGCATCGGCGAGCCACTCCGCGACGAAGCGCGCCAGCTCGCCCTCCCCCGCCCCGCCCGGGACGAGGTCGGGATTGACGGAGTCGATCCGGACGAGCTCGGCGGCGAGCTCAGTAAGGCTCGACGAACTCAACCGGAGCGCCGTCGACTTCGATGAACCCCACCCGGACCTCGCCGAAGACGTCGAACGGCTCGGCGATCACATTCCCGCCCTCCATCGCCTCCTCGAGGCTGTCCACCAGGTACGCGACGTGCGGAACCGTGCGGATCAACTCTGCCTCGGGGCTGTTCGGCTCGTACCAGAGCCATTCCACCCGGTAGGCGTGGTCGGCCGGGCTCGTGAGCCAGAGAAGCTTCGATTCGAGGAAGCGCATGCCGTCGCGCTTGGCCGCGGCCGGAATGCCGATGTGGTCGAACTCCACGGACGCGGATCCTACTCTGCGACTACGAGCTCCTCTTCCGCGTGATCCTCGGGAAGAAACTCGACCTCGAGCCGCTCGATGCGCGGCCCGTCGACGTCGAGGACATGGAAGCGCATGCCGTCGTGCAGGACCTCGTCGCCCTTCTCGGCGGCGCGCCCGAGCTCGCCGAAGACGAAGCCCGCGACCGTGTGGTAGTCCTCCTGTGGCAGGTCGGCCTTGAACTCCTCGTTGAAGTCGTCGATCGGGAAGGTCCCGTCGATCCGCACGCGGTGCTCGTCGACGCGCTCGACCGACTCGTCGGGAAGGTCGTACTCGTCCTCGATCTCGCCGACGATCTCCTCGAGGAGGTCCTCGAGCGTGACGATCCCCTCGAAGGACCCGTACTCGTCGACGACGAGCGCCATGTGCTGGTTGGTGCGCCTGAACTCGGCCAGCATCGCCGCCAGGTCCTTCGTCTCGGGAACGACGTGAGCGGGCCGCACGAGCTCCTCGATGACGACGTTGTCGATGCCGTTGTTGTAGAGCGCCGAGAAGAGATCGCGCACGTGCAGCAGGCCGAGCACGTCGTCGAGGGAGCCCCGGTAGACGGGGTAGCGCGTGAACGGGGAGTCGATCACGGCCGCGAGGCACTCCTGCGGGGGCAGGTCGATGGATATCGCCACGACCTCGGGCCGCGGAACCATCACCTCGTGAACCTCCTTGTCCGCGAAGTCGAAGACCTTGTAGAGCATCTCCTCTTCTTCCTCGTGGATGACGCCCGTGTCCTCGGCCGCGGCGACCATCATGCGGATCTCGTCCTCGTCCGAGACGACGACTCCGGCCGGCGCAGGCTGGATGCCGAAGAGGTTCGTGAACGCGTTGGCCGACTTCTGCAGGAACCACACCACCGGGTACGTGACGATGTAGAAGGCCTCCACCGGGAGCGCGACCCAGAGCGCGGTGCTCTCGTTCTTCGTCAGCGAGACGGCCTTCGGCACGAGCTCGCCGAGCGTGACGTGCAGATACGTCACGACCGCGAAGGCGAGGATGAAGGACACCGTAGGCGCGAGCGCGGGGTCGAGGAAGTGCTCGACGAGGGGCTCACCGATCGCGCCGAGGGCGATGGAAAAGGCCGTGATCCCGAGCTGCACCGTGCCGATGAAGCGCACGGGGTCATCCATGATCCGGAGTGCGATCCTCGCGCGGCGGCTGCCCTCGTGAGCAAGCTCCATGAGCCGTGTCCGCCTGGCGGTGACGAGGGCGTACTCGGCCGCTACGAAGAACGCGTTCCCTGCGACCAGCAGGAACACGGCGACGATCTTGAGGAAACTCGTCACGCCCCGCTTCCCGGGGCGTGGGTACTAGGCGGGATCTCGTCCAACTCTCGGTCCTCAGGATAGCGCACGGTCCATACGACCTTCCCGGCCACGACCGTTTCCAAAGGCCTGAGATTCCCGTCCAGAACCGCGAGATCGGCCCTGTAACCGGGCTCGAGCCGGCCGCGGTCCGTCAGGCCGAGCAGCTTCGCGGGCACGAGGCTCGCCATCGCAGCCGCCTCGGGAAGGCCGAAGCGGGCGAAGCGCGCCACGATCCCCGCTCCGGAGACGTCGCCGCCGGCAAGCCGGTTCTCGCGTGTGAGCGGCTCGGCGACCCGGTCGCTCGTCAGCGCGATCCTGCCCGGGCCCGCCGTCCGCAGCGTCAGCGCCTCGATCCCCGGGTGCAGATGGCGCCCGTCCCCGATGAGACCGATGGTGACCCGCTCGTCCAGGAGCAGCGTGGCCACGGGGCCGGTCTCGCGCGCTCTGAGCGGCGCCATGGCGTTCCAGAGATGCGTCGCGAACCGTGCTCCGGCCTCGATCGCTGCACGCGCCGTCGCCGCGTTTGCGAGCGTGTGACCGACTCCCGCGACCGCTCCCTCGGCGACGAGGCGGATGGCGTCACGCGCGAAGTCGAGCTCCGGCGCGATGGTCACGAGACGCACGTCACCGCGTTCCAACCACGTTTCGACGAGATCGAGATCGACCGGCAGAAGCTTGTCGGTCGGAAGAGCTCCTGCGACCTCAGGGTTCAGAAACGGGCCTTCGAGATGGAGCCCGAGACACAGCGGATCTGTCGTCTCGACCGGCGCCATCGCGGTTTGGAGATAGCCCGTAACCCCTGATGCAATCAGGGTTTCCGGCGCATAGACGTGCAAATCGAGGAACCCCGGAAAGACGATCCGGTCGCTGCGGGCCTCGCCGAATTCGACCGCGACAACGAGATCGTTCTCGATCGTCAGCGCACCGGATTTCGCGCCACCGATCGGGTCAACGAGAAGTCCCTCTAAAGTGTGACGCCCTCCCACCCGATTATCATCGTGCCTTGGGGGAAGCCGCAGTGTCCACAAACGGAGCCGCAACGGAGATCACCTGCCTGATCGCCGACGACCACGAGGTCGTCCGCGAAGGGCTTCGACTCTCGCTGAGCCGCTCGCCGCAGATCCGCGTCGTCGGTGAAGCGTCGGACGGCGCGAGCGCCGTGGCGATCGCCGAGAGGCGCCGCCCGAACGTCGTCATCATGGACGTGCGCATGCCGGGCATGGACGGCCTGGAGGCGACCAAGGTTCTCGCCGAGCGCCTGCCGGGCACCGCGGTGCTCATCTTCACGGCGTACGGCGAGCGCAGCCTCCTCGGCCGCGGGCTCGAGGCCGGTGCGAAGGGCTACATCCTGAAGGAGGCCCCGCACCAGACTCTCCTGCGCGCCATCGAGAAGGTCGCAAGCGGCGAGGGCTACGTCGATCCCGCCCTCATGCCCGCCCTCCTCACGCGCGAGCGCGAGGAGATGCTGACGCAGCGCGAGCGGGAAATCTTGCAGCTGCTCGCCGACGGCATGTCGAACGCCGATGTCGCCTCCCGCCTCTTCATCAGCCAGGAGACGGTGAAGAGCCACGTGCGGCACATCCTCGCCAAGCTCGAGGCCGACACGCGCACCCATGCCGTTGCGATCGCTCTCCGCGAGTCGATCATCGATTAGCACGAAGAATCTTCCCGGCTTCCTGGTAGCGGCGACTGTCGGCTGCGCGGTCATCGGCGCAGTGGGCTGGGCGGTCGACCGAGAGACGCTGGCTGCCGCGGGCCTGATCGCCGCGACCGCGTTCGCGGGCGCCTTTGCCGTCTACCTGATCGTCTCGGAGCGCCGCCGGCACGAATCCGCGGAAGACGAGCTCGCCGCGCAGGCGACCTTCCTCGAATCGCTCGTGGAGTCCATCGCCGCCGTCTCGGGCCCGCTCGATCCCGACGAGATCGTCGAGCGCGCCTGCGACGAGGCGAAGCGCCTCTTCGACGCCCGCTCGGCCCGGTTCCTCGCTCCCGGCGAGGAAGTCAAGGAGACGGACGGGAAGCTCATCGTCCCGCTAGCCGTCAGAGGCGAGCCGATCGGAGCGATCGAGATCGTCCGCCCGGAGCCCTTCGAGCGCTGGGACCGGACGCGCGCCTCGGTGCTCGGGGACTTCGCCTCCCGCGCCGTGGAGAACGCGCGCCTCGTCATGGAGGCGCACGAGCGAGAGGCCGAGCGCGGCCGGCTGACCGAGCAGCTCATCACCGCCGAGCAGGACGAGCGGCGCCGGCTCTCGCTCTTCCTCCACGACGGGCCCGTGCAGGCGATGGCCGGGATCGCGCTCATGCACGACGCTGCGCTCGCGGCGATCGAGGACGGGCGCTACGAGGACGCGGCGAAGGTGATCGAGAGCTCGCTCGCGCGCGAGCGGCGCACCATTCAGGAGCTCCGCGACCTCTCCTTCGCCATCGAGCCGCTCGTCCTGCGCGACGCCGGCTTTGAGGCAGCGGTGCAGGCACTGGCAGAGCAGGTCGAGCAGTCGCACGGGATCACGGTCGGGGCAACGGTGGCGGCGGGCGAGCGCCTGAGCGAGAAGGCCCAAGTGGCGCTTTACCAGGTCATCCGCGAGGCGATCAACCAGGCCGTGCGCCGGCGGCCGAGCCAGATCGGCGTCACCGTCGAGGAGCTCGCCGACGGCGACTTCGCCACCGAGGTGGACGACGACGGCGTCGACGAGCGGCGCCGGGCCTCGATCGAGGCCATCGAGGAGCGGGTCCGCCTGCTCAACGGGCGGATGTCGATCGAGTCCCGCGAGGAGGGCGGCACGGCGATCCGCGTCGTCATGCCTGCGTACGTCGCGGCGGCGCAGGGGTAAGATCGCCGCATGGGCAGGCACATTCTGTTCGTCTCCCGCCCGACCGGCTACGAGCTGGTCGAACGCGAGGGCGACCCACCCGCCCCCGGGACTCGAGTCGACCTGGAGGAGAACGGCGCGGGATTCGAGGTCGTCAAGGTTGCGCAGTCGCCGCTCCCGCAGGACGACCGCCCCTGCGCCTACCTACAACCGACCTAGCGCGTCCTCCGCGGCGAGCTTCCCGAAGACGAGCGCCGAGGCGAGCGCGCTCGACCACCCGCCTGTGGAGATGCCGCCCGCGTCGGCGCCCGCGACCCAGAGGCCGTCGGCCGCCCCGCCTCGGGTGTCGATCGCAACCCCGCCGAGCGTCGTCGTGATCGCCGCGACCACCTCGACGACGGTCTCTCCATCACGGCGCTCGACCGGCGCGCCGGCCGCCCGCGCAGCCTCGATCACCTCGCGAACCGTGCGCTCGCGAACGGGCTCGCCAAGGGCATCGTCCGAAACGGCGTAGCGGGCGCGGGCGCCGGGCTGCCTCGCCGTCCACTGGACGACGTCGATCTCTGACCACGTCTTCGCCTCGTAGACGTCGCCGTCGAGGTTCTCGACGCGCGCATGCTTGGCGTAGACCTGGGCGAGCGGGACGAAGTCCTTCTCGGAGATATGCGGCGCGGCCGCGAGATTGCGCCCGTAGAACTCGTCCAGGCCGACGCTCTCCGTCGCGCCTGCTCCGAGCGCGAGCCGAAGACCGTCGCCGCTGCTCCACAGATTCGCACGCAGGACGAGATGCTCAGCCTCCGGCGTGATGCGCTCGCGGACGAGGCCGGTGTCCCCCTGAAAGCCACCGGTCGCGAGGACGACGGGAACGCCGTCGGGGAGCTCGGTCAGCGGCTCGGCGAGCCGTACCTCGCCGGCGCGGCGCGCCAAGACGGCAGTCAGCCCCTGCGGGTCGAAGCGCACACCGCTCGTGAGCGGGTTGCCGGTCTCCCGTGTGAGCGCCGGGGCGCCCAGCGCTTCGAGCCAGCCGAGCGCGTCGTCGAGCCCTTCCCAGACGACCCGTTGCAGCTCGGGGTCGCCGCCCGGGCACTCCTCCCGGAAGCGCTCGAAATCCCGGTAGCGCCAGACCACGCAGCTCGAGAGGAGCATCGAGCCGCCCGGCCGGTTCCCCTTCTCGTGGACGACGACGTCGGCGCCGAGCTCGCGGGCACGCGCGGCGGCCACCAGGCCGGCCATCCCCGCCCCCGCGACGACGAGGCCGCGCAGGCTAGACGAGGGAGAACGTCGGCTTGTGCTCGACGTACTCGAGCTTGATGCGGTCCGGGCCCCAGACGAAGACTGCGTAGGTGTTCGCCGCATCGACGATGTCGGCGATCTCGAGACCTCGATCCTCAGCTTCCCGGATGTGCTGGTCGGCCGATTCGACGCGCAGGCCGAGATGGTTGAGCAACGGCCGCTCGGGCTCCTCGGTCTCGCCCTGCTCGAGCTCGATGTAGGCGTCGCCGGCCTTCAGCCGGCCGTTCTCGACCTGGAAGCCGAGCTTGGCGAGCTGCGCGAACGTCGTCTCGGGATCCGCGACGCGGAACGCGACATGGTCGAGGTCGTACGCGACTCCGTCCTCCGCGGCGACGAGGGCGAAGGGCACGCGCTGCGGCCCTTCGAACGCGACGCGGCCCTGTTCGGGCCTCTCGACCGCGAGGTCGGGCGGCAGTTCCGCCAGGGCCTCGTCGAGGTCGAATACGCGAAGCCCGATGCGCGACAGGGGGCCGGGCTCGCGGTCTGGCTCGGCGGCAAAGAGGGTCAGCTTGCCGCGGCGAGCGTCGGAGCCCACGAGCGTGAACTTGTCCGTGCGGTCGATCACGTGCATGCCCAGCCGGTCGACGAGAAAGTCCGCGAGCTCGTCCCGGTCGGCGACCCAGAGGGCGATGTGGTCAAGCGTCTCGATTTTCATACCGCGCAAATTACCCACGATCAGTGGTTGCAACGCAGCCAAAACGGGGAAATTCCCAAGTGATGGAGCACGGGGGGTCACGGGTCAACGGAGACGGGGACGCACGAGTCCTGCTCCTCGCCGCCCGCCAGCCCGACCTCCGCGCCCTGCTCGAGGAGGCGGGCTTCAGGGTCGACGCGCAGAGGAAGCCGCCAAAGGAAGGCCTGCCCGACGCCGATCTCGCCGTCGTCTTTCGCGGCCGCCTGATCGGGCGGAGCCAGGCAGCCACCCTGCACGAGCGCGGCATTCCGGTCGTGGAGGTCCTCACCTCCGAGCCCACGACGCCGTCCACCGCCGGCTGGCTACGCCTCTCGAACCGCATCTCCAAGCCGGACCTCGTCCAGGTCGTTCGTGCCGTGGCCGCCTGGGCCGGCGGCAACGGAGCGTCGCCCGCGGAATAGAATCGGCCTTCCCAGCGCGAGGAGGGCATCGATGCTCACATTCGGCGTCACGGTCCTGCCGGATCCGCCGCACACTCGCTTCGTCGAGCTGATGAAGCTCGCGGAGGACAACGGCTTCGAATACGGCTGGACGTACGACTCCCACATCCTCTGGCAGGACGCGTATCCGCTCATGACGCTCCTGGCGATGAACACCGACCGCCTGAAGATGGGCCATTGCGTCACGAACCCGGGAACGCGCGAGCCGACGGTGACCGCCAGTTCTTACGCGACGCTGCACGACATCTCCAACGGCCGCATGGTCATGGGGATCGGCCGCGGAGACTCCGCGCGCCGGGTGATCGGCTACAAGCCCGTGAAGATGGCCGAGTTCGAGGCCGCCCTGGCGATGATGAAGGACCTGATGAACGGGCGGCCCGTCGAGTGGAACGGGAAGGAGCTCGAGCTGACCTGGGCCAAGGGCCGAGCGGAGATCCCGCTCTATGTCGCGGCGTACGGACCGCGCGCGCTGGGCGTGGCCGGACGCATCGGGGACGGCGTGATCATCCAGCTCGCGGACCCTGTGATCATCCAGTGGATCATGGAGCAGGCACGCGCCGCTGCCGTTGAGGCCGGGCGCGACCCGGACGAGCTCCAGTGCCTCGTGTGCGCGCCGAGCATCATCACGGACGACATGCCCGAGGCGCGCGAGGCCGTGCGCTGGTTCCCGGCGATGGTCTCGAACCACGTCATGGACCTGATCGAGCGCTACGGCGAGGACTCCGAGATCCCGAAGGACCTGACCGACTACGTCAAGGCGCGGAAGTTCTACGACTACAAGGACCACAGCCGCGAGGGCGCGGCGCACGGCGAGTTCGTCACCGACGAGATCTGCGACCGCTTCTCGGTGATCGGCAACGTCGAGCAGGTGACCGAGAAGCTCAAGGAGCTCGAATCGATCGGCGTCGACCACTACAACATCTACCTCATGACCCACGGCCAGGAGGACATCCTGCGCGCCTACGGAAGCGAGATCATCCCCCAGTTCAAGGGCGCAGCCGTTTAGCTAGGGTCACCGCATCGACTGGACTGCGTTCCACTACCTGAACGACCTTTTCCGGGGTCACGGAGTCGTGGAGGAGGAGATCGGCGACTTCGTCGCGCTCTGGGCGGTACCCCTGTTCGCGGCCGCGACGACCGGCCTCTGGTTCCTCGACCGGCCGGGCCCCTGGTACCGGTGGAAGATCGCGGCGCTCTCGGGCATGACCGCGGCCGGGCTGGGGCTGCTCGTGAGCCAGGTGATCACGCAGTTCTGGCAGAGGCCCCGTCCCTTCGTCGCGCATCCGCACGACACGATCCTTCTCGTCGCGCCTTCGGCCGAGCCGTCGTTTCCGAGTGACCACGCGGTCGCCGCATTCGCCATCGCCTTCGCGGTCGCCTTCGTCGGCCGTCGAATGGGCGCCGCCTTCCTCGCCGGCGCCACGCTGATCGCTCTGACCCGCGTGATCGCCGGCCTGCACTACCCCGGCGACGTCCTCGGAGGCGCCGGGATCGGGCTCCTCTCCGCGACGCTCGTCTACTGGCTCGCCGGCGACTACATGACCGCCGTCGTCAGGCTTGGCAGCCGGATCACGGATCCGCTGGTCGCCCCGGCGTGGCGCGCCTTCGACCGGGCGAACGAGCGCAGGCGCCGAAGGACGGCGACCTGATGGCCGCGATCCCGCCCGAAGCCAGAACCCTGCTGGAGTCGGACGCCCTCGCGCACCTCGTCACCCTCAACCCCGACGGCAGCCCCCAGGTGACCTGCATCTGGGTCGGCCTCGACGGGGACGAGATCGTGGCCGGCCACCTCTTCCCCCAGCAAAAGCTAAAGAACATGGAGCGCGACCCGCGGGTTGCGCTGTCGGTCGAGAGCAAGGAGACGAACGAGATGGGCCTCCGCCACTACCTCGTCGTCCACGGACGCGCCCGCATCACCGAAGGCGGCGCCCCGGAGCTCCTGCAGGAGCTGGCACAGACCTACCTCGGACCGGGCACGAAGTTCCCGCCAATGCCGGATCCCCCGCCCGGCCGAGTCACCCACATCACCCCCGAGCGGTTCGGCGGCGTCGGTCCCTGGGCCGGCGGTTAGCGCGGCGTCAGCACGATCGAGCGAAAGAGCCGGTAGGCCGTCGGCTCGAAGCCCATGCTCGGCCAGAAGTGGCCCGCGAGGAGGTTCGCGGAGCGCCAGTCGGTGATGCACGCGCGGTACCCCTGCTCCCAGGCCCAGGCCAGCGCGTACCTCGTCAGGGCCGTGCCGACCCCGAGCCCCCGCGCCGCAGGGACGGTGGCTGCGATCGTGAGCTCCGTTTCGTCCTCGCCCGCCCGCTCGAGGATGAGATGGCCGAGGGGCTCGCCCCCGCGCTCGGCGACGAAGTACGCCACCCCCTCCTCGGCGAGGTAGTCGGCGTACGAGGCGCGCGCCTCCTCCTCGTGCGGGGCAGGCGCGCCGGCCCACGTGGGAGCCGAGGCCTGGTGGTCGAAGATGACAAAGGCGAGCTTCATGGCGAGGTCGATGTCCTCCGGCCCGCCGATCCGCAACGTGAAGCCCTCGGGCTCGGGGGCGGCCTCCTGCCGCAGGATCCGCCGGCCGTGCACCTGCTGCTGGGCGAAGGAGAGGCTGTACCAGGCGGACAGCACGTCGTCCGCCGCCGGGACGACGACGTAGTGGTCGAGATAGCCTGCTTCCACCCACGCCTCTGCCGCCACGCCGTAGAGCTCGCGGTAGAGAGAGGGATCCTCGCCGGCCGCGATGCCGTGGTCGTCCAGCCCCGACCAGGCGTGCCGGCCGCGGACGTCGCTCTCGACCAGAATCGCCACGAGCCTGCCGGCAAACGCGCCGTCGCGGGCCGCTTCCGAGCCCACCTTACCGTCCACCGTAAAGCGCCGGAGATCGAGCGCCAAGCTAGTTCGCGACGGACTCGCGCTTGCGGGCGGGCAGGGTGACGACCCTCAGCGGAAGCTCCTCGACCGAGGCCGGCCGGGTGCGCTTCCGCCGAAAGACCAGCTTGGGCGGAGCGGCGATCTCCACGCTCCGCATGCGGCATGCGTTGGCCTCCGGGACCACGGTGTCGCACCAGAACGAATCCTGCTCCCTTTTCTTCCGCCGCATGAGCCGCATTCCCTAAAGGAAAACGTCCGGGCAACGGAATGTAAAGCCGGATGCAGCGTCAGGCCGATCGGGTAGAACGCAGTCCATGAGATGGAAGTTCTGGCAGGCCGAGGAAAACGCCGGGCTCGTGGAGGCCGAGGTGCCGACTCTTCCGGCCCCCGATCCGGAGCCTGAGCCTGCGCCCGAACCCGAGCCGGCCGAGGCCGTCGAGCCCGAGCCGGAGCCACGGCCCGAGCCGGAGCCGGAGGTGCCCGCTCAGATCACGCTGACGATCGACGAGGCCAAGGGCGTGATCAAGGAAGCCGGCGGCGACGTCATCCAGGTGGGCTTCCTCGCGAGCGCCTACCGGCGGCAGTTCGAGGAGGACCCGCAGAGCGCCGAGACGGCTGCGTCGCGCAAGAAGCTCCGGGAGCTCGTCGGCCAGCGGCTCAAGGACCGTGGCCTGCTCGCCTCGGACGGAGTCCTCGAGCTCCGCGACTGAACCGACGATCCGCAGGTCACCGCCCGATGCGGTCGAGCTCGGGGCGGTGCTGCGCGTGGCGGAAGCCGGCTGCGATTCGCCTCACACGCGACCGCAGCTCCTCTGCTCCGAGGGCCGGATTGAGAAGGGGGCTTTCGGCGAGGTCGCTCAACATCCGGGAGCATTCCACCGCGCACGCTGGCTCGAGCTCCAGCTCGGGATCCTCGAGGTCGCAGATCAACTCCTCGAGCTCTGCCGCCACGGGGCCGACGACGCTCGAGGAATTCGACGCAGGATCCTCGACCCGGCTCCGAATCAGCGCGGCGAAGGTCCGGCGCCTGCTCATCGAGGCCTCCCGCGACGCGTAGGCGAGCACCTCGGGAATGACGTAGGCATCCCGCTCTCCGGAGAGCCGGTCGACCAGATCCCAGCGCCGCCAGAGAGCTCTGAGCCCAAGAGCCCAGAGCGTGACCCCGCCGAAGAACAGCGGGAGCGCAAGCGATTCCCGCACCTGCGTGGCCGCGATGGCGAGCCCGAGCGCGAGGGCTCCCAACGTCATGTCTTCCCATTCCGCCTCGCGGAGGTCCCGAAGGCGGCCCTGTGCTTCGTCGACGGCTCTCGCGTACACGGCAGGACCAAGTCTCCGCGGCGAGTCGTGCGGCGACATCCGCGCCACTACTGAGACGCAAGCGGGTTTCCCGCAGTTCCGCGCCTCCGAGCTCGCCGAATCTCGTCCGCACCCCACACGATGAACGGGAAGGGAGCGAGAATTGCCAGCTCCGCGGGCCCAAGCGGCGCGGTGTGGAAGATCGGCTGGAAGACGGGGACATAGATGAGAACCGCTGCGAATGCCACCTCGAAGAGGACGCCCCACAGGAGGAGCGGATTTGACCGTACGCCGATCGAGCGGAGCGATACGCGCTCCGTCCGCGAGGCAAACGCCGTCCCGATCTGGCACGCGACGATCCCGGCGAAGGTCATCGTCGTCGCCCGCACGTAGTCCTCGTGGAGCGGGGTTCCGACGGAGACGTCGTCACCGGGGCTCCAGCCCGCGGCCCAGAGGACCGCGAAGTAGCCGAGGATGACGAGCGCGGCTGAGATGAGTCCGAGGAAGAGCCACGCGCGTACCAGCATCTCCTTCTGGATGACACCTTCGGAGCGTGCGCGAGGAGGTCGGGACATGACACCGGGCTCAGCCGGCTCGCGGCCGAGGGCGAGGGCGGGAAGCGTCTCCGTCCCGAGATCGATCGCGAGGATCTGGAGAACGGTCAGAGGCAGGGGAACAAGCCCTCCCGCCACTGCGAACAGAACGAACGGAAGCGCCTCGGGAGGTGCGTGCGCGAAGATGTAGAGGATGAACTTGCGGACGTTGTCGTAGACGCGGCGTCCCGCCTCGACCGCAGCCGCGATCGACGCGAAGTTGTCGTCGGTGAGGATCATCGTCGAGGCCTCGCGGGCCACGTCCGTGCCGGACC
>DATEOR010000038.1:0-2693 GCA_035273885.1 Gaiellaceae bacterium
TCCCGATCGGAGAGGGGATCCGCCTCGGCGGCCTGCGTCGCGGAGGCGTCGGCAGCGGCCATACGGGCGCCGAGCGCAGGATGGACGTAGCTCCCCCCTCGCGCCACCTCCCGGACGGCCGAGACCAACTCGGCGTCGGCAGCCTCCTTCAGCACATAGCCGCAAGCTCCCGCCGCGAAGGCCTCACGGACGTACCGGGGGTCGTCCTGCATGGAAAGGATCAGCACCTTCGCCTCTGGGTGCTCGTGCAGAAGCTCCGGTGTCACCTCGATCCCGCTCTTGCCGCCGAGGACGACGTCCATGAGAACCACGTCCGGCTTCGTGCTCCGTGCCTCGAAGATCGCCTCCCGCGCGTCACCGGCCTCGCCCACGGTCTCGATGTCCTTCTCCGCATCGAGGAGGAGGCGAAGGCCGGCCCTGACCACCGCATGGTCGTCGACGATGAGGACCCGGATGCTCACCGGAGCGGCACCTCCACGACGAGGGTCGTTCCCTTGCCCTGCGCGGACTCGATTGTCAACGAGCCGTCGAGGAGCGCAACCCGCTCGCGCATCCCGATGAGCCCGATGCCGCCGTTCGTCTCCCGCTCGGCGTCGAAGCCGCGCCCGTCGTCCTCCACGATCGCCCCCACTGAGCCGGCGCGCTGGGTGACCACGATGCTGACCCGGCCTGCATCTGCGTGCTTGACGATGTTCGTCAGCGCCTCCTGAACGATCCGGTAGAGAACGGTCTCCACTTCCTGCGGGAGGCGATCATCGCGAAGCCGCGATTCGAGCTCGACCTTGAGCCCGGTCTGATCCGCGAACCCGGACACCAGCCGCTCGAGTGCCGGCTCGAGTCCGAAGTCGTCGAGCGCCGCCGGGCGAAGCTCGACGGCGAGGCGGCGCACGTCCCGCAGGGTCTCGACGACGCGTGACCGGAGCGTCGCGACGCGCTCGCCGAGCTCGCCCACGTCGCCGACCTCCTCCAGGCTCTTCAGGCCAAGGAGGATCGACGCCAGCGCCTGCCCGGTTTCGTCGTGGAGCTCGCGCGCAAGGCGCCGCCGTTCCTCCTCCTGTGCATGGACGACTCGCCTGAACGCGTCGCGCTGGACCCGGCGGGCCTGGTCGGCCGCAATTCCCGCCCGCGAGGCAAACGTCTCGGCAAGGCGCAGGTCCTCGCTCGTGAAGCGCAGGTCCGGGACGAGCTTGTCCCCCGCGACGATGATTCCCATCACCTCGGCCCGAACCTGCATCGGCACGTACAGCGCCGTCAGCATGGCGAGAGCCCGGGTGAGCTCGAGGTCCGACTCGGGATCCTCGATGACGGAGTCGACGCGCTCGCTTCGTCCCCGCTCCAGGACGCGGCCGGCCTTCGTGCCCGAAAGCGACGCGGACGCCCCGAGAGCCATGTCGACCTCGCCCGCGGCCGCCTCGAGGCGCAGCTCGCCCTCCGAGCGCAGGAGGACGACGACGAACCGTGCATGAAGGATCTCGCGCAGGCGGCGCGCGACGAGGTCGAGCATGCGAGGGAGCTCGTCTTCCGTCGCCAGGGCGTTGCCCACCTCGATCAGAGACTCGAGCTGGTCGGACCAGCGCTTCGCCGATTCGAAGAGCCGCGCGTTCTCGATGGCGACGGCGGCCTGGGAGGCAAGGAGCGTCACGATCTCCTGGTCCTCGGTCGTGAAGTCGCTGCCCCCTTCCTTCTCGGTCAAGTACAGGTTCCCGTAAGCGACGCCGCGCAGCAGAATCGGCACGCCCAGGAAGGTGCGCATCTCGGGATGGTTGGGCGGGAACCCGACCGAGCGAGGATCGTTTCCGAGATCGTGGAGCCGAAGGGGCTGAGCCTCGTGGATGAGCACGCCGAGGATCCCGCGCCCACGAGGAAGGTCGCCGATCGCCGCGGCGGTCTCGGGATCGAGCCCTGTCGTGACGAAGCTCTCGAGCTCGGTGCGGTTCGGGTCTATGACCCCGAGGGCCGCGTACTTCGCGCCGGTCAGCTCGGCCGCCATCTCGGTGAGGCGCTGGAGGAGTGCGTCGAGCGAGAGCTCCGAGGTAAGCGAGATCCCCGCGTCCAAGAGGCTGCGGATCCGATCGGGCACGCGCTCAACCCTATCCGTACCAACCCGCAGCGAAAAGCGGCGGATCCCCGGATGGCCGCCGGTTCGGCCGGCCGTACGGTGGATCCGAAAGGAGGTAGTCATGAAGCGCATCGTCATCGCAACCGACGGCTCTCCGAGCGCCCAGGAGGCTGTGGGCGTCGGGATCGAGCTGGCGGCCGAGCAAGGCGCCGCAATCACCTTCGTTCATGTTCTGCCAGCCGACGAGTTCCTCGTCCCGGGCCGAATGGGACATATCCCGAAGGCCCACCGCGTGGACATGGACGAGTCGGAGATCGCCCTCCATGAAGCGGCAGACGCGGCGGAGGCGGCCGGAGTCGCGTGCACCCTCGAGCGCATCTCCGGCGACACCGTCGACGAGATCGTCGCCGTGGCGGACTCTGCGGACGCCGACCTGATCGTCATCGGCTCCCGAGGCCGAGGCCCGATCACGTCGACTCTTCTCGGCAGCGTCTCGAAAGGCGTGCTCGGCGAGTCCCGGCGCTCGGTGCTCGTCGTTCGCGGCGCTCACGACAGGGAGGCCGCAGCGACCGCGTGATCTCACGGCGCCTGCACGAGCAGGGCTTCGACGGCGGCGGGGTCGACCCCGCCGCCG
>DATEOR010000039.1:0-6566 GCA_035273885.1 Gaiellaceae bacterium
ACGTGCTGGTCTCCGGCGGTACCGGTACCGGTAAGACGACGACGCTGAACGCGCTCTCCGCCTACATCCCCGGCGACGAGCGCATCATCACGATCGAGGACGCGGCTGAGCTCCAGCTCCAGCAGGATCACGTGATCACGCTCGAGGCCCGCCCGCCGAACATCGAAGGCCAGGGCGAGGTCAAGATCCGCGAGCTCGTCCGTAACGCCCTGCGCATGCGCCCCGACCGGATCATCGTCGGCGAGGTCCGCGGCCCCGAGACCTTGGACATGCTCCAGGCAATGAACACGGGCCACGAAGGCTCGCTCACCACGATCCACGCCAACTCGCCGCGCGACGCGCTGGCCCGTCTCGAGACCCTCGTCCTGACGGCCGGCGTCGAGCTCCCGCTCCGCGCGATCCGCGAGCAGGTGGCGAGCGCATTCGACCTGCTCATCCAGATCACCCGTCTCGTGGACGGCTCGCGCCGGATCAGCCACGTGACTGAGGTGCTCCGGATGGAGTCGGACGTGATCACGCTGCAGGACATCTTCCTCGCGAGGCCTCCGGACGAGGAGAGCGCCGCAGCGCAGATCAGCCGGTTGCTCTCGCCGCTCAGCTGCACCGGGCTCAAGCCTCACTTCCTCGAGAAGCTGGCCGCCAACGGGGTCACCCTGCCGGCGACGTTCTTCCAGCAGGAAGACCCGAACTTCAGGCCCAGCTTCACCGCGGCGAGCTACGGCGGGTTCCAGTGAGACGAGCGCTTCTCGCACTCCTCGCCGTCCTCGTCCTCGCCCCGGCCGCGTACGCGGCAGGGGAGGTCAAGGCGGTCGACACAGGCGAGTTCCCGCGCATCAAGCTCACGGTGCTGGCGCCGTCGACCTCGACGACGCCTCCCGGGCTGACGCAGAACGCGCAGCCCGTCGCAGGCCTCGAGGCGACGAATATCGGCGCGTCCAAGAGCGTCGTCATCGCAATCGACCGCTCGCAGTCGATGGCCGGCCAGGCACTCGACCAGGCCACCGCCGCCGCGCGCGCGTTCGTCGCGGCCAAGCCGCCGGGCGACCGCGTGTCCGTCCTCGCGTTCGGGTCGACGGCATTCTCGCTCACGGGCTTCTCGACGTCGACGACCGACGCCGACTCGGCGCTCCGGACGATCACGCCCGACGCGGTGCGCGGCACTGCGCTCTACAACGCCGTCGTGGAGGGTTCGCACCTCCTCGCCGGCGAGACGATGCCGGCGCGCATCCTCATCCTCCTCACCGACGGGGCCAATGCATCCGAGGGCGCGTCCCTGGAGGAAGCCGTCCAGGCCGCGCAGGACGCCGGCGTCGCGGTCTATGCCATCGGCATCGAGGGCACCCAGTTCTCGCCCGACGCCGTGAAGCAGATCGCCTCGGAGACGAACGGCCAGTACTACGGCGCGGCATCGCCCGAGGTGCTCGCGGAGGTCTACAACTCCATCGCCCAGGATCTGCGCCGAACGTGGCAGATGGAGTACATGACGAATGCACGCCCCGGCGACCAGCTCGAGCTGACCGTCGAGTTCCCTGGCGGCGACGATGTCACGCAGACCGTGACGGCTCCCGGACAGGCGCCGCCCGCGCCCAAGGGCGCGTCGCCCGTCCTGCCGTCGTTCTTCTACACGAGCGACTGGGGCCTGCCGGTTCTCGCCGGCGTCGTCGGTCTCCTCGCCCTGCTCGCCGTCGCCTTCGCGCTCGCAGCCCCGAAGGGCACCTGGCTGAAGGGCCGGATCGAGCCGCACACGGCGAGCCACAAGCGCCAGGTCGTCAAGCGCGAGCGTGAGAGCCGCAAGATGGCGTTCTTCATGCCGCTCTTCAAGGCGACCGAGAGCGTCTTCGGGAAGTTCCGCCAGTGGAAGAAGCTCGACCAGGTCCTCCAGCGCGCCGACGTGCCGCTGAAGACGGCCGAGTTTGCGTACATCATGCTGGCGGCCGGCCTCGTCGGCGGGTTCGTCGCAGCGTTCTTCGAGCCGCCCGTGTGGGCTATTCCGCTCACCTTCGTCGGCGGCGCGTCCGTCCCCTACCTTGTCGTGCTGCACAAGGCCAAGAAGCGCCTGAACGCCTTCGAGGAGCAGCTGCCGGACATCCTCATCACGATGGCGGCCTCGCTCAAGGCCGGGCACAGCTTCCGCCAGGGCATGCAGAGCGTCGTCGACGAGGGTGTCGACCCGGCCCACCGAGAGTTCAAGCGCGTCCTCACGGAGGCGCGATTGGGCCGGCCGATGGACGACGCCCTCAACGAGATGGCTGCGCGCATCGGCTCGAAGAACTTCGAGTTCGTCATGAGCGCGGTCACCATCCAGCGCCAGGTCGGCGGCTCGCTCGCAAGCCTGTTCGACATGGTTGCCGACACGGTGCGCCAGCGGCAGCAGTTCCGCCGCAAGATCAGTGGCCTCACCGCGATGGGCCGCATGTCCGCCTACGTCCTCGTCGGCCTGCCCTTCGTGGTCGGCGGCGCCATCTACCTCATCAACCGCGCATACATGGAGCCTCTTCTCTATACCTCAACCGGCCACAAGCTCATCCTTCTCCTCCTCGTGATGATGGGCATCGGCTCGGCGGTCCTGAAGAAGATCGTCTCCTTCAAAGGCTAGGAGCCAATGGTCGTCGTTCTCTTCATCGCAATCGCATCCTTGGGCGCCGCCGTCTATCTGATCGGCGAGGCGGCCACTCTGCCGGCGCGCGAGCGACACGGCTCGATCCGCCGCGCCGCCACGTACGGCAAGTCGCGCCGCGCCGCTGTCGGCCGTCCCGAGGAGTCGTTCAATGCTCGCGTGGTCGACCCGATGAAGATGAGCCTGGCCCACGTCGTCCTCAAGATCAACCCGCGGATGACGGTGGACGCGGTCAGCGCCCGCCTCATGGGCGCCGGCCTCGGCCGCGTGATCTCGCCCACGACGTTCCTCGCTTCGAAGGCTGCCGCCGCGATCGGCGGCGTCGTCGGCGGCATGATCGTCGGCGGCTTCGTGGGGGGAGCGTTCCCGATTCTCCTCGCGGTCGTCTTCGCGCTGCTCGGCTTCATGCTCCCGGACGTCACCGTTTCCTTCAAGGCACGCGCACGGCGGGATCAGATCCGGGCCGCGATGCCGGACGCGCTCGACCTCCTCGCGGTCAGCGTGGAAGCGGGCCTGGGCTTCGACGCCGCGATCCAGAAGCTGACCGAGCACATGGAGGGGCCGCTCATCGAAGAGTTCGCCCTCGCCCTCGGCGAGATGCGGATCGGCGAGACGCGCGCAAAGGCCCTCCTGAAGATGGTCGACCGCGTCGAGGCCTCCGAGCTCGCATCGTTCGTCCGCGCGATCATCCAGGCCGACCAGTTGGGTATCTCCCTGGGCCGCATCCTCCGCGTCCAGGCGACCGACACGAGAAACAAGCGTCAGGCGGCCGCCGAGGAGAAGGCGATGAAGGCGCCGATCAAGATGCTCTTCCCGACCGCGCTCTTCATCTTCCCGGCGATGTTCATCATCATCCTCGGGCCGGCCTTCCTGAACTTCAGGGGAATCTTCTTCTAGCCGATGGCTGCTGCGGAAGACATGGCCGAGAAGGGGCACACGGGCGACACCGAGACCGGGTTCGGCACCGGCCTGCGGGCGAAGCTCGGCCGCGTGCCCGAGGGCGCGCCCGAAGCTCAAGCTCCGGCGCCTCCCGGCGACGAAGGCTTCGCACCTCCGCTTCCCGCTGCAAACGGAGTGCCCGACTCGGACGTCGAGGCTCTCCGCGGAGAGCTGGCCGCCGCGCTCGCGCGCGAGCGTGACCTGCAGACCGCGGTCGCCGACCTCGAGCAGACCGCTCGCTCGCGCATGTCGGATCTCCATGTGGACACGAGCGGCCGCTCCGCCGAGCTGGACGAGCGGGCTGCACGGCTCGCCGCCGCCGAGGCAGAGCTCGAGGAGCGCGAGCGGCGCGTCAACGAGCAGCTGACCATGGTGCGCACGGAGAAGGAGCGCCTGTCCGAGCTCGAGAACCGCGTCGTCGCCCAGGACACGCTCTCCACGGAGCGCGAAGCACAGGTCGAGTCGCGCATGCGCGAGCTGAAGGAGGCGACCAAGGATTTCGAGCGCCGCGAAGCGCAGTTCCAGAAGCAGGCTTCCGCCTTCGCCGCTCAGGAGGCGAAGATCGCCAAGCGCGAGGCCGCCATCGACGGCCGCGAGGCCGAGTCGAAGGCGCGCCACGAGGCGCGCGAGAAGTCGATCGCCCAGCGCGAGGCCGCCGTCCGCGAGCAGGAGAAGGCGACCAGCTCGGCGGCCGAGAACGTCGCGCACCGCGAGCGGGAGCTCCAGAAGCAGCTCGCCGCCCTGACCGCGCGCCAGGAAGTCATCGAGGAGCGTGAGTCCGAGGTGCTGGCGAAGCAGGATCGCCTCCGCGGCGACGCGCAGCGCCTCGAAGCAGAGCTTTCAGGCCACGGCCAGGCCGCCGAGGACGCGGTCGTCCGGTTGAAGGACTTCGAGGCCCGCGAGCTCGAGCTCGCCGCGCGCGAGGCCGATCTCGGCCGGCGCGAGGCCCATCTCGCCCGCGTCGAGACCGAGGGCGCCCGCGGGCGGGATCTCGACGAGTACGAGGACCGCCTCAAGGAGCGGGAACGCGAGCTGGCCGAGACCGAGGCCGAGCTCCAGAACAACGAGCAGCTCACGGATTCTGCAAAGAAGCGCCTCGAGCGCAAGGAGAAGCGTCTCGCCGAGATGGAGGAGACCATTCGTGACCGGATGCGCGAGCTCGACGATCGCGAGATGAATGTCGAGCAGCGCGAGGCGAGCGTCGAGGCCGATGTCGAGATCCGTGAGGACAAGCTGGAGCGGCGCGAGGCCGAGCTGGCCCAGCTGGAGGAGAAGCTCTCGAACAAGGAGAGCGAGCTCGCCACCTACGTCCAGCAGATCCAGAGCCAGCTGAAGGACCGGGAGTCGACCTGGTGGAACAAGGTCACCGGCGACCCGAACGACCCCGACTCCGAAGAAGCGGCCTGAGCACTCTGGCCCGCGGGGCTCCCGCCGGGCGAAGCCCGGCTACGCCCTCCGCCTGACGACGCTCGCGTGCAGGAGACTGCGCTCGCAGTCCCTCGCCGTACCACTCGTACTGTCTCGGGCCTGCTCGCTTGTCTCCGTTTGCGAGCGTCGCCCCAGAGCGCTCAGCCCTAGATCACGCGGCTGCGCCCTGGCGCAGCGTCTCCCGCCAGCGCTCGAGCGCTTCCCAGCAGGCGACCGTGTCGCCCGAGACCTGCGCACCGATCTCGGCCGGCGACGTGGCCCAGTGCAGCTCTGCCACCTTCGTCTCGTCGGGCACCGGCTCGGCACCGGCCCTGAGCCGCGCGTGGTAGACCACGAGGGCTGACCCCGAGTCGTCGTTCAGGCAGATCGCGACCGGACGGAAGCCTTCGAGGTCCTCCTCGCGAAGCGCGACCTCCTCGGCGGCGTCGGCGAGCACGGCGGTGCGCGGCTCTTCGCGCGGCATCAGGCCGCCTGACGCGGACGCGGTCCAGAGCAGCGGGTCGCGACCGATCGACGCGCCGCGCAGCTGGAACAGGACGACTCCCTCGTCCCGCTCGACGAAGAGCTGGACTCCCAGCGCGAAGCCGAGCTTGTAGGCGAGCGTGGGCTCCTCGAAGACGACCATCGCCTCGGCGTAACGGCCCGACCGGCGTAGGACGGCGCCGTCCGGCGAGACGCCGTGGCAGAAAGCGATCGGGCCGTCGAAGCGCCCCGGCGAGCGTGAGAGGAGCCGCTCGGCGTTCCGGATCGAGGTCGTCAGCGCCGGCGTCGCCGGCAGCGCGAACGGGAACGGCCGGAAGCGAGGCTCCCCGTCGAGGAGGACGATTGCGCGCACGTCCAAAGTGTGCTGGTCGGCCCGGCTATCCGGCCCGGGCGGCGGCCAGCCCCTCCTTGAGGCGGTCCAGGCCGGCCTGGCCTTCCCACATGCTCGCGACCCGGTGCTCTGGAGTCAGGAAGATGGTCGTCGGCAGCTCGCGGACCCCGAGCTTCGCCGCGATGTGCCCGTCCTCGTCGGCGATCGTCGGCAGGCTCAGGCCGCTTGCCTCGAGGAAGGCCTTCGCGGCCTCGGCGTCCTCCTGGGTGTCGACCGCGAGGACGGCCGTCCCCTCGTGCGCGGCGGCGAACCGGCGCAGCGGCTCCGCCTGCTTCGGGCACGCAGGGCACCACGAGCCCCAGACGGTCACGACCACGGGTTTGTCCTCGAGCTTGCCCAGGCCGATCACTGCTCCGGTCGAGACATCGGTGCCGCTGAGGCGGACTTCAGGGCCGCTCAGCGGCTCGCTCTCACCGGTGGAGGAGCTGGGCGGGCGGCCGCCGTCGTCCCCGACGAGCATGACCGCAGCCGCTACCGCGGACACGCCTGCCAGCAGCGCGGCGAGCGCGACGAGGAGCACGCGGAGAGAAGGCACGGCGTTAGGCTAGCCCGCCCGTTTGGGCGGGGACACGTGCAGGGAACAAGGCCGGTCTGATGCCACGTCTGCGCCGCAGCGACTGCTCAGGGCCCGGGATCGTCCGCCGGGGTCGCGGGCGCGGATTCGAGTACCTGGACGAGGACGGGGAGCGGATCGAGGACGAGGAGGTC
>DATEOR010000040.1:0-6078 GCA_035273885.1 Gaiellaceae bacterium
ATCCGCTGCGCCTGCTGCAGTGCCTTGCCCTCCGTCTTGATCGACGGCGCGAGCATGACCTCCGCGCGCTGAAAGTCGTGGATGTTCTCGTATCCGCACGTCGCCATCGACGTACGCAGCGCACCCATCAGATTCAGCGTCCCGTCGTTTTCGCGCGCAGGGCCGACGACGATCTCCTCGAGCGTCGCCACCTGGTTTACCTCGACGCGCGCGCCGCGCGGAAGCGTCGGGTGGAACGTCGCCATCCCCCAGTGGAAGCCGCGTCCGGGCGCCTCCTGGGCCCGCGCGAGCGGCGAGCCGATCATGACCGCGTCAGCGCCGCAGGCGATCGCCTTGGCGATGTCGCCGCCGGTCCGCATCCCCCCGTCTGCGATCACGTTCACGTACTTGCCGGTCGCGAGCAGATGCTCGGCGCGCGCTGCGGCCGCATCCGAGATCGCCGTCGCCTGCGGGACGCCGACCCCGAGAACTCCGCGGGTCGTGCACGCGGCTCCGGGCCCGACGCCGACGAGCACGCCCTCGGCACCGGTGCGCATGAGATGCAGCGCCGTGTGGTAGCTCGCGCAGCCGCCGACGATGACGGGGATCGGCACCTTGGAGATGAACTCCTTCAGGTTGAGCGCCGAACCGTTCGAGGAGACGTGCTCGGCCGAAACGACCGTGCCCTGGATCACGAGCACGTCGAGTCCCGCCTCGAGCGCGAGCTCGTAGTGCTCACGGACGCGCTGCGGCGTGAGCGATCCGGCAGCCAGCACCCCGCCCGCCTTGATCTCTTCGATCCGGCGCGCGATCAGCTTCGGCTCGACCGGCTGCGAGTAGATCTTCTGCATGCCGCTCGTCGCCTCGGCAGGCGAGAAAGCCGCGATCCGCTCCAGTTGCTTCTCGGCATCGGCATAGCGCGTGAAAATGCCCTCGAGATTGAGCACGCCGAGCCCGCCCATTCGGCCGACCGCAATCGCCGTCTCGGGAGACACGACTCCGTCCATCGCCGAGGCGAGTAACGGGAGCTCGAGCAGCTGGTCGCCGAGCTTCCAGCCGATGTCCACGTCATCCGGGTCGCGCGTTCGGCGGCTCGGGACGATCGCGATGTCGTCGAACCCGTAGGCCTGCCGCGCCTTCTTTCCGAGGCCGATCTCGACGTCCATCAAGCGATCCTACCAACCGCCTCCGGACGGGCCGGGGACGGCTCAGGCGTCCTGGCGGACCGGCTCCAGGCGGTCGAGCGCAACGTGGGAAGCGAGTCGTTGAGCCTCGCGAGCATCGAACCTTCCGGGGCCGGGTTCGAGTACCGACGCGGCGCTCGCGGCGACCGCGCTGCGAACAGCGTCCTCGTAGGAGCGGTCGTTCATGCGGGCCGCGATGAAGGCTGCGAGGAGCGTGTCGCCCGCACCGACGGTGGACACGGCTTCGAGCCGAGGCGCCCGCGCGCGGACGCGAACATGGTCGGAGCGCTCTTCGCGGAAGAGCGCGTAGCACCCGGCGTCGAGCGTGATGACGACGTTTCGGGCGCCGAGCACGGCGATCTCGTCGAGCGCGCTGGAGAGGTCCTCCTCATCCACGAACTCGTGCCCGACGAGAGATTCCGCCTCACGCAGGTTCGGCGCAACGAGGTACGGCTCCGCCTCGATCCCGAGCCGAAGCGCATCGCCCTCCGAGTCGAGCACGGTCATGAGCCCCCGACGATTCGCCTCCCGGATCAGCTCCGCATAGAGGCCGGGGTCGACGTCACGGGGAAGCGAACCGGCGAAGACGACGTAGGCGGCGCCCTGCGAGAGGTACGCGAGCTTCTCGCGCAGCACATCGAGCTCGTCCTCGGACACCTCCGGCCCCCACTCGTTGATCTCGGTGTAGACGTTCGATGTCGGATCGAGCACGGCGGTCGAGGTGCGCGACTCCCCGCGGATGCGCACGAAGTCGTTGAGGATTCCCTCGTTCGTCAGCTCCTCGACGAGGAGCGTGCCGTTCCGGCCGCCCGCGAGACCCGTGCAGACCACAGGCGCGCCGAGGCGGCGCGCCGCGCGCGCGACGTTGATTCCCTTACCGCCGGCGCTGGTCGTGCCTGCGCTCGCGCGGTGGCGCTGCCCGAGCTGGAAATTCGGGACGAGCAGCGTGCGGTCGATCGCAGCGTTGAGAGTGACGGTGACGATCATCAGAAGGGCGAGAGGCTCGAGAGCATGTCGCCGGCTTCGTCGAGCGCCCGCCCAGCGTACCAGCGCACGCGCGCGGGGAGACTGGGCTCTCCGACGGTCTCGGTCGCGACCAGCGGGTGGCGGGCGACGACCTTGTCCCCGTCATAGACAACGATCTCGCCGACGGGATCGCCCTGGGAAACCGGAAGATCCAGCTCCTCCGGCACGACGACCTTCTCCACGAGCTCGTGGTCGAGCGGAACCATGGCGCGCACGCGATCCTCGGAGACGAGCGCCACCTTGTCGCCGGAGAACGGAACGCCTACCTCGGCATAGGGACGGTTGCGCGCGATCACCTGCACGCGCCCGTAGTGGCTGAAGCCCCAGTCGAGGAGGGCGCCCAGATCACGGTTGCGCTTGCCGCGAGAGGGACCGCCGAGGATGACCGCGTACATGGTCACGCGGTCGCGCTCGGCCGCCGCGATCTCGCTCCACCCCGCGAGGTCGGTGTGCCCGGTCTTGATCCCGATCGTGCCCGGATACGTCTTCAGGAGGTCGTTCCAGCCATAGAGCGTCCGCCCGCCCGCAATCTCGCCTCCGCTACGCGCGACGATGCGGCGAAAGAGGGCGTGTCTCATGTCCTCTTTGGCCAGCGTGTACGTGTCCATCGCGGACGAGTAGTGCCCCGGCATGTCGAGCCCGTCTGGCACGACGTAGTGCGTGTGATCGAGACCGAGCTCTGCGGCACGCTCGTTCATCATCTGGACGAACTTCGTGACGCTGCCGTCGCCGACGTCCGCGGCGAGCGCGTAGGCGGCGTCGTTCGCGCTTTGGATGAGCGCGGCTGCGAGCAGATCCTTGACCGGCAGTCTCTCCCCCTCCTGGAGGTTGATGGTCGATTCGCCCACCGAAGGAGCCGGGCCCTGCACGCGGACGACCTCGTTCTTCTTCGTGTTCTCCATCGTGAGGAGCGCGGTCATGAGCTTCGTGAGGCTCGCCATCGGCACGCGCCGGTCGGGATTGAGCGCATAGAGCGTCTCGCCGGTCGACCCGTCGACGAGCAGCGCGGCAGACGCCTTCACGCTCGGAGGAGGCGTCGCGGCGGTGGCCGACTGGGCTGCGGCGAGAGAGAGGAGCAGCCCGGCGATGAGAGCAAGGCGCCGGAGCACTGACCTCAAGCGTATAAATTCAGCTTGCGATGGGTCTGATCGAACGGCACAGCTCTCCCGAGCGCGTGCGGGGTCGCGAACGCGGCTTCGAGGTTCAGCTCGGCGAGCTCGGCGGCTTCGAGCTCCGGCCGACGCGACTGTTCCTCTGGCCGGGCTCGAACCGCGAGGCCCAGGCACGCGTCCTGTCGCTCGGGCGCGCCCCGCGCAGCCTTCTTCTACCGAGGAAGGAAATCGAGTATGCCGCGGGCGCTGTCCGCATGCGCTCGGTCGGAAACCCGCTCATGACGCTCGCGCTCGCCGCGGTTCACACGGCGAAAGCGGTCAGGCGACGCGAATCTTCTGACCGGGGCTGAGCGCCAGGGGATCGATCCCCGGATTCAGCGCGAGCAGGTCGTCGACGGTGGTGTCGAACTTTGCCGCGATCGACTCGAGGGTGTCGCCCGCCCTGACCCGGTAGATCTGTTTCTTCTTCGAGGTCGTCGTCCCGGAGCTCGTGGTCGTATCGGCGATGCTCGTCGTGGGAAGGGAGGTCGTCGGCGTGGAGCTCGAACCGTCGTTCAGCCCCCGTTCGATGAGGAGGACGAGAATCGTCGCCGCAAGAAAGAACGCCGCCGGAGCGGCGATGCGGTACACCCACATCCGGTATTTGGGGTCGGTCACCATCCCGAGGCCGCCCAGACCTCGTTCCTGAGCCGCGCCGCTTCGGCGGCAGCAGCCTTTCGCCAGTCGGCGCCGTCGACGCGGAAGGCGTAGATGACTGCGCGGGAGACCGGGACGAGCGCGCTCGCCGGCCCGCTGGTGAAGGCCCGCGCGACGTCGGCCGGAGTCGCGCCCTGGGCTCCGATCCCCGGCAGGAGCAGCACGGCCTGCGGCATCAGCTTGCGCGCCTCCGCGACAGCCCGCGGATAGGTTGCGCCGACGACGGCGCCGACACTCGACAGCCCGCGCTCGCCGACGAGTCCCGAGCCCCACTCGTTGACCAGCTCCGCGACCTGGTGCCACACGCGGCGCCCGTCCGAGAGTGCGAGATCCTGGATGTCTGCGCTGCCCGCATTCGACGTCTTCACGAGGCAGAAGAGACCGGCGCCCGAGCGCTTGCACGCCGCGAGAAACGGCTCGACGGAATCGCTTCCAAGGTACGGGTTGACGGTCAGCGCGTCGACAGGCAGCCGGCCGTCCTCGCCGGTCTCGAGGTAGGCATCGGCGTAGGCCCGGGCAGTGGAGCCGATGTCGCCGCGCTTGCCGTCCGCGACGACCAGGAGGGTCGCGGCGCGTGCATAGTCGCGCACCTCCTCGTAGGCTCGGAGGCCGTCCGCGCCGAGCGCCTCGAAGAAGGCAATCTGCAGCTTCACTCCGACCACATACGGCGCGACTGCGTCGATCAGTCCACGGCAGAAACGGGCGCACGCGTCCGCCGCCGCCCCCCGGCTCAGGTAGGTCTCGCCGCGCAGCTCGACCGGCAGGAGCTCGGGCCGCGGGTCCAGGCCCACAAGCAGCTGACTGTGCTTTGCGTCGACAGCGTCGGCCAGGCGGTCCGCGAACGTCGAAGCCGCTGTCTGGACCCCGGCTTCGAGGTTCTGCGCCATGAACTGAGCTTACTAGCGTTCTACGCTGGCGCCTTACCTCACCGGCTAGTGCTGCGGGGGCGGTGCGTGCGGCGACCCGGGCGCGTCGATTCCCCGCGGATCGTCGGGCGAGTCGGGCCGTTCGAGCGAGTCTTCGTCTTCGTCGGGCGCGGGTGGAGCGCCGGGGATCCCCGGATCCTGGGGCAGGTCCTCATCGGGCGTTTCCGGAACCGGCGGCTGCTCGCTCATCGCCGGGGAGATACCCCGCTTCGAGGTCGTCCATGCGCACGACTTCGAGCTCCGGCGGAGGACGTCGCAGGAACGAGCCGACGAGCAGGAGCTCGTCCGCGTCCTCGGGCGCCAGCGATTCCTCGCCGGCGCGCGCCTCCGCCAGCCCCGCCTCGAGCTCCATCCGCGCCGCCGGCCCGCGCGGCAGCGTGCGCACGGAGGCCACCCGCCCGCCCGAGACGAAAAAGGCCCGCCGGAAGCCGGGCTCGAGAGCCGGGGCGATGAGACAGAGGCGAGCCGCGCGAAGCCGCTCCAGCTCCGCCAGGTCGTCCACCACCTGCTCGAGCGCCGAGATGCGGTCGCGGAGCCGGGCTGCGTCCTCGTAGCGCAGGCACTCCGCGAGGTCGCGCAGCTTCCCGCGCAGGCGAGGGAGCGGACCTCCCGAGGAGAGCATGGCGAGCTCGCCTTCGCTCGCACCCTGCAGAGCCCGCGCCGCGAGCTCGGCTCGGCGGCGGCTGCGAATGGGCCCGAGCGGCGACGGTGTCGAGCTGACCACGATCCGGTCTCCGCGCCGCCCGAAATAAAGGTAGCGGTCGGGGCGCGACGAGCGCGCGTTGGCAGGCGGCCGCTCCTCGCGGATCAGTCGCAGTTCTTCGAGCGCCGCCTCGAGCTCGGAGCCGAGGACGCGCCACTCGATCCGCTCGACCGCGGCGAGCGCGGCTTCCACCGCGGGGCGCTGCCGCTCGCTTCGGAAGTACGACCGAAGCCGCTGCCGCAGGTTGCGCGCCCTGCCCACGTAGAGGATCTGCTCGCCTTTCCCCGCGAAGAGGTAGACGCCCGGCGAGGACGGCGCTCCGAAGGCGAGTGCGCGCTTGTCGTAAACGCGTCGAGTGCGCGGCGCGGCGAGGCGGCCGAGGTCGGCAACCGTCGTGGCGCCTCGCTCCTGCGCGAGACCGATGAGCCGGAGGAGGATCTCGGCCGTCGCCT
>DATEOR010000041.1:0-14153 GCA_035273885.1 Gaiellaceae bacterium
TTGCTCGCTGAGCTGCGACAGCATCAGGTACTTCGGCATCCGCCCTCCTAGGTCTTCGGCTGCGGCGAGGATAACGCCCGCGCCTTCTGCTCGAAGTAGAGCACGCTGAGCCCGAGGAAGAAGAACGGGCCGAGGACGCCGTTCGACAGCGCGCGCGCCGCCAGGCTGCCGTTGTCCCCGAAGCCGGTCAGAAGCGCACCGAGGAACGGTCCGAAGAGCGCGTAGATGACGGCGAGCGCGGCGCTGACGCCGAGGACGTGCAGGAACTCGACGCGCGCCAGGTCGGTCGCGCGCGTGAGCGCGAAGCCGATCTGGCCGAACCAGGACGTTCCCTCGGGAGCGCGCTCGATCATCGCGACGGGAATCGCAAGCCCGACGAACGAGATCCACGCCACCGAGAAGAAGAGGATGAGCACGTCGACCACGCCCAGCACGAACGGGAGCGAGACGATGACGGTGAGCGGAAGGAGGACCGGCGCCCGCACTCCCGCCTGGGCCCAGGCCTCGACGGCCGGGTCGCCAAGCGCGATCCGCGCCGCGACCGCCCAGCACACGGTCACCGCGGGCGCAACGATGAAGATCGCCACGAGCAGATGGCTGACCACGCCGATGAGCAGGATTGCGCCCGCGAGGAACGCGCCGATGCCGGCCGCCGCCCACAGCCGTTCGCCGTAGAGGCGGACGGTCTCGGCGAGGAGCTCTCCGAGCTTCAGGGGGCGGTCGACGATCATGGAAGGCGGAACGCTACCCTCCCCGCATCGAGATCCGGCGCGAGACCTACGGGAGCGAGGCCGCGAGGGCGCTCACGAACCCGCTCAAGGCCGAGCTCCTCGAGCGCCACGGACGACCTGGATCGGGCGGCGAGCCGTCCCCTTCGGACTTCGAGCCGCCGGACGGCGCGTTCCTCGTCGGCTCCATCGACGGCATGGACGTGGCCTGCGGAGGCGTGTGCCGCTGCGACGCCGCCACGGCCGAGATCAGGCGCATGTACGTGCTGCAGGAGCACCGCGGCGCGGGGTTCTCCCGGCTGGTGCTCGCCGCGCTCGAGAACGAGGCCCGCCGGCTCGGCTACGCCTGCGTCCGGCTGGAGACCGGCGTCCACCAGCATGAGGCGCTCGCGCTCTACCGCTCCTCCGGGTTCGCGGAGATCCCGCGCTACGGCCCGTACGTCGACGATGAGCTGAGCGTCTGCTTGGAGAAGCCGCTCTAGCGTTCGGAGGAGGCGAGGCGCAGGCCGAGCGCCACGAGCACCGCTCCGGTCAACCCGTCGACGAAGCGACGGATGCGCGGCCGCTCGAAGACCGTCTTCGCCCGCGCGACGGCAAGGGCATAGGCGGTGAGCCAGATCGCCGTCATCGCGCAGAAGCAGAGGCCGAGCGCGAGGAAGACCGCAAAGCGCGGCCCGGACTCTGGCGTGAACTGCGGCAGGAGGCTCGTGAAGAACACGGCCATCTTCGGATTGCCGAGATTGGAGACGACGCCTTGCCGGTACGCCTTGGCCGGCGACAGGCTGCCGGCCGGTCTCACGGCGCCGACCGCGTGCCCCGAGCGGCGTACCGCGTGCGCCAGCATCTGCCCGCCGAGGAAGACGAGGTAGATCGCGCCGGCGATCTTCACCGCCAGGAACGCGGGCTCGGAGGCGAGGAGGAGCGCAGTGATCCCGGCGCTCGCGGCGACGGTCCAGACGGCCTGCCCGGTGGAAACGCCGAGGGCGGTCAGCATCCCTGCGCGCCTCCCGCCGAGAAGCGTGCTGCGGATCGTGAGCGCTGTGTCCTGCCCCGGCGTGACGATCACGAGCGCCGAGACGCCCAGAAACGCGAGCAGCTCCTTCATGCGCGCGCAGGCTCGCCGGCGCCGACCTTCTCGAAGGCCAGCTCGCCGTTCTGGGCGTCCACGCGGATTCTGTCCCCGTCGGCGAAGTCGCCCTCGAGGAGCCGCATCGCGAGCGGGTTCTCGACCATCCGCTGCAGCGCGCGCTTGAGCGGACGGGCGCCGTACGTCGGGTCCCAGCCCGCCTCGGCCAGGGTCTCCTTCGCCGCATCCGTGAGCTCGAGCTGGATGCCGCGTTCAGCGAGCCGCGCGCGCAGCCGTTCGAGCTGCAGCTCGACGATCTCGGCGAGCTGCTCACGGGTGAGCGCCTGGAACTCGACGACCTCGTCCACGCGGTTCAGGAACTCTGGCCGGAAGTACTCCGTGAGCGCCTCGGCCGAGCGGATGTTGGAAGTCATGATGATGACGGTGTTCCGGAAGTCGACCGTCCGGCCCTGGCCGTCCGTCAACCGGCCGTCGTCGAGGATCTGCAGGAGCACGTCGAAGACCTCGGCGTGCGCCTTCTCGATCTCGTCGAGGAGGACGACCGAGTACGGGCGCCGCCGGACAGCCTCGGTCAGCTGCCCGCCTTCGTCATAGCCGACGTAGCCGGGCGGGGCGCCGACCAGGCGCGAGACCGTATGGCGCTCCTGGTACTCCGACATGTCCAGGCGAACGAGCGCGCGCTCGTCGTCGAACATGAACTCGGCGAGGGCGCGGGCGAGCTCCGTCTTCCCCACACCGGTCGGGCCGAGGAAGATGAAGGAGCCGATCGGCCGGTTGGGATCCTGCAGTCCCGTGCGAGCGCGGCGCAGCGCGTTGGCCACCGCCTCGACCGCCTCGGCCTGGCCAACGACACGCTGATGGAGCCGGTCCTCCATGTGGATGAGCTTCTCGGTCTCGCCTTCGAGCAGGCGCGAGACGGGAATGCCGGTCCAGCGGCCGACGACGGCGGCGACGTCGTCCTCGTCGACCTCTTCTTTCACCATCGGCTCGAATTCGGCCTGCTCGCGCTCGGCCAACTCGGTCTCGAGGGCCGGCAGCTCGCCGTAGCGGATCTCGGCGACGCGCTGGAGGTCGCCCTGCCGCTCGGCGCGCTCCGCCTCCATCCGCAGGTCGTCGATCTGCTGCGTGATCTCCTTCACGCGGTCGAGCGCCTCCTTCTCCTTCGCCCAGCGCGCGGCGAGCTCGTCGCGATTCGCCTTGGCGTCGGCGAGCTCGCGCTCGACCGGGTCGCGCACGTCCTTGGACTCCTTGCCCATCGCGGCGAGCTCGATCTCGAGCTGGCGCACGCGGCGCTCCGCCTCGTCGAGCTCGAGCGGAGACGAGTCGATCTCCATGCGGAGGCGCGAGGCGGACTCGTCCACGAGGTCGATGGCCTTGTCGGGCAACTGGCGGTCGGAGATGTAGCGGTCGGAGAGCACGGCAGCGGCGACGAGCGCAGCGTCTCGGATGCGGACGCCGTGGTGCGCCTCGTAGCGCTCCTTCAGGCCGCGGAGGATGGCGATCGTATCGGCGACGGACGGCTCGCCGACGAAGACCGGCTGGAAGCGGCGCTCGAGCGCGGCGTCCTTCTCGATGTGCTTGCGGTACTCGTCCAGAGTCGTCGCACCGACCGCGCGGAGCTCGCCGCGCGCAAGCATCGGCTTCAGCATGTTCGCCGCGTCGACGGCGCCCTCGGCCGCACCCGCGCCGACGATGGTGTGGAGCTCGTCGATGAAGAGGATGATCTGGCCCTCGGCCTCCTTGATGTTCTCCAGGACCGCCTTCAGCCGTTCCTCGAACTCGCCCCGGTACTTCGAGCCCGCGAGAAGCGATCCGATGTCGAGCGCCCACACGCGCCGGCCCTTCAGGCCCTCGGGGACGTCGCCGGCGACGATGCGCTGGGCGAGGCCCTCGACGATCGCGGTCTTGCCGACGCCCGGGTCGCCGATGAGAACGGGGTTGTTCTTCGTCCGGCGAGAGAGCACCTGGATGACGCGGCGGATCTCCTCGTCGCGGCCGACGACCGGGTCGAGCTTCCCGGACTCGGCCAGCTCCGTGAGGTCGCGGCCGAACTTCTCGAGCGCCTGGTAGGAGCCCTCTGGATCCTGCGACGTGACACGCTGAGAGCCGCGCACGTCCTTGAGGGCGGCGAGCACCCTGTCGCGCGGGGCGACGTCGAGCGCGAGCAGGATGTGCTCCGTCGAGACGTATTCGTCCTCGAGCTTGCGCATCTCCTCCTCGGCCTTGTCCAGCACCCGCGCGAACTCCGTCGAGGCGTGCGGCTGCTGGGACGAGCCCTGTACGGCCGGCTTCTGCGCGAGCTTCGCCTCGCACTCGGCGCGGAGCGACTCGACCGATTCCCCCGCTCGCTCGACGAGAGTCCGCGGAAGCTCCTGGTCGAGGAGCGCGATGCACAGGTGCTCGGGGTAGACCTCGGGATTGCCCCGGCGCCGCGCAAGCTCCTGCGCGGCGGCGACGGCCTCTCCTGACTTGATCGTCAGCCTGTTGAAGTCCATCTCGTCCTTTCGGGGAGGTCGTCGCCTTCTTGCCGATAGACGACGACCTCGCGCTTGTACTGTTTGTGCACGTTGCGAATCTCGTTGCGCAGCTCGCGCTCGAGCCGCTCGAGCCGCGCGCGCGCCTTGCCCAGCTCGTCCTCGAGCCGGATGACCGTCTCGACTCCGGCGAGGTTGAGCCCGAGCTCCGTGGTCAGCCGCTGGATGAGCCGGAGCCGCTCGAGGTCGGCCTCGGAGTAGAGGCGGGTGTTGCCCGGGGTGCGCTTGGGGCGCACAAGGCCCTTCGACTCGTAGATGCGAAGCGTCTGCGGATGCATGCCGACGATCTCGGCGGCGACGCTGATCATGTAACGGGGTCGCTCCTGCTCGGTCACGGCCGCTCCATCCCACGACCTCCGGTCCAGAGCGTCCACATGAGGGCGAGCGTGCTCGCAACCACGAGGATCACGGCGATCCACTGCAACACGGTGACCGTGGTCAGGAAGAGCCCGAGGGCGACGACGAGCGCGACCATGGCATAGAGGCGGAGCCGGCGGCGCGTCACGAGAACACCGTCTCTCTCGGATCGTCGTGCGCGACCTTCTGCAGGTTCTCAATCGCCTCGCGCTCGGCCTTCGAGAGCTTCGTCGGGACGGAGACGCGCAGGCGCGCGAGGAGGTCACCCTTGCCGCCGCCCTTGAGCTTGGGCGCCCCGCGGCCCTTGACCTTCAGCATCTTCCCGTCCTGCGAGCCCGCCGGCACCTTGAGCGCGACGCGGCCTTCCGGCGTGGGAATCTCCACGGTCGCCCCGAGCGCGGCCTCGGCATACGTGACGGGCACCTCGAGAACGAGGTCGGCGCCGCGGCGCTCGTAGAGAGGCGAAGCCGCCACGCGGGTCGTGACGATGAGATCGCCGGCAGGGCCGCCGCTCGTCCCGGCTTCGCCCTTGCCCTTGAGGCGGATCTGCGTGCCGTCCTTGACCCCGGCCGGGATCTTGACCGTGTAGCGCTTCGTGCGCCGCTCCCGGCCGGAGCCGTGGCAGTTCCGGCACGGCTTCTCGATGACGGTCCCGTTGCCGTGGCAGCGCGGGCACGGACGGGAGAAGGCGAAGAAGCCCTCGTCCTCGGAGACCACCCCGCGGCCGCGGCATTCCGGGCAGATCTGCGGCGCGGTGCCCGGCTCGGCGCCGGTGCCGTGGCATGCCGAGCACGTGGTCTCGAGGTCGACCGGGATCTTCGTCTCGAGACCCTTGAGGGAGTCCTCGAAGGAGACGTTGACCGTCACTTCGACGTCGCGTCCGCGCTCACCGCGCTGTTGCCGCTGCGAGGACCTGCGCGGCCCGCCCGCGTTCCCAAAGATGTTTCCGAAGAGATCGCCGAGATCCCCGAGATCGCCGAGGTTCCCCGCCCAGCTGAAGTTGCCGCCGGCTCCGGGGCCCCCGCCGGCACCGCTGAAGATGCGTGGCCCCACCTGGTCGTACTGCTTGCGCTTCTCGGGATCCGAGAGGACGTCGTAGGCGCCCTGGATCTCCTTGAAACGCTCCTCCGCGGACTTGTCGCCCGGGTTCGTGTCCGGGTGGTATTGGCGCGCGAGCTTGCGGTAGGCCTTCTTGATCTCGTCCGCCGAGGCGCCCTTCGCGACGCCGAGGACCTCGTACAGATCCTTCATTCGCCCTGGGACACCACGACTCGCGCCGGCCGGAGCACGCGGTCGCCGAGCCGGTAGCCCTTCTGCAGGACTTCGATGACGGAGCCGTCCTCCTGGTCGGAGGACTGCGAGAGGAGCGCCTCGTGAACGTGCGGGTCGAACTGCCCCTCGGTCTCGACCTCGACGAGGCCCTCGCGGGCGAGGGCCTCCAGCAGCTCGCGGTGGACGAGCCGGACCCCCTCTTCGAGCTTGGCCTCCTCGTGCTCCGCGGCGGCCTCGAGGGCGCGCTCGAGGTCGTCGAGAACCGGCAGGAGCTCCTTCACGAGGCGCTCGTGGGCACGCGCGACCAGCCCCTCCTGGTCGCGCGCAACCCGCTTGCGGTAGTTCTCGAAGTCGGCCGCGACGCGCTTGAGATCGTTCAGATACTCGTCACGCTCGCGTTCGACCTCGGCGAGCTTCTCCTCGAGCTCGGCGTTGTCGGTCGGGGCCTCCTCAGTCATTACGACTGCTTGGCCTCCTCGTCGATCACCTCGTAGTCGGCGTCCTCGACGACCTCGTCGTCGCTCGCCGACTCGCCGTTTCCGGAAGCCGCGGAGGCCGTCTGCTCGGACTGCACCTTCTCGTAGACCGCCTGCGCCAGCTTGTGGGAAGCCTCCATGAGGGAGTCGGACTTCGCCCGGATCTCGGCGGCGTCGGAGCCGTCGAGCGCGGAGCGGAGCTCCTCCGCGCGCGACTCGATCGTGGAGACAGTCTCCTCGTCGAGCCCGTCGCGGTGGTCCTTGAGGCTCTTCTCGGTCGAATAGAGCAGGTTCTCGGCCTGGTTCCGAGCTTCCGCGGCCTCGCGCATCTTGTGCGCCTCGTCCGCGTGGGACTCGGCCTCGCGGATCATGCGCTCGACCTCGTCCTCCGAGAGACCGGAGCCGCTTTCGATGCGGATGTCCTGCTCGTTGCCGGTGCCGAGGTCCTTCGCCGACACGTTGATGATGCGGTTCGCGTCGATGTCGAACGTGACCTCGATCTGCGGCAGGCCGCGCGGGGCCGGCGGGATGCCGACGAGCTGGAACTTGCCGAGCGTCTTGTTGAACGACGCCATCTCCGACTCGCCCTGGAGCACGTGGATCTCGACCGACGGCTGGTTGTCCTCCGCCGTCGAGAACGTGTCCGACTTTCGCGTCGGGATCGTCGTGTTGCGGTCGATCAGCTTCGTGAAGACGCCGCCCTTCGTCTCGATGCCGAGGGAGAGCGGAGTGACGTCGAGGAGCAGGACGTCCTTCACCTCGCCCTTGAGGACGCCGGCCTGGATGGCCGCGCCCACTGCGACGACCTCGTCCGGGTTGACGCCCTTGTGCGGCTCCTTGCCGATGATCTCCTTGACCTTGTCCTGCACCGCGGGCACGCGGGTCATCCCGCCCACGAGGATCACGTCGTCGATCTTGTCCGGCGTGAGATCTGCGTCGGCGAGGGCCTGCTTCGTCGGAGCGACGATGCGCTCGAGCAGGTCGGCAGTCAGCTCGGTGAGCTTCGCGCGCGTGAGCTGGAGGTCGAGGTGCTTCGGGCCCTCGGGCGTCGCCGTCACGTACGGCAGGTTGATCTGCGTCGACATCGTCGACGAGAGCTCGATCTTCGCCTTCTCGGCGGCCTCGTAGAGACGCTGGAGCGCCATGCGGTCGCCGGCGAGGTCGATGCCCTGGTCGCGCTTGAACTCGGCCACCATCCAGTCGACGATCGCCTTGTCGAAGTTGTCGCCGCCGAGGTGGTTGTCGCCGTTCACGGCCTTCACCTCGAAGACGCCGTCGCCCCCGAGATCGAGGATCGAGACGTCGAACGTGCCACCCCCGAGGTCGAAGACGAGGATGGTCTGGTCGGTCTCCTTCTCGAGCCCGTAGGCCAGCGAGGCCGCGGTCGGCTCGCTGATGATGCGCAGGACGTTGAGCCCGGCGATCTTGCCCGCGTCACGGGTCGCCTCGATCTGTGCGTCGGCGAAGTAGGCGGGCACGGTGATGACCGCGTCCGTGACCGGCTCCCCGAGGAAGGCCTCGGCGTCCGTCTTGAGCTTCTGCAGGATCATCGCGCTGATCTCCGGCGGCGCGTACTCCTTGTCGCCGGCCTTCACGCGGACATCGCCGTTCGGGCCGGAGACGACCTCGTACGGGACGATCTTCATCTCCTCCGAGACCTCGTCGAACTTGCGGCCCATGAAGCGCTTGATCGAGAAGATGGTGTTCTGCGGGTTCGTGACCTGCTGGCGCTTCGCGGGCGCCCCGACGAGCCGCTGGCCGTCACGCGTGAACGCGACGACGGACGGGGTCGTGCGCCCGCCCTCGGCGTTCGGGATCACGGTCGGCTCGCCGCCCTCGAGCACGCTCACGACGGAGTTGGTCGTGCCGAGGTCGATTCCGATTGTCTTTGCCATGGATGAAATGCCTCCGTTACTGGACTGCTGAGAAAATCTAAGCCTTGTTATAGCAGATCATTCGAGGCGTCGAGGACAGAGGCGGGCAGACCGCCACGTGCCCTGGAAATGCGCCGTTTCTAGAGCAGCTCGGTGACCGTGCCGGCGAAGTCCACGGCGCCGAAGAGCGCGAGTCCGATCAGAACGGCGTAGCCCCCGACGGTGACCCAATGCCGGCGGAAGAGCGTCGGGACGTACGGATCCCAGCGGTCGACGAGGTAGGCGAGCCCAAGCCCGAAGAGGAAGGGCAAGAGCCCGAAGAGCGCGATGCCGAGCCACACGGGGCCGAAGATGCGGAAGTCGATGTTGTCCGAGTCGATCGCGCCGCCGCCGAAGAGGAGGAGCAGAAGCGCGCCGTACAGGAGCCCGCGAGCGAGCCAGCTTTCCGTCAGCCACCGGCGCGTGACGACGTACATGAGGCCGCCGGGCACGCCGAGGAAAAGAGCGATGAAAAAGACCAGGCTGGCGGTCCCGCCGAGCGTGATCACGCCGACCTCGTTCCCGTTCTCGGTGATCGAGCCCTTCGTGGCGCCGTTCCCGAGGAACAGGAGCCGCATGACGATGCGGCTGCCGATTCCGCCGACGAGGGCGGCCACGAGAATTCCCGTCCCGATACCGATCGCGCCGAGGCGGAGGACTCGTGTTGCCGCGGACGCCATGGAGGCGAGCATAACGCCCGCCGGAAAGGACGAAGGCGCCCGGGCGGGCGCCTTCGTCGGCACTCCTGAGCCCGCGCTACATCCGGTCGCGGACCTCGTCCTTGGCGTCGTCCGCCTTGTCCTGGGCCTCGCCCCACTTCTGCTGGGCCTGGCCCTGCTTCTCACGCATCTCGTCGTCGGTGAGCTTGCCCTCCTGCTCCTTCAGCTCGCCTTCGACCCTGTCGGTCTCTCCACCCACGGTGACCCCCTTCGTTGGAAGTAGGCCTATTTCCCCTGCAAATCGCCTTCCAAAACAGGGACAGGGCGGCGGCGCAGGCCTCGTCCGGGCTCGAGCACCTCGCCGCTCTTCGCGACGATCATCGCCACCGAGACGAGGACGACCGCACCTGCGGCGAGCATCTGCCCGGTGATCTCCTCGCCGAGAAAGACGGCGCCGAGCGCAACAGCGATCACCGGGTTCACGTAGGCGTAGGTGCCCACGAGGGAGATGGGCGCGTTGCGGAGTAGCCAGACGTAGGCGACGAAGCCGACGAGGGTGCCGACCACCACGAGGTAGCCGATCGCCCCGAAGGCGTCCGCTGTCGGATGCAGGTCGCCGAGCTCGCCGCTCGCCGCGCCGGCGACGAGGAGGAGCGCACCGCCGCAGAGGGCGGCGAGCCCGGCGGAGACGAGCGGTCGCTGCGGCAGCGCCGCTCCGCGTGAGTACAGCGAGCCGGCCGCCCAGGCCAGCGCGGAAAGGACGCAAACCACGGCGCCCAACCGGTCGAAGCTGCCTTCGCCGAAGGGGTCGAAGAGGAAGACCAGGCCGAGGAAGCCGACAACGAGGCCGAGGGTCGCGCTCGGGTGCAGGCGCTTGCCGAAGAAAACGCGGTCGAGCAGCGTCATCCAGAGCGGGATGCTGCCGATCAGGAGCGCGGCCACTCCAGAGGGGACGGTCTGCTGCGCCCACGCGAGCCCGCCGTGGCCGAGCAGGAAGAGCGCGCCGCCGAAGATGAGGCCTGCCCGGATCTGCGTCCAGCCGATGGGATCCCGCTTCCGGTCCCCGCGCGGCAGCGCCCAGGCGAGGAGCAGGGTCCCGGCCGTGACGTGGCGGATCCCCATTGCGAGGAGCGGCGGAACGTCGCGGACGGCGATCGTGACCGCCATGAAGGTCGAGCCCCAGACGACGTAGATCGTCGCCAGCGCGAACCAGACCCTGGGGCTGTACGACGCCGCCATGAACCGAGGATGCCCGCGGCCGACCATCAGCTCAATTCGGATTCGCGGGCGAATTCATTAGGTGCGCTGATCGGTCCGGCGGGGGAGGCTAGGGTATGCCCGTGGCGCTCGAAGACACCTTTCACCGGCCGCTCCGCGACCTCCGCGTCTCGATCACGGACCGGTGCAACTTCCGCTGCGTCTACTGCATGCCGAAGGAGGTGTACGGCCGGGACTACGCGTTCCTCCCGCGCCGCGACCTCTTGACCTTCGAGGAGATCGCCCGGCTCGCGCGCGTCTTCGCCGGCCTCGGCGTCGAGAAGATCCGACTGACCGGCGGCGAGCCTCTCATCCGCCGCGACGTCGAGCGCCTCGTCGAGATGCTGGCGGGGATCCCGGATCTCGATCTCACGCTGACCACGAACGGGGCCGTGCTCTCCCAGAAGGCGCAGGCCCTTCGGGATGCAGGGCTCGGCCGCATTACGGTGAGCCTCGACTCGCTCGACGACGACGTCTTCCGCGCGATGAACGACGTCGACTTCCCGGTGCAGACCGTCCTGGAGGGAATCGAGACCGCTTCGGCTGCCGGGCTTCCGGTGAAGGTCAACGTCGTGGTCAAGCGTGGAGTCAACGAGGCCAGCATCCTTCCCATGGCGCGGTACTTTCGCGACCAGCGCCACGTCGTGCGCTTCATCGAGTACATGGATGTCGGCCAAACGAACGGCTGGCGCATGAACGACGTCGTGCCCGCGGCCGAGATCGTCGCCGCGATCGACGCGGAGCTGCCGCTCGAACCCCTGCCGCCGCGCTATCCGGGCGAGGTCGCGGAGCGATACCGCTACCGCGACGGGAGCGGCGAGGTCGGCGTCATCGCCTCGGTCACGCGGCCCTTCTGTGGCGCCTGTACGCGCGCCCGCCTTTCGGCGGACGGCTCGCTCTACACCTGCCTCTTCGCCACCACGGGTCAGGATCTGCGGGCGCTCGTACGCGGTGGGGCCGGCGACGACGAGATCGCAGCCGCACTCGGTGGCATGTGGCGCCAGCGAACCGACCGCTACTCGGAGCTCCGCTCCGGGGCAACACGCGACCTGCCCAAGGTCGAGATGTCCTACATAGGCGGCTGAAGGGTTAGGCTCGCGCCGTGGCCAACCCCAAGCTCGCACGCGCAAAGCAGGCATACACCGACGAGGCTCGCAGACTGGCCGCGCAGTCCATGGCGCAGCTCGAAGAGGCGAAGGTCACGCCGGACGCGCTCACGATCTCGGGTGTCGGCCTCTGCATCGCCGGCTCGGTCGCCGTCTTCTTCGAGTACGCCGGCTGGGGCTTCTACTGGCTCGGTGCCGTGCTCTTCGTGGTCGGATCCGTTCTGGACATCCTCGACGGCGCGCTCGCACGAAGCCGCGGGATCGGAAGCCCGTTCGGTGCCTTCCTGGACTCGACCGTCGACCGCGTGGGCGAGGGGTTCATGATCGGGGCGATCGGGCTCGTCCTCATGCGCCACGACCAGATGTGGGGAGTGGCGCTCGCCTTCGCCGCGATCGCGGGCTCCTTCCTCGTCAGCTACGCGCGGGCGCGAGCCGAGGCGCTCGGGCTCAGGGGGGACGTCGGGCTCGGCAGTCGCGCAGAGCGCGTGGTCGTGATCACGACCGGGCTCGTGCTCGCCCCGGTCAACGACCTCGTGCTGCCCGCGACGATGGCGCTTCTGGCCACCACCGCCTGGATCACCGTCGTGCAGCGGATTCTCTTCGTCCGCAAGCAGCTCCGCGGCGTCTGATAGCACATTTGTGCTATCACTAGTGTGATGGCACGGGAGCGCAAGGACGTCCTCGTCCGCATGCCCGCGGATCTCAAGCGCGACCTCGCCCGCGAGGTCGAGGCGACCGAGGGCAACCTCAACGACCTTGCGGTCGGCATCCTCGCATCCCGTTTCGCCGTCCCCTTCGAGCCGAGCGGCCGCAGAGGGAGCGCACCCAGCACCAGGGGTGACGTGCTCCTTCGCATGCCTCCCGCGCTGAAGGAAAAGCTTTCACGGCGTGCGCGCGAACGGAAGCGAACGCTGAATCAACTCGTCGTCGAAACGCTTGAAGAGCGTTTCGACGGATCCAGAAAGGAAGCGATGGCCTCGAGCAACGGCTCCAAGAACGGCCGCGCGCAGGGCAACGGCAAGGTGCGCGTGGCGCTCATCGGCGTGGGGAACTGCGCCAACTCCCTCCTCCAGGGAGTCCAGTACTACAAGGACGCGGACCCCGAGCAGTTCGTCCCCGGCCTCATGCACGTCGACCTGGGCGGCTACCACGTCTCCGACGTCGAGTTCACAGCTGCGTTCGACGTCACCACGGACAAGGTCGGGAAGGACCTGTCCGACGCGATCTGGGCGCATCCCAACGACACGTACAAGTTCGCCGACGTCCCGAAGACGGGGATCAAGGTCTCCCGCGGGATGACGCACGACGGCATCGGCAAGTACCTCTCCGAGGTCGTCGAGAAGGCGCCGGGCGAGACCGACGATGTCGTCGGGATCCTCAAGGAGACGGGGACCGATGTCGTGGTCAACTACCTCCCGGTCGGCTCCGAGGAAGCGACCAAGTGGTACACGGAGCAGATCCTCGCCGCAGGCTGCGCGATGGTTAACTGCATGCCGGTCTTCATCGCCCGCGAGGCCTACTGGCAGCGGCGCTTCGAGCAGGCCGGCCTCCCGATCATCGGCGACGACATCAAGTCGCAGGTGGGCGCGACGATCACGCATCGCGTCCTCACGAGCCTCTTCCGCGAGCGCGGCGTGCATCTCGACAAGACGATGCAGCTGAACGTCGGCGGTAACTCCGACTTCCTCAACATGCTCGAGCGCGAGCGCCTCGAGTCGAAGAAGATCTCGAAGACGAACGCGGTCACGTCGATGCTCGACTACGACCTCGGCGCGAAGAACGTCCACGTAGGCCCGTCCGACTACGTGCCCTGGTTGACCGACCGCAAGTGGGCCTACATCCGCATGGAGGGCTCCGCATTCGGCGACGTCCCGCTCAACCTTGAGCTCAAGCTCGAGGTCTGGGACTCCCCCAACTCCGCGGGCATCGTCATCGACGCCGTGCGCATGGCCAAGCTCGCCATGTTGAACGGTGTCTCCGGCGCCCTGGAAGGCCCGAGCTCCTATCTGATGAAGTCGCCGCCGAAGCAGATCGCCGACGACGAGGCCTACGACCTGGTGGAGCAGTTCATCAAGAAGAATGCGCTGAAGACGGCCAAGGCCGCAGCAACGACATAAAGAGCCGCAAAGAGCGGATCTTCTGGTTGATCCTTCCAGGGGGTCGTGAAAGGGTCGAAGCTCTCGACTCGACCCCCCTGGGAGGAAAACAGTGAAGCTGAAACTCGGGTTTTTGGGCCTAGCCCTTTGTGCCGCCCTCGCGCTCGCACCGCTGGCGCTGGCCGAGGCAGATGAGGTTCCCGGCGACATTGGCTTCGTCGTGCTCGGCAGCAAGACAGGAAACGGCGCGGGGATCGTCCGCATCCGTTCGGACGAGGACGGAAACGGCACGTATGAGCATGCGGCCCCGGCTTTCTTCCCCTACCCGGGATCTGCGGTCGGCGACGGAGTGCGCGTCGCCGTCGGCGACTTCAACGGCGACGGCAACAGCGAGCTCGTGACCGCGACAGGCACGGGAGCGCCCGTCAAGATCTGGGCCCTCAACCCCGACGGCACCGTGGGCGACCTGATCGATTCTAAGACCGTGTTCGGCGGCCGCGGAGTCTTCGTCGCCGCGGGAGACTTCAACAACGACGGACTTTCCGAGCTCGTGACGGCGGCCGCCTCGGGCACTCCGAACGTCAAGACCTGGCATGACTCGAACGCCAACCTCAAGGTCTTCGACAATCCAGTCGAGAGCTTCCTCGCATACGGGTCTGGCTTCCATG
>DATEOR010000042.1:0-37468 GCA_035273885.1 Gaiellaceae bacterium
GGCGAAAAGGACGATCGTGCCGCATTCGCTTGCGGTCCGGCAAAGAGCGATCCCCTCCTCCCGGCTCTTCGCGCCGTCGTCACCGGACGGGACCACGTGGGAATGGACGTCCCAGAACACCTACGGGACGCTACCCGCCGCTGCGGCTACTCGGCGCGGAGGTAGAAGCGAAGGTCAGGCGCGGCGGCCTGGAGCTCGCGGAGCGCGCGCGACTCGAGCTGGCGGACTCGCTCGCGCGTGACGCCGAGCTCGGTGCCGACCTCTTCGAGGGTCTTCGGTGTCGCCCCGGCGAGGCCGAAGCGAAGCTCGAGGACGTGGCGCATCCGGTCGGAGAGCTTCTCGAGAGCGACGTGGAGCTCGACGCCGCGGAGAAGGTCGGCGAGGACGAGCTCCGGCTGCTCGGCGTTGACGTCCTCCAGCATGTCGCCGTAGCTCGAATCGCCGTCGCCCACCGGTGTCTCGAGGCTGACGGGGTCCTCGACGAGGTCGAGGAGCTCGTTCACGCGCTTGACTTCGAAGCCGCTCTCCTTGGCGATCTCGTGCGGGAGGGGGTCGCGGTTCAGCTTCTGCGTGAGGACGCGGCGGGCGCGCATGACGCGGCGCACCTGGTCGACGACGTGGACGGGCAGGCGAATGGTCCGGCCCTGGTCGGCGATCGCGCGCGTGACCGCCTGGCGGATCCACCACGTCGCGTACGTGGAGAGCTTGTAACCCATCTTGTAGTCGAACTTCTCCACCGCTCTGATGAGACCGAGGTTTCCTTCCTGGATCAGATCGAGGAGCGGCACGCCCGAGTTCACGTAGTTCCTCGTAATGGACATGACGAGGCGCAGGTTCGACTCGATGAGCTTCTTCTTTGCCTCCTCGTCGCCCTCGTCTTTGCGGCGCGCGAGCTCGCGCTCCTCTTGCGCAGTCAGGAGCGGGCCGTCGCCGATCTGGCGGACATAGAGCTTGAGCGGATCCTGCGTCGGCCCCGCGACGAGCTTCTCGCGGGCCTCTTCCTTCTCGTCCTCGTCGACCGGGGAATCGAGCGCGCCTGGGTCCGCGACGAGCTCGAGCTTCGGCTCGTCAGCCTCGGGCTCGGGCTCAGGCTGCGGCAGCTTGGAGACTGGACGCTGTCCCACGAGGCGTCTATCGGCCTGGACCGAAGCGGCCTTGAGGCGCCCTACCGAGAAGAGGGATGCGGCTCGGAACGGCCGAAGCCGATGGCTATAGTGGTCACCTTGTGCGGCATCGCGGGATATAGCCTCAGCGACTCGAGTCGGGTCGACCCCACCCTCGCAACGCAGATCCTCATGGCCGCGATCTCCGAACGGGGATCCGACGCGGCCGGCTACTGCTACCGGGGCCCGGACGTGGCTCTCGCGATCCACAAGCAGCGCTCGGGCGCCAGCCGCCTCCTCGATTCGATCCGCGTACCGGCGAGGGCGCGGCAGGCCCTGGTTCACGTCCGTGACTACACGAAGGGCCATCCCAGCCTCGAGGCGAACAACCACCCGGTCCGGCATGGATCCGTCGTCGGGATCCACAACGGGATCATCCGAAACGACGAGGAGATCTTCGCGGAATACGGATTCGAGCGGGCCGCGCCGCGGATGACGGTCGACTCCGAGGCGATCTTCGCGCTCATGGAGCTCGAGCAGAGCTCACCGAAGGCGCTGGACAAGCTCTACGGCTCGATGGCAACCGCCTGGATGGACGAGCGCGAGCCCGACATCGTGTATCTCGCCCGCGGGATGGGCAGGCCGCTCTGGATCGGCGAAGGGCGCCAGGAGCTCTTTTTCGCTTCGACGAAGTCCGCCCTCGAGCTCGTCGAGAGCTATGCGGGCGTGGCGCTCGTCAGCCGCGAGGTCTCCGAGGGCACGCTGCTCACGGTGCGCGGCGGCCAGATCGCCGCAACGGATTCTTTCCGGCCCGACTTGGCGTTCACCGAGGAGCCCCTCCCCGCCGTGCGCGCCCCCGAGGAGCACCGCTCCTGTCTCGCGCTCTTGGCTTCGCTGGCTGCCCCGGCCGCGGCTCGCGCGGCTGCCCGCTAGTCAGTCGCCGCTCGACTTTCCGAAGAAACGCCGCCCAGGCGCCCTTGCCCCCGCCGAAGAGCCGGTAGACCTGCCACTCGCTCGGGAGGCTGGGGTCCCGGGCTCGTTCGCGGGCCCAGTCCTGGAAGGTCGGCAGGCGGCGGAGTCGCCTCGCGACGCCCGCGCCTTCGTGCACCGCCCGCTCGGAGCGTTCCTTCGCCGCGGGGACGTCGAAGCCGGCCTCCCGGAGAGCCGCGCGGAACGAGCCGAAGGTCTGCCAGTACAGCGATTTCGAGGGCATGGACCGGCGCCTGCGCACGAGGTCGGCACCCGTCGGGGGCCTCCCCAGCTCGCCGCCGAGGTCACGGAGCTGCACGAGGAGCTCTTCGCGCGTCGCGAATCGCCGCGCCGCGAGCCCGGCCCGCCGCTTTGCCCGGTTCCAGCTTCCGAAGCGCGCCACGATCGTCTGGGGATGCGGCTTCGCTCGACCGTCCAGCGCAAACTCGCGCATGGTCGGGGAGCGTCCGAGGCGCTTCGCGCAGCGTCGAAGCTCGCTCAGGAGCATCTCGTCCGTGTAGCGCTGCGACCGTGCCATGGCGGTCGCTGCAAAGGATAGAGCAGGCTAGACGGCCCGCAAGAAGCTCAGGCCGTGGCGATCAGCTTCGAGGGCGGTTCGGCCTCGCCGGACTCCTCGGTCTGCAACAGCCGCTCGAGCGCCGAGACGCAGCGCGGGCAGAACTGGCTTCCCGATCCACGCCTGAGCTCGTCGAGAGCTTCGTCGGCGGGACGAGCCGCGCGGTAGATGCGCGTCGTGAGCATCGAGTCGAGTGCGTCGGCGACATGGATGATGCGGGCGCCGAGCGGGATCTCCTCGCCCGAGATGCGGTCCGGATAGCCGGTGCCGTCGAAGCGCTCATGGTGGTGGCGGATCGCAGGCACGGCGTCCTGCAGGAAACCGAGGCGGTCGATGATGCGCGCGCCCTCGTCCGCATGGCGCTGCATCAGGGCCCACTCGTCGGGCGTGAGGCTCGCCGGCTTCAGGAGGATGGAGTCCGGAATCGCGAGCTTGCCGATGTCGTGGAAGAGCGCCGCGTGCCCGAGGAGGTCGAGCTCGGCCTGCGAGAGGCCCAGCTCGCGGCCGATCGCGAGGGCGAGCTGCTGGACGCGGCGCGAATGGCCTGCCGTGTAGGCGTCCCGCGCGTCGACGGTGGCCGAGAGACTCTCCATCGCCGCGGTGGAGCGCTCCTTGAGGAGCCGGTTCGCCTGCTCGAGGGAGACGTTCTGCTGGCGGATCGTCTCGGCCGCGCTGCGAAGCTTCTTGGTCGACTTCTCGGTGTGCCCGAGGTAGGCGGCCATCGTCTTGCGCATGAGGAAGAGCGGAAGGACGAACACGGCGAGGCCGTAGAGGCCGATGGCCGAGTAGGCGAGCGCGATCGCCCCGCCGACCGCGCCGAAGGCGACGTAGTGCGGCAAGAGCCACGAGAAGCGCTCGTTCCAGACGCTTCTCCACTTGTCGTGGCCTTCGAGCGCCATCGCGCCCGACAGGAGTCCCGTGTTGACCACGAAGTACGCACCGCCCGCGACGAGGCCGGCTGCGGCGATGACGAGCTCGCCGGTGCGGGTCTCGTTCGAGCCGATGCTGAACACGGCGGCGGCTGCGAGCGAGGCGAGACTGAGCGCGCCGATGTTGAAGCAGACGTAGTACCAGGCGTCGCGGCGTGAGCTCCACTCGACGGCGACGGTGGCGACGGCCAGCGGAAGAGCGGCTCTCGGACCGAAGAGCGCTGCGCCTGCGAGCGCACCCACGGCGCTGACCGAGATCGAGCCCGCCTCCATCTCGAGGGAGAGCGCCTGCCCTCCGCCGACGAGGATGATGATCGCGATCAGCCCGATGAGGTTGTCGTTCGTCCCGAGGAAGGCTCCGGCGATGCCGGCGCCGATTCCCGCGATGGAGACGACGGCGACCAGCGAGGCGACGGGCGGAGAGAGAGCGAGGAAGTGCGGGCGGCCCGGCGAGTGCGGGCGCGGCTGCTGCTGCTCGCGGCGTTCGCTCGCCCGCTGCTCGGGCAGCGCGCGGGCGACGACCGAGGCGTACTCCCCGTCCTCGGGCACGGCAGCGAGCCTCGTGGGACGTTCCGAGGGCGAAAGGAGAAGCGGCTCGGAGCTTGCACCCTGCACCCGGTTTCGGCCCTGGAGCTTTGCGCGGTAGACGGCGAGGTCGGCCTGGTGGATGAGCTCGTTCGGGTCCGCCCCGTCCTTGGGGAAGCCCGCGACGCCGAGGGAGATCGTGGCGCGGATGGGCTCGCTCGAGGTCTCGACCTCGAAGCGGCGGTCGGCGACTGCCCGCCGGATGCGCTCGGCGATCTCGAGCGCTTGCTCCGGCGGAGTCTCCGGCAGGAGGATGGCGAACTCCTCGCCACCGAACCGTGCAGGGATGTCGTAGTGGCGGAGCTGCTTGCGGAAGACCTCCGCGATTCCCTTGAGGACGGCGTCGCCGGCAAGGTGGCCGTACGAGTTGTTGATGTCCCTGAGGAGGTCGAGGTCGGCCATGATGATCGACATCGGCCGGTCCATCCTGCTCGCGCGGACGAGCTCCTCACGGAGCTCCCCGGCGAAGTAACGGGCGTTGAAGAGGCCGGTCTTCGGGTCGACGCGCGCCTCCTCCTGTAGGGCCGGGACGCTCAGCGAGCGATGGATCAGGAGGAGCGGGGCGACCGCGGTGGGAAGGAGCCAGGGGTTCCACGTCCAGATGGCGGCGAAGGCGACGCCGAGCGCTGCGAGGACGAAGTCGGTCGAGAGGCTCTCTGCGGAGAAGAGACCGGTTTCACGCAGGGTGTGCCCGCGCGCGAAGTGGAGCATGGTCGCGAGCAGAACGTGGTTCAGGGTGACGAAGACGACGGAAGCGGCGAGCCCGGCGAGCGCGAAGGTCACGTCCGGGTTCAGATTCCAGCTCTCGACGAGGTAAACCGCCCCCCACGCCGCCAGGCCGTTCAGCGTGTAGTTGGCGATGTTGAAGCCCTGGATGTACCAGGGGTAGCGCACCTTGAGCCATTCCGGGATGTGCTGGACGACGCCCATGAGGGCGACGAGCTCCGGCGGAAGCAGCATCGCGGCCGGGATGAGGAAGACGATCGTCGTGTGGTAGCTCTGGTCCCGAGGGGTCCGGACGACGAAGAGCTGTGCGACGGCCGCGCACGAGGCGAGGACGAGGAACGTGGGCCAGCCGTGCGTTCCGGGCTTCAGGTGCGAGAGCGGAACCAGAGCCGCGGCGACGGCGATCGCTGCAATGGTGAAGAGGTAGAGCTTGGCCTGGCGCGAGAGCGATTCCTCGGGCGGCTCGGGCCCGCTACGGCGCTCGGTTGCGCCAAATTCGCTCGAAATCGCGCTCATCTATGTCACTCCAGGGGACGCCATACGCCGTCGGACGCTCCGTTCCACGCATGCGCGCGGGGCCGCAGAGCCATAGCTGCAAGGTACGACCTGCGGAAAGGAGGAGCGTCCCCCGTTCGAGGGACGCCCCGATCCCGTTAGAAAGTTCCCCCGAAAGGGTGAGCCGGCGTTTCGGGGCCGTGCTCAGCGCCCGAGGCTCACGGCAGAGGCGGAGCGGTCGTGTCGACCGGGTCGACGGTGTCCGTGGAATCGGCAAGTCCGAGGTCGACTGCGAACTCTGCGAGCTCGGCGTCGCTCAGGTACTCCCCCACCTCGGACGGCGCCTCGACTTCGGCGTTGTCCGACCAGGAGGCGGAGGCCCAGGACGCGCTCGCCCACGAGGCAGCCGACTGCGAGTCGCTCGCCCAGGAAGCCGAAGCCCAGGAGGCGGATGCCCACGACGCGCTCGCCCAGCTGGCCGAGTTCCAAGAGGCGGAGGCCCAGGAGGCGTCCGACCAGGAGGCGCTCGCCCAGGACGCGTTCGCGGAGGCCGTGCTGGCCCAGCTGGCGGCGTCGAAGACCTTGCCTCCGGTGACGTCCGTGGTGACGAACCTGTTCAGCGCCGCATTCGGGTTCGGAGCGCTCGAGAGCGCGACCGCCTTCGCGACGTCGACGATGCCCACGCCCTGTGAGAGCGGTGCGGCATTCGGCGTCCTGCTCGCCGTCAGCATCAGCGCGCCCTTGACCTGGTCGGGCGTCCACGCGGGATGCGCCGAGAGGATCTGGGCAGCCGCGCCCGCCACGACGGGGGCCGCGAACGAGGTGCCGGAGAGCTGAATGTAGCCGGGGGCGACGACGCTCATCGGCTTTTCCGTGACGAGGGTCGAGGCGACGGGCACCGGACCGACCATGAAGCGGCCGGGAGCGCCGATGTCCGGCTTCGCGAAGCCGTCGAGCGTGTACCCATAGGCCGACCAGGGTGCCGCGAGGTCGTCGTTCGTCGAGACGGAGCCGTCGATGTCGTCCGCGCCGACGGTGATCACGAAAGGATCGTTGCCGGGAGCGAACGGAACGCCGCTCGGCCTGCCGTCGACGCCGTAATTGCCGGCGGCTGCGACGACGACGACGCCCGAGAACCAGAGCCGCTCGACCGCTTGATCCAGCGGGTCGTACATGATGCTGTTCGCCTGGGACGAGTGGAGCGAGAAGTTCGCGACGCGGATGCCGTACTTGTCCTTGTTCGCGAGGATCCAGTCGGCAGCCGCGATGACGTCCCGCGTCATCGCCATGCCCTGATCGTCCATGACATCGATCGAGACGAGTTTGGAGCTCGGGGCCGCACCGGCGTAGCCGTCGCCGGAGCCCGCTGCGATACCGGCCACGAAAGTGCCGTGCCCGCGGCCGTCACCGGCGGAGTTGCCCGCCAGCGACGTCATGTTCACCTGGGCGACGACGCGGCCGCCGAAGTCGGAGCGCGAGGCGTCGATGCCCGAGTCGACCACGGCGATCGTCGGCGTCGCAGCGGCCGTCCCAGTGGCCCAGAACTTCTGGACGCCGGAGACGAACGGCCAGCGCTGCTTGTTCGACAGGCCGCCGGCGAGCTGCACGGGAGCGTCGGTGGTGATTGCGGCGATGCCCCGCTTCGAGACGAGGTGAAGGATCTGCGCGCCGGTCAGGTTCGCGGCGAGGCCGTTCACCGAGGTGAACTGGCGCTTGATGCCCCTCGCCGCACCGCGCTCGCCGCTTCTCAGCTCGTTCTTGACGACCGAGGCGATCGCGCCGGTGGACTTGTCGGCGTCACCCTGGATGATGACGTTGAACGTCTGCGACGGGTTCGCCTTGGCGGACAGGAGGAGCCCCGGAGTCGTGTAGGCATACCGGGAGGCGGCGCCTGCGGCCGTCGAGGCCGTCAGCGCCAGCGCAACGACGACGAACGAGACGAACCCGCGTCCGCCCTTGCCCCAGAGCGCGCTCGAGCGCGTCTCGCCCTTTGCAGGCTTGCCCCAGAGGGCACTCTTCCGAAGATCTCCGTGGGTGCCGCGATCGAGCCGCATTGGCCGTTGTCCCTGTCCCTTTCCCTCTCCCACCAAGGCACGAGGCCCGGGTGAGCTTTCGTAACGCCAGAGCGCAAGCTAGGGCTTCGCAAAGAGAGGAGCCTCCCCCTTTCGTGGGAGAGGCTCCGAATTTCACTCGTTCGGGGGATCAGGATCCCCGAGGCTTACTCGGCCCAGGAGGCCTGCGCCCAGCTGGCGGCGTTCCAGCTCGCCGCGGCCCAGGAGGCAGCTGCCCACGAGGCGCTGTTCCAGGAAGCGGAAGCCCAGCTCGCCTGATTCCAGGAAGCACTCGCCCACGAGGCGCTGTTCCAGGAGGCGGAAGCCCAGCTCGCGTTCGCCCACGAGGCGCTGTTCCACGACGCCTGGTTCCAGGAGGCGTTCGCGGTGGCCGCGTTCGACCAGCTGGCCGAGTCGAATGCGATGGCGCCCGTCCCGTCCGGCCCGACGAAGGCGTTCAGTCCCGCGTTGGGGTTCGGCGGCGCTCCGCCCGGCTGGCTCGAGTAGTCGAAGGAGTACGCGTTCTTGACGCTCACCTCGCCGACGCCGAGGGCCGTTCCCGGGGACGTTGCCCTCGCGGTGAGCATGAGGGCGCCCTTGACCTGGTCGGGCGTCCAGTTCGGATACTTGGCCAGAAGCTGCGCCGCGGCGCCGGACACGATCGGAGCTGCGAAGGACGTCCCCGACATCCACATGAAACCGCTCGAGGTCACGCGCTCAGGATGCTCGGCCACCATCGTCGAGGTCGATGGCACCGGGCCGATGAGCTGGCGGCCCGGCGCGCCGATGTCGGGCTTCGCGAAGCCGTCCAGCGTGTAGCCATAGGCCGACCAGGGGGCTGCGAAATCGTCGCTGCGGGTCGTGGGCGTGCCGTTCAGGTCGGCCGCGCCGACGGTGATCACGAACGGGTCGTTGCCGGGCGCGTACGCGACTGTCGTCGGCTGTCCGGCGACGCCGTAGTTTCCGGCGGCGACGACAACGACGACGCCGTTGAACCAGAGCTTTTCGACCGCCTTGTTGAGCGGGTCGTACATGAAGCTGCCGGAGACCGTGGACTGCAGCGAGAAGTTCGCGACCCGGATGTTGTAGCGAGACTTGTTCGCGAGAATCCAGTCGGCGGCCGCGATGACGTCGCTCGTCATCGCCATGCCGGTGTCGTCGATGACGTCGATCGAGACGATCGGAGCAGTCGGGGCGACGCCCGTGTAGCCGTCGCGCTCGCCCGCGGCGAGACCGGCTACGAGCGTCCCGTGCCCGCGACCGTCGCTGCCGCTCGTGTTCGGAAGCAGGCTCGTCATCGTCACCTTGGCGACCACGCGGCTGCTGCAGCCATACCCGTTATCGCCGAAGTCCGCCCGGCAAGACTGGACACCGGAGTCGACCACGGCGATCGCCGGCGGCTTGAGGTTGCCGTTCCAGACGTCGGGCGCGCTGACCGCGTTGACCCATGCCTGGTTGCTGGAGTAACCGTTGTTGTAGACGGACAGGCGGATCTTGGAGTCCGGGGTGATCGAGAGGATCCCCTTCTGACCCGCGAGCTCGACGATCTGGGCCCCCGTGAGCTGGGCCGCCACCCCGTTGACGCTCGAGAACGTCCGCGTCAGTCCCTTGGCCTTCCCGGGCTTCGCGTCGGTCGAGTCGCTGACGGTGTTCGCCACGGCGGAGCTCTTCGTGCCGTGCTTCCCCTGGACGATGACGGAAAAGAGCTGGTTCGGGTGCGCCTGCGCCTCCGCCATGAGGCTCGCGGGAACGATCGCGCCCTTGTTCTGAACGGAACGGGCGCCTGCGGTCGCGGCAACGGGCGCGGCGAGGGCGACGACGAGCGCCATTGCCAGGAAACCGCGTCCGGGCTTGCCCCAGAGGGCACTCTGCCGAGTCGAGCCCTTGGCGGGCTTGCCCCAGAGGGCGCTCTGCCGAGTCTCTCCGTTCCTACCGCGTTCCATCGGCCGCATTTCGGTACTCCCTTTTCCTCTCTCACCTGAAGGCCGCAGGGCCGAGTGAGGTAGACGCCAGACCGGACGCTATTGCCGGGCAACGAAAGGAGCCTCCCCCTTTTGCGGGAGAGGCTCCGAAAATCACTCTTTTGGGGGGTCAGCGACCTAGCACGCTGCCGGCCCGCCTACGCTGCCCAGGACGCGGCCGCCCAGCTCGCCGCGTTCCAGCTCGCGGCAGCCCAGGACGCAGCTGCCCACGAGGCGTTGTTCCAGGAGGCCGAAGACCAGCTGGCGTTCGCCCAGGAAGCGGCTGCCCAGGAGGCCTGGTTCCAAGAGGCGTTCGCCCAGGATGCCTGGTTCCAGGAAGCCTGGTTCCACGAGGCCTGGTTCCAGGAGGCGTTCGCCGTGGCGTTGTTCGCCCAGCTCGCCGAGTCGAAGACCACGCCGCCGGTTCCGTCGGAGCCGACGAACTGGTTCAGCGCGAGGTTCGGGTTCGGCGGGCTCGTGACGTCGAAAGCTCCCTTGGCGTTGACCTCGCCGACGCCGAGCCCCATGCCGGCGGCCGTCGGGCGGGCGCTCAGCATGAGCGCGCCCTTGACCTTGTCCGGGGTCCAGGTCGGGTTCTTGGCCAGGATCAGGGCCGCGGCGCCGGAAACGACCGGAGCGGCGAACGACGTCCCGGACATCCACATGTAGCCGGGGGACGTGACGCGGGACGGTGCCTCGAGCGGCATCGTCGCGGTCGCGGGCACCGGGCCGACGAGCTGGCGGCCGGGGGCGCCGAGATCGGGCTTCGCGAAGCCGTCGAGCGTGTAGCCGTAGGCCGACCACGGAGCCACGGTGTCGTCGTTCGACGTGTAGCCCGTGCCGTTCGTGTCGCTCGCGCCGACCGAGATGATGAACGGATCGTTGCCAGGCGCATAGGCGACGGTCGTTGCGTTGCCGTTGTCGCCGTAGTTGCCGACTGCCGCGACGACGACGACGCCGTTGAACCAGAGCTTCTCGACCGCCTTGTTGAGCGGGTCGTACATGAAGCTCCCGGCCTGCGTCGACTGCAGCGAGAAGTTGGCGACCTTGATGTTGTAGGTGCGCTTGTTCGCGAGAATCCAGTCTGCAGCCGCGATGACGTCGCTCGTCATCGCCATGCCGTTGTCGTCCATGACGTCGATGGAGACGATCGGAGCGGTGGGCGCCGAGCCGGCATAACCGGTCTTGGAGCCGGCGGCGATGCCCGCCACGAAGGTGCCGTGGCCGCGCCCGTCGCCGGACGAATTCGGAAGCAGGTTCGTCAGCGTGACCGACTTGACGACGCGACCGCCGAAGTCGAGGCGACCGGCTTGCACGCCGCTGTCGACGACCGCGATCGCCGGGACGTTCAGGCCAGAAAGAGCCATTCCGGTGTAGAAGTCGGACACGCCGGCCGAATCCACCCACGTCTGGTCGTTCGAGTACTGGGCGGACAGGCGGATCCGTGAGTCGAGCGTGATCGCGAGGATCCCGGGCCGCTTGGCCAGATCGACGATCTGAGCGCCGGTCAGCTGAGCGGAGGTGCCGTTCACGCTCGTGAACACCTTCTTGACGCCCTTCGCCTTGCCGGGCTTTGCGCTCAGTGAGTTGTTCACCGACTGCGCGACCGCGGAGCTCTTCGTCCCGCGGCTGCCCTGCACGATGACGTTGAAGACCTGGTTCGGATGCGCCTGGGCCTCCCCAAGTAGGCTCGCAGGAACGAGAGCGCGCGCAGACTGAACCGAACGACCGGGGCTGCCTGCGGTTGCAGCGACCGGAGCGGCCAGGGCGGCGACGAGCGCCAGAATGACGAAACCGCGTCCGGGCTTGCCCCAGAGCGCGCTCGAACGAGACTCGCCCTTGGGCTTACCCCAGAGCGCACTGCCTCGCAAAGTCCCCCTTGTGCCGCTGCCTTGCCGCATGTTGGTCGTTCCTTCCTCCGCGCAACGCCGCGCGGGCCGCAGTTGGATTCCAGTCCGCATGATCGGCGTGGACGGTCGATTCATCCCACCCCGTTCGAGGGAAAGACTCGAAGTTCACTCGTTCGAGTGACCGAAGAGCGCCCGTAGACTGGCTGGCGTGCGGCTTCGAGTCGAAATCGCCCTCGCGCAGGCGGCTGGACGCCTTTCGCGCCTCGCCGGGAGAGGCGGCGGCACCACCATTCCCGGGAAGATCCTCGCCACGGTGGATCCGGGCGCGGTCGGGACGCTCGCCAGGCGCCTACCGCTTGGATCCGCGATCGTCTCCGCTACCAACGGGAAGACGACAACGGCCGCGATGGTCGCCGAGATCGTCGGAGACCGCGTCAAGCTCGCGCACAACCGCGCGGGCGCCAACCTCGTCTCGGGCGTTGCCTCGGCGCTTCTCGCCTCGGACGGGGCCGATCTCGGGCTCTTCGAGGTCGACGAGGGCGCGTTTCCCGATATCGCCGGCCGCATCAGACCCCAGGTGGTCTGTTTGGGGAACCTCTTCCGCGACCAGCTCGACCGCTACGGCGAGCTCGAGCACATCGCGGAGCGCTGGCGCACCGCCGTCGCCGACCTCGATCAGGCTGCCTGGACGGTCGTGAACGCCGACGACCCCCTACTGGCCGACATCGCGCGCGGGCGCACCGAGGCGCTCCGGTTCGGGATCGACGACCCCTCCGTGGCGCGCGACCGCCTCCCCCACGCCGCCGACTCCAAGTACTGCCGAACCTGCGGGGCGCCGTACGACTACGCGGCCTCCTACGTCGGCCACCTCGGCGACTACCGGTGCCCGAACTGCCACGAAAGGAGGCCTGCGCTCGACGTGGCCGCGAGAGCGATCGAGCTCGCCGGCCTGGAAAGCTCCTCGTTCGACCTCGTCACTCCGGAGGGAACTCGCCGCGTTTCGGTCCCGCTTCCGGGGCTCTACAACGTCTACAACGCCCTTGCCGCGGCCTCGCTCTCCCTGGTTCTCGGCGCGGGCCTCCCCGACATCGAGGCGGGTCTGGCGCGCTTTCGGGCGGCGTTCGGGCGCTTCGAGCGCATCACGGCGGGCGACCGCACCGTCCTGCTGCTCCTGGTCAAGAACCCGGCGGGCGCCAACGAGGTCGTTAGGACGCTCGTGGACGCGGGCGCCCCGGGACGCCTCCTGATCGCGCTGAACGACGAGATTGCGGACGGACGCGACGTCTCATGGATCTGGGATGTCGACTTCGAGCCGCTCATCGGGGCTCTCCAGGAGCTCGTTGCGAGCGGCGCTCGCGCCGAGGAGCTGGCGCTTCGCTTCAAGTACAGCGGTCTCGATCCCGCCAGGATCACGCTCCTCCCGGACTTGCCGGAAGCGCTTTCCTATGCCGTCGAAAGCACCCCGGCGGGGGGCGAGCTCGTGGTCCTCCCCACCTACACCGCCATGCTCGCCCTGCGCGAGATCGCCTCGGACCAGGGCCTCGTGCGTCCGTACTGGGAGGAGGCGGTCGCGTGAAGCTCGTCGTGGGGCACCTCTATCCCGAGTACCTGAACATCTACGCGGACCGGGGAAACATCGCGGTTCTCGAGCGCCGAAGCGCGTGGCGAGGAATCGAGCTCGACTATCGAACGATCGGCCTCGGCGAGGCGGTCGAGCCGGGTGAGCACGACCTCTACTACGTCGGTGGTGGCCAGGATCGCGAGCAGGCGCTGATCGCGCCCGATCTGGCCGCCAAGGGCCCCGCACTCATCGAAGCCGTGGAGGCAGGAGCCGCGTTTCTGGCGGTGTGCGGCGGCTACCAGCTGCTCGGCCGGTTCTACCGCGACCGCTCGGGCGCGGAGCTGCCGGGAATCGGCCTTCTCCCCCACCACACAGTCGCCGGCGAGCGCCGAATGATCGGCGATGTCCTCCTCGAGTGCGAGCTCGACCCGGGCGAGCGCAGGACGCTCGCAGGCTTCGAAAACCACGCGGGCCGGACCCATCTCGACGAGGAAGCGGAGCCCCTAGGGCGGGTCGTCTCGGGGTTCGGGAACAACGGTAAGGACGGCTTCGAGGGCTGTCGCGTGGCGGGGGCGGTCGGGACCTATCTCCACGGCCCGCTCCTGCCGCGGAACCCGTGGCTTGCGGACTGGCTCATCTCCCGCGCGCTGGCGCGCCGCCTCGGCGAGCCGCCGGAGCTCGAGCCGCTCCCGGACGAGCTCGAGACCGCGGCCAAGGACGTCTCGGCCGCGCGGGCGAAGAGCCGCGGCGGGCGCTTCTAGGCCTGCACCTTCCGTCGCCTGCGGGCGGCGGCCTGGGTTGCGCGGTCCGCGCACCAGTGGCAGCAGTAACGACGGCTTCGGTTCCGGGAGCGGTCGACGAACACGCAGCAGCAGGGCGAAGCGGCACAACGCCCGAAGCGGCGCCAGCCGCCCGTCTCGATCACGCCGAGAAGCGCCACGCTCGAGCGCCCGGTGAGCTCGTCGACGAGCGACCGCCGGCCGACTCCGTAACGAAAGGTCCAGCCGCCGTTCTTCCGCTCCAGCTGCGGAATCGCGCCCGCCTCCCGGGCCAGGGAGTTCAGCTCCTCGACCGCTGCGGCCTCCCCATCCGCCCCGAAGGCCTTCCGCAGCCGGTCGCGCATGGCGCGGAGCGGCGCGAGATCACCCTCTTTCGCCCGCTCCGCCTCCTCCTCCAGGCCGAACGCACGCAGGATCAGCCTCAGCATCTGAATGTCGTCCAGATGCTCCGGCGGGTCGTTCAGGACGTCCCAGGTGTTCGCCAGAGCGACGGCGAGGGCGATCGAATCTCTTTCGCGAGGAAGGACCACTGGACTTTTCTCCGGAATCAGTCTAACTTCGTCAGTCGCGTAACGTCTTTTGATACTGATGGCCGTCGACCACCGAGAGATCGCCCTTCCCCCACGAGAACTGGGGGGTGAAGCCTCGGGAGCCGCCGCCGGCACCCCGCTGCGCCGAACCGGCCTGTGGGGTGACGCCTTCGTCCGCTTCACGCACAACCGGGCAGCCGTGCTCGCCTCGGTCGTCTTCGCGCTCATCGTGCTCTACTGCGTGATCGTGCCGTTCGTGTCGCCGCACGACCCGAACGCCGTCAACTTCAAGGACGCCTACCTCCCCGCGAGCCTGGACCACCCCTTCGGGACGGACAAGTTCGGCCGTGACCTCTTCACGCGCATCGCGGTCGGCGGCCGCATCTCGATCGCAATCGGCATCGCGGGAACGATCGCGATCATGACTGTCGGCGTCGTGTACGGCTCGATCGCGGGTTTCCTCGGGGGGGTCGTGGACGACGTTCTCATGCGCCTCCTCGACGCCCTCTACGGCCTCCCCTATCTCCCGTTCGCCATCATCACGACGCAGATCCTGAGCCCGAGCGGCGAGGTGACCTTTTGGACGATGGTGGCGGCGCTCACCATCGCGAGCTGGCTGACCACGGCGCGCATCGTCAGGGGCCAGGTGACGACCCTGAAACAGAACGAGTACGTCAGCGCGGCTCGAGCCGTCGGCGCGCGCTGGTATCGGATCCTCTCGCGGCACCTACTACCGAACACGCTCGGGGTGCTCATCATCGCGGCCTTCCTCGACCTGCCCGGCGTCGTCCTCGGCGAGGCGTTCCTGTCTTTCATCGGGCTCGGGATCAACCCGCCCACCGCGTCGTGGGGCTCGATCGCGCAGGACGGGAGGGCCGCGTTCGTCCTGCACCCGCTCGTGCTTTTCATCCCGAGCCTCGCGATCGCCACGCTCGTTCTCTGCGCGAACTTCATCGCGGACGGCCTCCGGGATGCGCTCGATCCCCGCACGCGCGCCGAGCGCGCCTGAATTCTCGCACCCGCTCTCGTATCATCGGAGCGAACGCGGGAGGCGGGCACGCTCAAGCGAAAGTCAAGAGTCTCGGTCGACGAGGAATGGCGCCGCGTCCTCACCGGAGAGCAGCGCGGTCACTTCTGCTGGAACCCGACGGTGCGGCGCATCAGCCGCGCGATTCCTTCGGATCCACGCTGCAAGCTGTGCGACACCCCGTTTGGACGCCCAGGGAACGTCCTGCGCTTCCTCGGGTTCGGCCCCTCGCGCATCAATCGCCGGATCTGCAGCGCGTGTATCCACGAGCTCGAGAAACGGCCGGGCGGAGCGGAGGTGGAGGCGACGTTCCTCTTCGCCGACGTCCGCGGCTCGACCGCCCTGGCCGAGCGCCTCGGCGCCGAGGAGTTCCGGGGCCTCATGGCGCGCTTCTACGCGGAGGCGGCCGCGTCCGTCGATTCGCGGAACGGCATCGTGGACAAGTTCGCAGGCGACGAGCTCGTCGCGCTCTTCATCCCGGGCTTCGCGGGCGAAGATCACGCTGCCGGTGCGATCGCCGCTGCGCTCGAGCTGCTGAAGCGCACGGGAAACGACGATGCGGAGGCGTGGCTGCCGGTCGGAGCCGGCGTCCACCTCGGGAAGGCCTACATCGGCACGGTCGGCGAAGAGGAGGCGCTCGACTTCACCGCCCTCGGGGATCCCGTCAACACCGCCGCTCGCCTCGCAGCTGTCGCCGGTGCCGGGGAGATCCTTGTTTCCGGGGTCGCCGCCGCGGCGGCGGGCCTGGACACGGCCGGTCTCGAGACCCGCAGCCTGGATCTCCGGGGCCGTTCAGAGCCGCTGGAGGCCTTTGTGGTCGGCGTCGCAGCTCAGGGCGCCCACATGGCGCCGAGGTAGACCACGGGGTCACCGGGCTCCCAGCGCTCCAGGAACCGCTGGATCGGCGGATGCACGGGCAGGTCCAGCAGCTCGTCTCCGCCGAAGAGGCGGTGGCCGCGGACGGCGGCGTCCTTCGACGTGACCGCCTCGAGCGAGCGCCCGCCCAGGTAGCCGGCGAACACGATGTGGACGACGTGCTTCGCGCCGTGCGGCGCGATCGACTCGACCAGGGCGATGGGACCTTCGAGGGGCAGGTCCTCGTCGATCCCGCACTCCTCGGCGAGCTCCCGCTTGAGCGCCTGAAGGAGGGTCTCGCCCGCGTCGACGCCGCCCCCCGGCAGCATCCAGTACTCCTTGCCCGGCTTCTCCTGCCGGATCAGGAGGATCCGGCCTTCGCGCCGAAGCACGGCCGAAACCCTGATTCTGGGCTCCATCACACGGTTTGCGACGAGCCGAAGCCGCGCACGCCCCGCGCGCTCCCGGGCAGCTCGTCCACTTCGCGGACGGCGACCTCCGGAACGGGCAAGACGACGAGTTGGGCGATCCTCTCGCCCGGCTCGGCGACGAACGTCCTCTCGCGGTCGGTGTTCAGGAGCACGACTTTGATCTCGCCGCGGTAGCCGGAGTCGATCAAGCCGGGCGAGTTGACGACCGCGATCCCGTGCCGGGCCGCCAGGCCCGACCGCGGTTGGACGAAGCCTGCATACCCCTCGGGGATCGCAACGGCGAGCCCCGTACCCACGAGCGCGCGCTCCCCCGGCGCGAGCCGCACCTCGTCGCAGGCGGCGAGGTCGAGACCCGCGTCCCCGTCGTAGGCCCGCTCCGGTACGCGCGCGTCCTCGCGGAGGCGCTGGATCTCGAGCTCGATCACCGGCCTCGAGCCTTGGCGCTCGCCGCGGGCTCGGCGACGAGGTAGGGCGCGAAGCGCGCGACCTCTCGTTGCGGGAGCTGGGCGAGAACGACGACCCCTTCGGGCGTGTCGAGCCGCTCGTCGATCGGCGCGCCGAGCTCGTACAGCTCGGCCAGGACGCGGCCCTCGTCGTACGGGACGAGCAGGCGGACCGGGCGCAGCCGCTCGGCAAACCGTTCTGCGACGCGCGTCTTCAGCTCCTCGAGCCCCTTCCCCGTGAGTGCGGAAACCTGCAGCGAGCCCGGGAAGCGGTTGGCGAGCCGGCGACGGCGCAATGGGTCGACGGCGTCGATCTTGTTCAGGACGAGCTCGACCGGGAGCTCGGCGCCGCCGATCTCCCTGAGCACCGACTCGACCGCGGCGATGGTGTCGTCGAGATGCCCGTCCGACGCCGATGCATCGGCCACGTGCAGGACGAGATCGGAGGTGAGGGTCTCCTCGAGGGTGGCGGCGAACCCCTCGACGAGCTGATGCGGCAGGCGTCGGATGAAGCCGACGGTGTCGGTCACGAGGTAGGGGCGGCCCTGGTAGGAGAAGCCGCGCGTGGTCGGGTCCAGAGTCTCGAAGAGCCGATCGTCCACGGAGACGGAGGCGTCCGTGAGCGCGTTCAGAAGCGTCGACTTCCCGGCGTTCGTGTACCCGGCGAGCGCGACGACGGGGGTCTCCGCGCGGCGCCGCGCCTTGCGCTGGGTGTCGCGGCGGCGCTCGAGCTCCTTCAGCTTGCGCCGGAGCTGGCCGATCCTTCGTCGCGCCAGGCGGCGGTCGGTCTCGAGCTGGGACTCACCGGGGCCGCGCGTCCCGATGCCGCCGCCGAGGCGCTCGAGGTGCTGCCACATGCCGCGCATCCGCGGGAGGTTGTACTCGAGCTGGGCGAGCTCCACTTGGAGCTTCCCCTCGGCGCTCGTCGCATGCTGGGCGAAGATGTCAAGAATGAGCTGCGTGCGGTCGACCACGCGCAGCTTGAACTCGTCCTCGAGGCGGCGCTGCTGGCCCGGGTCGAGGTCGTCGTCTACGACGAGGGATTCGGCGCCCGAGCCGGCCACCGCCTGTTTCAGCTCGACGAGCTTTCCCTTCCCCACATAGGTGCGCGGATCCGGCGCAGGCCGGCGCTGCACGAGCTCTCCGACGGGCTCCACTCCTGCGGTACGCAGAAGCTCTCGCATCTCGGCGAGCTCGTCCTGTTCGTCAACGCCCTGGCCCAGCACGGCGACGAGGAATCCGCGCTCCGGCTCGGCCCCGGGCGCGGGATCCGGCTGGTGTTGGGTCACACCAGGATTATGCCCCCGCCTCGACGCGGAGCGAAGTCGCCATCCGGGATGCGGCCTCCTCGAGCCGTTCGTCGGCGACGGTCAGCGAGATGCGAACGTAGCCTTCCCCGCTCGGGCCGAACGACGGGCCGGGCGACACGACCACGCCCGCCTCCTCGAGCACGAGCTCCGTGAAGGTCTCGGAGGTGTGGGCATCCGGCACACGCACCCAGATGTATGGCGTCGCCTGCGGCGGGTCGGCCGGGAGACCGATGCCCGCGAGCGCCTCGATCATGAGGTCGCGCCGGCGGCGGTAGATCGCCGACATCTCCGCCGGAAAATCGCGCGCCTCTGTCAACGCCGCCACGCCTGCGACCTGCAGCGCATCGAACATCCCCGAGTCGAGGTTCGTCTTCAAGCGGCGGAACTGCTCGACGACGTCGGCGTTTCCGGCCACCCAGCCGACGCGCCAGCCCGTCATGTTCCAGCCCTTCGAGAGCGAGAAGATCTCGACACCGACGTCTCTGGCGCCGGCGGTCGCGAGAAAGCTCGGCGGCTCGTAGCCGTCGAACGCAACCTCGGAGTAGGCGTTGTCGTGCACGACGATGAGGTCGTGCGCGCGCGCGAACTCGACTGCACGGTCGAAGAACCCGGGGGCGACTACGGCTCCGGTCGGGTTGTTCGGGTAGTTGAGGAAGAGAAGGTTGGCCCGGGCCGTGACGTCGTCCGGGATCGTGTCCAGCTCAGGCATGAACTCGTTCTCGGCGCGCAGCGGAAGGTAGTGGACGTCCGCGCCGGCGAAGAGTGGACCGGATGTGTACGGCGGGTAGCCGGGCTCAGGGGCAAGCGCGACGTCCCCGGGATCGAGGCAGGCGAAGGCGATGTGGGCGACGCCTTCCTTGCCGCCGAGGACCGGGACGACTTCGGTCGCCGGGTCGATCTGCACTGCGAATCGCTCCGCGTGGAAGGCGGCGATCGCCTCGCGAAACGGCTCCAACCCTCGGTTGGTCGGGTACCGGTGGGTGGCCGAATCGGCAGCAGCGGACTGCAGCGCGCGGACCACAGGCTCCGGTGTTGGGAGGTCGGGGTCGCCGATTCCGAGGCTGATGACGTCGACGCCTGCGCGCCGCTTTTCCTCGATCTTCCGCTCGAGCTCGGCGAAGAGGTAAGGCGGAACGAGGTCGAGCCGCTTCGCAAACCTCATTCGGAGAGCCACTCCGGGCTGAGCTCCCCCGTGCAGATCTCCTGCGCCGACCCGGTGAGGCGGGCGTGGAGAGCGGAGTCGAGCTCGACCAGGAGGTCGCCTCCGGCGAGGTGCACCGTCACCGGGCTCTCGCACCATCCGTTCACGACCGCGGCGCCGGCGACCGCGCACGCGCTGGTGCCCGAGGAGAGCGTCTCCCCTGCTCCCCGCTCCCAGACCCCTGCGGTCGCCTCGGTGCGAGAGTCGACTCGGACGAGTTGGACGTTGGTGCGCTCGGGAAAGCGAGGGTGGTTCTCGACCAGCGGGCCGAGGCGCAAAAGCTCTTCCCGTGCGGGATCTCGGGCGATGACCGCGTGTGGGTTTCCGACGGAAACCGGCGTGAACTCGAGCCGCGTTCCGTTCACATCGAGCGCCTCCGTGGGAGCGACCTCGACCGGGCCCATGTCCATCTCGACTTCGAGCCCGGCACGCATCCGAGCGTGGACCTCTCGCTCGCCGACGGCGATCGTGACCTCGTCCGCGCCGGCCCTTCGGGCGAGCCAGCGCGCTGCGATCCTCGTGCCGTTGCCTGAGAGCTCGGCTGTCGAGCCATCCGGATTCCAGATGATCACGTCCGCGTGGGAGCCGTCCGCTGCGACCACCTCGAGCACGCCGTCCGAGCCGACGCCGAAGTGATAGTCGCACAGACGCCGGACCAGACCAGCCTCGAGGGGCGCGCCGATCTCATCTCTCTCGACGAGGAGATAGTCGTTCCCGAGCCCGTGCCATTTCGCGAATCGCACAGCGCCGACAGCGTAACGAAGCAGTCTCGACTCTAGGCCCCCTGGGCCCACGCAAGAATCTCGGCTGCCGTCTCCTCGGCCGGGCGGTCCGCCGAAACGGCTTGAACCCCGGGGATGCGGCGCATCCACTTGCGCTGGTAGGCCGCGTAGCGCCGGGTTCGGAGCGCGATGGCCGCAATGGCCTCCTCGCGCGGGAGGTCGGCGACCTCGCGCAGCCCGATGATCTGGCTCGCCGTTCTCGAGAGGGGCGCCCCGAGCGCGCGCTCGACTTCCTGCTCCACGCCGTTTTCGAACATCGCCTCGGTTCGCTCCCGGATGCGCTCGTCGAGGACTCCCTTCGGGACGTCGATGCCGAAGATGAGCGTCGGATGCCGCGTATCGTCGCTCCAGAGGCGGTCGCGCGGCGTTGTGAGCGATCCGCCCGCCTCGTGCAGTTCGAGAGCGCGGACGACCCGCCGCCGGTCATTCGGGTGCACTGCGAGGGCGGCCTGGGGGTCGCGCTCGGCGAGTGCTTCGTGCGCGTGCTCCGGGCCGAGCCGGTCGTAGAGCCGCTCCAAACGCTCGCGGGCGCCCGGCGGTGGAGCCGGCGGAAGCTGAAGGTCGGCGAGTGCTGCGCGGAGGTAGAGGCCTGTGCCTCCGACGACGAGGGGGATGTGTCCCTGCGAAAGCGCGCCGTCGATCGCCACGTGCGCGAGACGCTGGTACTCCGCGACCGAGCCTTCGTGGTCGAGCGGCCAGATGGCCACGAGCGAGGTCGAGCGATCGGGCTGGTTCGTGAGGATCGGCAGGCCCTCGTAGACCTGCATCGAGTCCGCAGAGATGACCTCGGCGGGGACCGAGTCCGCGATCGCCCCGGCGACAGCCGTCTTTCCGCTCGCGGTCGGGCCGAAGATCGCAATGACCATTCCAGACAGGTCAGCGGTGGGCATGTTGCAGGGGCCGCCGCGGGCCTCCCTCCACTTCGAGCCTATCTTTGAAATGCGCGCGGGTGGCGCAAGGGCTGTGAAAAAAGTGCGTCAGGCTGCGACGAGGGCCGCCTGCGTGCCCCGCAGCGTCGTCGACGTCGAGCCCTCGATGCGGACGTCGACCAGCGCGCCGGGATCGACATCCCCGCTGAAGTTGACCGTTGTGTTGCGCCGCGTCCGCCCGCGGAGCACGGCCGGATCCGTCCTACTTGGTCCCTCGACGAGCACCTGCTCCGTCCGCCCCACGCGCTCGGCATTCCGGCGAGCTGCCAACCCCTGGACAAGCTCGATGAGGCGCTCGATGCGGTCGCCCTTCACCTCCTCCGGCACCTGGGCGGGCATAGCCGCAGCCTCCGTCCCGCTACGCGGGCTGAAGACGAAAGTGAACGCGCCGTCGAAGCCGACAGCCTCGACGACCTCGAGGGTCTCGGCGAAATCCTCGTCGGTTTCGCCCGGGAACCCCACGATGATGTCCGTGGTGAGCGCGAGATCGGGAATCGCGGCGCGCAGCTTGTCGACGAGCGCGATGTAACGCTCGCGGCTGTATGTGCGCCTCATCGCCTTGAGGATCCGGGTCGAGCCCGACTGGAGCGGAAGATGGACGTGCTCGCAGACCGTGGCGCACTCCGCGATGGCGGCGATCACCGGATCCCTGAAGTCCTTGGGGTGCGGGCTCGTAAAGCGGATGCGATCGATACCTTGCACGCGGTCGAGCGCGTGCAGGAGCTCCCCGAATTCCGTTCCGATCTCCGGCGCAAGGTCGCGCCCCCAGGAGTTCACGTTCTGGCCGAGGAGCGTCACCTCACGGACGCCGTCGTGCGCGAGCGCAGAGACCTCGGCGACGATGTCGCCCGGGCGCCTGCTCTGCTCGCGGCCACGCACTGCGGGGACGATGCAGTAGGCGCACTTCGAGTTGCAGCCCATCGAGATCTGCACCCAGGCCTGGAACCGCCGTTCGCGACGTGCCGGCAGATCGGCGGCGAACTCCGTCCATTCGGCGAACCGACCGCGCGAGATTCCGTCGCCGCCCGCGCCGACCCAGTCGGCGAGGTGGGAGATCGAGCCGGGCCCGAACGCGACGTCCACTTCGGGATAGAGCTCAAAGATGCGCTCCCGCTGCGCTTCCGCGTAGCAGCCTCCGACGGCAATCACCTTTTCCGGGTCGCGCGCCTTCAGTGCACGGGCTTGCGCGAGATGGGCTGCGAATCGCTGGTCGGGCTTCTCGCGCACCGTGCATGTGTTGAAGACGATCACATCGGCCGCGTGCTGGGAGCGAGCCTCTCCCAGTCCGAGGGACTCGAGCATGCCCTTGATGCGCTCGGAGTCGTGCGCGTTCATCTGGCACCCGAATGTGGAGACGAAATAAGTCCGCACGTCGTCAACTGTATCGGGGTCGGAAACGGCCTTGTCTCTCGAATCTCGTCGCAATAGGATCGGGCGGTCGTCGAACCCTGGGGGAGATCAGCGTGCCCGTTTTGAGATCTCGCCGGAAGCGTCTGCTTGCCGGTTTCATCGCCATTGTCGCGGCGCTGCCGCTCGTCGTCTCCGTTTCGAGCGCATCCGCGACGCCGACTGACCTCTTCTTCTCGGAATACATCGAAGGGTCGAGCAACAACAAGGCCCTGGAGATCTTCAACGGCACCGGTGCGCCCGTGAACCTGACCACTGAGGGCTACAGCGTCCAGATGTTCTTCAACGGCAGCACAACCGCGGGGCTCACCATCAACCTGACCGGGACGGTCGCAAGCGACGACGTCTGGGTCGTCGCACAGAGCTCGGCGAACGCCGCGATCCTGGCGCAGGCCGACCAGACGAACGGCGCCGGGTGGTTCAACGGTGACGACGCCGTCGTCCTCCGTCACGGCACAACCGTCCTCGATGTCATCGGACAGGTTGGCCTCGATCCCGGCACCGAATGGGGAACCGGGCTGACGAGCACCGCCGACAACACCCTCCGGCGCAAGGCGACGATCCAGGCCGGCGACACCAACGGCGGCGACGCGTTCGACCCCGCGGTGGAATGGAACGGCTTCACGACCGACACCTTCGACGGCCTCGGCGCACACCAGTTCAACCCCGGCGACCAGCCGCCCGCGGTCGATTCGACGAGCCCTGCGAGCGGCGAAGCGAACGTCGCGGTGGATGCGAGCGTCACCATCACGTTCACCGAGCCCGTCAACGTCACCGGAAGCTGGTTCACGATCTCGTGCACCTCGAGCGGCGCACACTCGGCGAGCGCCTTCGGCGGCCCGGTCACCTTCACGCTCGATCCGAGCAGCGACTTCGCTCCGAACGAGACCTGCACCGTGACCGTCGTCGCCGCCCAGGTCAGCGACCAGGATGCCGACGATCCGCCGGACACGATGGCCGGCAACGCCGTCTGGAGCTTCACGACGGTGGCCCCGCAGCGCTCGATCCACGAGATCCAGGGTGCGGCGCACTCCTCTCCCTACGCCGGTCAGAACGTGTCGAGCGTGCCCGGGATCGTCACGGCCACGAGCTCGAATGGCTTCTGGATGCAGGATCCCAACCCGGACGCCGACGACGCGACCTCTGAAGGCATCTTCGTCTTCACCGCCTCGGCCCCGACGGTCGGGATCGGCGATTCCGTCCATGTCAGCGCGCGGGTGCAGGAGTTCAGGCCGGGCGGCGTGTCGAGCACGAACCTGGCCACGACCGAGCTCGCGACGCCGTCGATCGCGGTCGTCTCGACCGGAAATCCGCTGCCGCCGGCGACCGTGGTCGGTACGGGCGGCCGCATCCCGCCCTCAGAGGTGATCGAAGACGACGTGTTCGGGAGCGTCGAGTCCAGCGGGGTCTTCGACCCGGCGGCCGACGGAATCGACTTCTGGGAGAGCATGGAGGGCATGCGCCTCCAGATGAACAACCCGGTGGCGGTCGGTCCGACCAATACCTTCGGTGAGACGCAAGTGGTCGGCGACGCCGGGGCCAACGCCACCGGCCTTACCGCCCGCGGCGGCGTGCTCGTGCGCGCGAACGACTTCAACCCCGAACGGGTCGTGCTCGACGACGTCTTGACGCCGAACCTCCCCGTCATGAACGTGGGAGACCACTACCTCGGCGCGGTCTCGGGAGTGCTCGACTACAACTTCGGGAACTTCATGCTCGAGCTGACGTCGATGCCGGCGGTGGTACACGATGGCGTCACGCCCGAGACGACGAGCCCTGCCGGCCCGGGCCAGCTCGCGATCGGCACGTTCAACTTCGAGAACCTCGACCCGGGCGACCCGCCCGACAAGTTCACCCGCCTGGCCGGCATCCTCGTCCACAACCTCGGTGCTCCCGACATCGTGAGCGGCGAAGAGGTGCAGGACAACAACGGCCCGACGGACAACGGGGTGGTCGACGCGGACGAGACCCTCGACGAGCTGGTCGCCGCGATCCAGGCGATCGGCGGGCCGACCTACGACTACCGCTACATCGAACCGGTGAACGACGCGGACGGGGGCGAGCCGGGCGGCAACATCCGCCAGGTCTTCCTCTTCCGGACCGACCGCGGCGTTTCGTTCGTCGACCGGCCGGGTGGAGGCCCGACGATCCCTACCGCGGTCGTGAGCGGGCCCGACGGGCCCGAGCTCTCCGCGAGCCCGGGACGGATCGATCCGGCGAACTCGGCTTTCACGACCAGCCGGAAGCCGCTCGCCGGCGAGTTCATGTTCAACGGGCATCACCTGTTCGTGATCGCGAACCACTTCAACTCGAAGGGCGGCGACCAGCCCCTCATGGGCCGCTTCCAGCCTCCCGCTCGCGCCTCCGAGGTGCAGAGGCATCGGCAGGCGCAGGTGGTTCACGACTTCGTCGAGTCGATCCTCGCCCTCGACGCGGCGGCCAACGTGGTCGTCGCCGGAGACCTGAACGACTTCCAGTTCTCCGAAACGGTCTCGATCCTGAAAGCCGGCGCCCTCGAAGACCTCGTCGACACGCTGCCCGAGAACGAGCGCTACAGCTACGTCTTCGAAGGAAACTCGCAGACGCTCGATCACATCCTCGTGAGCGACGCTCTCTTCGGGCTGCCGTTCGACTACGACATCGTCCACGTGAACGCGGAGTTCGCGGACCAGGCATCCGATCACGAGCCATCCGTCGTCCGCATCGGGCTGAACGAAGCCCCGACTGTGTCCGCCGGCGGCCCGTATTCCGTCGCGGAGGGCGGCAATGTGGTCGTTTCCGCGACCGGAAGCGATCCCGAGGGTGGATCGCTCACGTACGCGTGGGACCTGGACGACAACGGCACATTCGAGACGCCCGGGCAGTCGGCCACCTTCTCGGCGGCCGGTCTCGACGGGCCGTCGACGCGCTCGATCGCCGTCCAGACAACCGACGAGGGCGGCCTCAGCGCCGTTTCGACGGCCACCGTGAGCGTCACCAATGTCGGCCCGACGGTCACCGCCTCGTTTGCCGCCCGAGCGGTGAGCTGTGGGGCGAACAACTCGACGCTCAACGTCAGCTTCAGCGATCCAGGCCCTGACACGTTCACGGCCTCGGTCGACTGGGGCGACGGCTCCGCTCCCGAGTCCCTCGGCGCGGTCTCGAGCCCGTTCTCTGCCACCCACACGTACGCGGCGGCCGGGAGCTACCAGGCCTCGGTCACCGTCACCGACGACGACGGCGGGGCCGGGTCCGCCAACGCGTCCGTGCGTGTGAACTACGAAGTGACGGTGCTGCGGCCGCTCGGCGATCCCGCGAAGGACGTGTTCAACTCCTCGAGCACGATCCCGGTAAAGATCAGCGTCACCAACTGCGACGGGTCGCATCCCTCGGATCTCGAGATCCGGATCCGGGTGATCAAGACGTCAGGCGTGCCGCCGCCTCAGGAGATCAACGAGCCCGTTTCGGCGGCGGCCGCGGACCGCACCGGCTTCATGCGTTTTGTGGACGGCCAGTACCTCTACAACCTGTCGGGACAGGCACTGCCCGACCCGAGCGGCACCTACCGGATCGAGATGACACTCCCGAACGGCCAGGTCGCGACCGCGTCGTTCGGGCTCAAACCCTGATCACTTAGCGAACTCTGTAGCTCGAGACTCACGGATCACGGTCACCCTGATCTGACCCGGGTACTCGAGCTGGTCCTCGATCTCACGGGCGATTTCGTGTGAAAGGAGGGCCGCGGTGTCGTCGTCCACCTCGGACGGCTTCACCATGACGCGGATCTCGCGGCCGGCCTGGAGGGCGTACACCCGCTCGACACCCTTTTTCGCGGAGGCGATCTTCTCGAGCGACTCGAGGCGCTTGATGTAGTTCTCGAGACTCTCGCCGCGCGCCCCCGGGCGCGAAGCCGAGATCGAGTCGGCGGCGATGACGAGCACAGCCTCGACGGTCTGCGGCTGTACCTCGTAGTGGTGCGCCTCGATGGCGTGGACGACGTGCTGTGACTCCCCGTAGCGTTTCGCCTGTTGCGCGGAGATGAGCGCGTGCGAGCCTTCGACCTCGTGCGTCATCGCCTTGCCGAGGTCGTGCAGGAGAGCTGCGCGCTTGGCCGTCTTCACGCTCGCGCCGAGCTCCGCGGCCATGATCCCGGCGAGGTGGGCGCACTCGAGCGAGTGCTTGAGGATGTTCTGCCCGTAGCTCGTGCGGTAGCGGAGGCGGCCGAGGATCTTCACGAGCTCCTCGTGCATCTGACCGCAGTTGGCTTCGAAAACAGCCTGCTCCCCGGCCTGCTGGATGTGCTCCTCGATCTCGGCCTTGGAGCTGTAGTACATCTCCTCGATGCGGGACGGATGGATGCGACCGTCCTCGACGAGCTTCGTGAGCGTGAGCTTCGCGACTTCGCGGCGCACGCCGTCGAACGATGAGAGCACGACCGCCTGCGGAGTGTCGTCGATGATGAAGTCGACGCCGGTGAGGTTTTCGAGGGCGCGGATGTTCCGACCCTCGCGGCCGATGATCCGGCCCTTCATGTCGTCTGACGGAAGCTCGACGAGGGACACCGTCGTCTCGGCTGCGTGGCTCGCGGCGACCCGCTGGAGAGCGTCTGCGACGAGATTTCGCGCCCGTCGCTTGGCGTCGGTGCGAGCTTCCTCCTCGATCTGCCGCACCATGCGCGCCATCTCGTGGCGGACGAGCTCCTCGGATCGCTCGAGGACGTGCCGCTTCGCCTCCTCGATGGTGAGGCCCGAGATCCGCTCGAGCTCCCTGATCTGCTGCTCGGTCGCGGCCTTGGCCTCCTCCTGCATGGCCTTCAGGTGTGTCTCGCGGTCTGCGACGCCCTGCTCGCGACGCTCGAACTCGGTCAGCTTGCGGTCGATCTCCTCTTCCTTCGCGAGCACGCGCTCCTCGATCTTGATGATCTCGCTGCGCTTTCCCTGGAGCTCGTTCTCGACCTCGGCGCGGAGCTTGAGCGCCTCCTCGCGAGCCTCGACCTGCGCCTCCCGGCGGATCGCCTCGGCGCTCCGCTTGGCCTCTTCGCTGAGCCGAAGGTTCTCGGCTGCTGTCGCATCGGCCCGGGGCGACGAAAGCAGGCGGGATCCCACGTAGATGCCGACAGCAAGGCCCGCCCCGATCCCGACGATCAGGAGGCCGATGAGAATCACCATTCCTCGCTCCTACGCGTCAGGCCCGTAGGAACGGGTTCGTCGATCGGGCGGTCCGAAACCGGCAGGCGTACGCCCGCCTACTCGAGGCGCATCCTCCGGGTCTCAGGGCCGTTGGTCATGGAACTGGGCATCGAAAGGTCGTTGGTCGCAGATTTCCGATTCGGCGAAAAACCGTTCCGTGCAGGCTTTTTGTGTGTGTGGTGAAGCAGGCCTATCCTAGCCCTTCGACGCCGTTCTCGTCGAGAGCCCCCAGCACGGTCTCGATCGTCTCGAGCTCGAACCCGCGGCGTTGAAGCAGCGGCCACGCCTTTCGGGCGGGCAGGGCTCCAACGATCCTTGCTGCGCGCTGCGCCTCCGGCTCGAGCTCGGCGACCGCCGCTCCGACGATCGGCTCGGGGAGCCCCTCCCCGGCGAGGCGTGCCTCGATGGCCGCGTCACCCCACCCCTTCTCGGCGAGCGCGAGGGCGCGACCACAGGCGAGGCGGGCATCGTCGACGAATCCGGCGCCGGCGAGCGTCGCCACGGCCGCCTCCTCGGCATCCGGTCGCACTCCACGGCTCTGAAGCCGCTCCCGGAGCCGCTGCTCGGACAGCGGTCGAGCGCGAAGCGAGCGGACGGCAGTCCCGAGCGCTCGCTCGCGCCTCAGCTCGCGGGCGAGGGAACGCGCCAGCGGGCGATCGACGTCTACGCCCGGGCTGAGCCCACAGCGAGCGACGACGTCCTCCGGGACCGTGCGCCACTTCTCTCCGTCGAGCTCGACCGAGACGCGCCCGGGCCCCGCCCTGCGAAGCGCGGTGACCCTAGGCGGCTGCGACCTCGTCCGCGGCCTGCTCGGCCGCCTCGGCCTCCGCGTCTGCGTCCTTCTTGCTCGGCTGAACCGCGTCGTCGCTGATGGGCAAGAGACGCGAGGACACAACCGCGTCAGGGCCGATCTCCGTCTGGAGCGAGCGGAGGATCTGCTCGGCGACATCCGGGTGCTCCTTGAGGAACGCCGTCGCGTTCTGACGTCCCTGACCGAGGCGCTCGTCCCCGTAGCTGAAGTAGGAGCCCGATTTCTGTACGAGCTTCCGCTCGAGTCCGACCTCGAGGACAGTCCCCTCCCAGGAGATGCCGTCGCCGTAGATGATGTCGAACTCCGCCTGCTTGAACGGCGGCGCGACCTTGTTCTTCACGACCTTGACGCGGACACGGTTGCCGATTGCCTCGACGCCCTCCTTCAGCGTCTCGATGCGCCGGATGTCGAGCCGGACGGAGGAGTAGAACTTCAGCGCGCGGCCGCCCGGTGTCGTCTCGGGATTCCCGAACATGACCCCGATCTTCTCGCGGAGCTGGTTCGTGAAGAGCGCCACTGTGCCGGTGCGGTTCAGCGTACCGGCGAGCTTGCGGAGCGCCTGGCTCATGAGGCGCGCCTGAAGGCCGACGTGGCTGTCTCCCATCTCACCCTCGATTTCGGCCTTGGGCGTCAGCGCGGCCACGGAGTCGACCGCGACGACATCGACCGCGCCGCTGCGGATGAGGAGCTCGGCGATCTCGAGCGCCTGCTCGCCGTGGTCGGGCTGGGAAACGAGGAGATCGTCGATGTTCACGCCGATTCGCCTGGCGTACGACGGGTCCATCGCGTGCTCGGCGTCGATGAAGGCGCAGATGCCGCCGCGCCGCTGCGCCTCGGCGATGACGTGGTAGACCAGCGTCGTCTTGCCCGAGGACTCCGGGCCGAAGATCTCGACGATGCGGCCGCGAGGCAGGCCACCCACCCCGAGCGCGACGTCGAGTGAAAGCGACCCGGTCGAGATCGACGGGATCGCAACCTGGGCCTGGTCGCCCATCTTCATGACCGTGCCTTTGCCGTACTGCCGCTCGATCTGGCTTAGAGCGGCGTCGAGTGCTTGCTCACGCTCCAAGGCGTTCAACCTCCTAACGACACCGATTCGAAGACTTCGTACTGCGCGCCGCCCGGACGCAGACGGGAAATCATCACGGCCGCGTCGGACGGAGCCACTCTGCCGAGGTCGGGGAGCGGCGGACGAAGCCGCGGACGGTCGCGAAAGCGCGCAACCGTGACGTGCGGAAGCCAGCGTCGCGCTTCGCGTTCGTAAAGATCGCGCTCCTCCAAAACGCCGAAGAGCGCCTCCGCGATGGCCTCTCCGCGGCCTCCTTCGTCCGCGAGGACGATCATCGCCACGCTCCTCGTCTCGCGATACCGCTCCACGGCGAACAGCGGGCCCTCGTGGCCCGCGCAGGCTTCCCGCAGCGCGTCGGCGACCTCCCCTGCGCGAGCCGCGGGAGTGGCGCCGAGAAATGCGAGCGTGACATGGAGATTCCCGACCGAGACGACGCGCAGATCCCGGCCTTCGAGCTCGGCGGCCTGCCACGCGACGAGGCCGTCCACCGCAGCTGGAGGCAGGAGCAGGGCGCAGAAGAGCCGAAGCCGCTCATCGCCTTCCACCCTAGCGGCCGTTCTCGGACCCCTTCGTGTCCGACTGCGACAACTCCCGCCGCAACATGTGCAGAGCCAGCGCGGTCGCCCGCAGCCGGACGGTCTCCCGGTCGCCGGGCAGCTGGAGTCGTAGTGTGCGGGCGCCGGATGGGCCGTCCACGGCCAGAAATACAAGGCCCACAGGCTTCTCCGGTGTCCCTCCGCCCGGACCTGCGATGCCCGTGTCGGCAATAGCCACGTCCGCACCCAGCAGCAGGCGCGCGCCGGCGGCCATCGCGGCCCCGACCTCCGCCGAGACCGCTCCGTGCTCGCGCAGCAGCTCGGCGGGAACTCCGAGCTGCTTCTCCTTGACGTGGTCGGCGTAGGCGATGACGCCGCCGAGAAACACGTCGCTCGACCCGGCGATCTCGGTGAGCCGTGCACCGATCAACCCGCCGGTGCACGATTCCGCGGTCGCCAGGGTGAAGCCGCGTTCCCGGCAGAGACCGAGCACGAGCTCCTCGACCGGCCGCTCGTCGTCGGTGGCGAAGAGGTCGTCTCCGAAGGCCGCGACCAGAGCGTCCGCCAGCGCCGTGGCCGCCGCTTCGGCGCCCGGGCGGCGCACCAGGAGGTCCACGTGGATCTCGAGGTCCCGGGCGCACACCGTCGCCTCGATCCCGTCCTCCTCTCCCCCGTGCTCGTCGAGCACGCGCGCGACGGCCGACTCCGTGGGCCCGAAGAAGCGAAGCGACATGCGCGCCGGCGCGTCGGCCCGCCCCACGATCTCCGCGAAGGCGGGATGGGCCACTGCGTTCGGCCAAAGCCGCCGGAGCTCGGCTGGAGGCCCGGGCAGTGCGATGGCCACGCGGCCGTCGCCGTGTTCGAGAAGGATCGCGGGCGCGGTTCCTGCGAGCCCCAGCGAGACGCCTCCTTCCGGCAGTGACGCCTGCTTACGAATTCCCGGAAGGAAGTCACCGAACGGGCGCTTGAGACGCTCCGCGACCCCGCGGGAGAACGCCTCGATCTCCGCGGCGAGCTCCTCGTCGACGGCGAGCGCACGGCCTGCGGCGGAGGCGAGGAGCTCCACTGTGCGGTCGTCGTGGGTGGGCCCGAGGCCGCCGGAGACGACGCAGAGATCCGCGCGAAGACCGTCCGCGAACGCTGCGGCGAGCTCCTCCGGCTGGTCGCCCACGACGACGACACGGTCGGGCTCGAGCCCGAGGCGCGTCAGCTCCTGGGCGAGAAACGGGCCGTTCAGGTCGCGGCGGTCGCCCCGGACGAGCTCGCTCCCCGTGACGACGACGACGGCCCGCGGAGGAGCCAACTACGCGGTCGAAACGACGTGCAGACCGTCGGCCTTGACGACGGCGATGGCCGGGTTGCCGGGCATGTTGCGGATCCGCTCGCCGTTCACGGTGGCCTTCAGGTAGACGGGCGCGCCGAGCTGCATCCAGAGGCGCTTGTCGTCCACGAATCGCTGCGTCTGCCCGGCTTGCAGGGTGCCCTCGTAGAGAAGCTTGCCCGTCGCCGACTTGGAGCGGACCTGCAGCCAGCAGTCGCCGCCTTCAGCGTACAGAACGAGCCTCGTCTTCTTCGAGCTCGACGGAGGCGGCGTCGTGTCCTTCTGCCGGGTCGACGTGCCGGTCGAGCCCTCGGGCGTGGTCACGGCCGGCGGTATTCCCGTCGACGGCTCGGGCCCCGTCGAGCCGAACTTCCAGGCGACCACGACGAGGATCGTCACCGCGATGATCCCCGCGAGGGCGACGATGACGAAGTTCGACTCCACCGCCCGCGAGCGTGAGGGCTGCCTCTTCGGCTGTGTCGGCGCCAGCGGCTCCTCCTCCCTCGTGAAACGGGAGTTGAACTCGTCCACGTAGAGCTGGCCGTCGAGGCCGAGGTACTCCGAGTAGGTGCGCAGGAAGCCCTTGACGTATGTCTCGCCGGGCAGGACCTCGAAGCGCTCTTCCTCGAGCGCCCGCAAGTATTTCGCACGGATCTTGGTATCCGCCTCTACTCGGGGGAGCTCGTAACCTTGGCGCAGCCGAGCTTCACGCAGGCTGTTGCCGATCTCGAACACGGGAAACCGGGATTGTAGCGCCCGGGGCCCCGGGCCCTAGCGTGAAGCCAGGGTGAGGACCGCGAACACACCGAGGGCGAGGGCGCCTGTGATCGCGAGAAGGAGCGCAAATCCGCCCAGGATGCGTGCTGCGGCGGCCAGCCCCCGTCCCCCGCTGCGCCCCAGGGAGCGGTCGTACTCGAGTCGAGCGCGGCGCGCCATGCGAATCGCGAAGAACGCGAGCAGAAAGCCGATGGGGACCGCCGCGATTCCGCGGTAGAGGTTGACGTAGCTGGAGTAATGCGCGGCTGCCAGCGTCCCCCCGAGCACGGCGAGCGCCGCGAGGGCCAGGAGAAAGGCCCACACCGCCTTCGGGTTTCGGCTCACTGCTTGACGTACGGGCGGCCGACCGCGGCCGGGCCGCGTGAGCGTCCGACCACTCCGATCAGCGCGATGATCGTCAGCACGTACGGCAGGGTCTGGAGCAGGTTCGACGAGATGCCCGCCTCGTTTTGCAGGCGCTGCGCGAGCCCGCTCGAAAACCCGAAGAGGAGGCAGGCGGCGAAAGCCGGGAAGGGGCGCCACTTGCCGAAGATCACGGCGGCGAGCGCAATGAAGCCCCGGCCGACGGTCATGTTCTCGTTGAACGACCCGACGAATCCGATCGAGAGGTAGGCGCCGCCGAGAGCGGCGAGCATCCCCGATACGACGACGCAGGCGTAGCGGACCCCGTAGACCGAGATCCCGACGGTGTCGGCGGCCTTTGGATGCTCGCCCACGGAGCGGATCCGCAGGCCGATCGGGGTCTTGAAGAGCACGGCCCAGCTCAAGACCAGCAGGGCGAGCATGAGCCAAATCATCAGGCTCATCGACCCGATCACGTCACCGATGAACGGGATCTTCTCGAGCCCGGGCACGGTGACGGTCGGAACGCGGGACACGTCGGAGGGAGTTCCCTCGGTCCCGTAGATGTACCGGAACAGGTACCCGGTCACCCCCAGGGCCAGGAAGTTGATCGCCGTGCCGCTCACGATCTGGTCCGCGCGCAGGTGGATGGAGAAGAACGCGTGGATGAGGGCGAGCATGCCCCCGAAGACCATCGCCATGAGGATGCCGACGACCCACGAGCCGCTCCAGGCCGCCGCCCAGATGCCGAAGAAGGCGCCCGAGAGCATCATCCCCTCGAGCCCGATGTTGATCACTCCCGAGCGCTCGGAGAAGATGCCGCCCATCGCGGCGAAGGCGAGCGGCGTCGCAAAGCGCAGCGTCGCGGCGAAGAGGCCGGCGTTGACGACCGCGTCGAGGGAGTCGGTGTCCTTCGTCTGCGCCCAGAGCGCGGCAGCGGTCCCGCCGATCGCGACGGCAATCGCCCACCAGCCCAGCCGCTTCTCGTCCCGCGTGACAGCCCAGAGGCCGGCGGCGAGCCCGCAGATACCAAGCGCGATCGGCCCGCCTTCGAAGCGAACATCCCACGGCGGCAGCGCGAGCCAGAAGGCGAGCAGGCCGAGCCCGATGCCATACCACGCGATCGTCTTGGTCTCGCCGAGCCGGCGCAGCCAGCTTCGATCCTGGATCGCAGCCGCGACGGACATCAGGACTCCTGCACCTTCACCCTCGGGGTCGGGTCGCCCCCGATGCCGATCTTCTTGCGCGCGTTCCACGCGTAGACGATGAGGAGCTCGGCGCCGACGAAGAGGATGATGAGCGCCTGGATCATCGTCGAGAGGTTCGTCGCGAGCTCCGGCGGGAAATCGGTGCCCGAGAGCTGTCTCGGCGACGTGCCGACCTGCAGCGCACCGAAGAGGAGCGCGGCGAAGAGGATCCCGACGGCCTTGTTCCGCCCGAGCAGCGCGACGGCGATTCCGATGAAGCCCACGAAGCTGACGTCGTAGTCGTTGATGGCCTGGTGGAACTTCCAGCCGAGGATGTCAACCGCGCCGGCGAGGCCCGCGAAGGCGCCCGCGATCCCCATGGCGAGGATGTAGTTCTTCGAGACGTTGATGCCGCCGTAGCGAGCGGCCTCCGGGTTGAAGCCGACCGCGCGCACCTCATAGCCGAGCGTCGTCCTGTTCAGCAGGAAGTGGTAGACGACGAGCGCGAAAAGCGCGATGAAGATACCGGCGTGGAGTGGCTGCAGCGCCCCCCAGATCGGCCAGATCTTTGCCGAGTCCGCGACGTCGTAGGACCGCGGTACGTCGGGCTCGCTCCCCTGCATCCAGCCGCCGAGCTCGACGAGATACTTGCCCACCCAGAGCGCGATCCAGTTGAGCATGATCGTCGAGATCACCTCGTGCGCCCCGACCGCGGCCTTCAGGAAGCCCGCGATCCCGGCCCAGACCGCGCCACCCAGGATGGCGCCGATGCAGCACACGAGGATGTGGAGCGGGCGCGGCATTCCGGCCAAGGCGTGACCGAGGTAGAGCGCGGTCAGGAGACCGACGAAGTACTGGCCCTGGCCGCCGATGTTGAACATCCCGCAGCGGAACGCGAACGCCACGGCCAGCGCGGTGAGGATGAGCGGGGTCGTGATGATGAGCGTCTGCTGGAGGTCGAGCGCAGCGCTGAAGCGCTCGTCTCCCTGCACCCACGGGAAGAACCAGTTGAGGCCGGTGCCCGAGAAGATCGCCTTATAGGCGGCGAACGGATCGTGCCCGGTCGCGACGACGACGAGGCCCCCAACGAAGAATGCGAGGACGGCTGCCGCAAGTGCCGTGAAGAAGCCTCCGAGCCCCGAGTACCAGCGGCTGACGACCTCGTAGCCGGAGTCGTTGCCCCCGCCCTCGCTCACGCCGCGGTCGCCTCCTTCTTGCCGCCGAGCATGGCGAGCCCGATCTCCTCTTCGGACACGTCCGGGTCGTACTGGGCGACGATCTGCCCCTCGTAGATGACGAGGATCCGGTCGGAAAGGGAAAGGATCTCGTCGAGCTCGAAGGAGACGAGCAGGATGGCGCGCCCCTCGTCCCGCTCTTCCACGAGCCGCCGGTGCACGAACTCGATCGCGCCGACGTCAAGGCCGCGGGTTGGCTGCGCCGCGACCAGAACGCTCGGGTCGCGCGAGACCTCGCGCGCGACGATCACCTTCTGCTGATTCCCGCCTGAGAGCGCACCGGCTCTCGTCTCTGGGCCGCCTCCACGCACGTCGAACTCCTTCAGGAGCGTGCGGGCGCGCGCGATCAGCCGCTTCGGGAAGAGCCAGCCGTGCTTCGAGTCCGGCTCCTCCCTGTAGTCGTGCAGTGCGATGTTCTCGGCGAGTGAGAAGTCGAGCACGAGGCCGCGGACCTGCCGGTCCTCGGGGATGTGCCCCACGCCCGCGTCGAGCGCCTCCCGGGGCGACTCGCGCGTGATGTCCCGGCCGGCCACCACGATCCGGCCGGTTCTCGAACGGCGCAGGCCCGTGATCGCGTCGATCAGCTCCGATTGTCCATTGCCGTCGACGCCCGCGATCCCGACGATCTCGCCGGCCCGTACCTCGAAGGAAAGCCCGCGGACGCATTCGAGCCCGCGGTCGTCGTCCACGCGCAGGTCCTCGACGGTCAGGAGCGGGTCGCCCGGCTCGGCCTTCGCCTTGTCGACCCGGAGGATGACCTCGCGGCCGACCATGAGGCGTGCGAGGCCTTCCTCGGTCGCACCCTCCCTCGGCACGGTGTCGATGGTCTTGCCGCGCCGGAGGACGGTGATACGGTCCGCGATCTCGAGGACCTCGTTCAGCTTGTGGGTGATGAAGACGATGGATTTCCCCTCGGCCTTGAGCGAGTTGATGATCTCGAAGAGCTCGCTCGACTCCTGCGGCGTGAGGACCGCGGTCGGCTCGTCGAGGATGAGGATCTCGGCGCCGCGGTAGAGCGCCTTCAAGATCTCGACCCGCTGCTGCATGCCGACGCTGATCGACTCGATGCGGGCATGCGGCCGGACGGCGAGGCCGAAGCGCTCGGAGAGCTCGCGTACGCGCTTCTCCGCCGCGCCCTCGTCCAGGAACGGGCCCTTCGTCGGCTCCGCGGCGAGAACGATGTTCTCCGCCACGGTCATCACCGGGATGAGCATGAAGTGCTGGTGCACCATGCCGATGCCCGCGTCGATCGCCTCGCGCGGCGAGTTGATGCGAAGCGGCTTGCCGTTCAGCCGAAACTCGCCCTCGTCCGGGTGGTAGAGCCCATAGAGGATGTTCATCAGCGTCGACTTGCCGGCGCCGTTCTCGCCGAGGAGCGCGTGCACCTCGCCCTTGCGCAGGTCGAAGTCGACGCCGTCGTTCGCAACCACTCCAGGGAACCGCTTCGTGATCCCCTTGAGCTCGAGAAGGGGCGCATCCGCCATGGGCGTGGGAAGTGTAAGGGGCGGGACGAGCCCGCCCCTTACGGAACGTTCCTTATCCGACCGTGTCCGGGATGTCGATCTCCCCGTTCAGGATCTTCTGATTGTACTCCTCGACGGTGTCGAGGACATCCTGCGGGACCTCCGAGCTGACCTTGCCGAGCCCGACGCCGTCCTCTGCGAGGCCGAACGTCGTCACTCCGCCGCCCGTGAAGGTGCCGTTCTGGACCGATTCGATCGTCTTGAAGACGGCCACGTCGACGCGCTTCACGGCGCTCGTGAGGATGTGATCACCGAGGAACGCCTGGTCGGCGTCCACGCCGATACCCCAGACGCTCTCCTGCTTCGCCGCGTCCAGTGCGCCGAGGCCGCAGCCGCCGGCAACCTGGAAGACGACGTCGGAGCCCTTGGAGATCTGGTCGAGCGCGATCTCCTTGCACTTCGCCTGGTCGACGAAGTCGTCGGAGTACGAGCCCGAGACCTTGATGTCCGGGTTGGCGTCCTTCGCGCAGAACTCGTAGCCGGCGATGAAGCGATCGACGGGCGGGATCTTCTGGCCGCCGACCCACGTGATCGTGCCGGTCTTCGAGGTGAGCGCGCCCACGACGCCGACGAGACAACCCGCCTCCTGCTCCTTGAAGAGGAGGCCCTGTGCATTCGGGATCGCAGGATCGAATGCCGAGTCCACGATCGCGAAGTTCGAGTCCGGGAACGCCTTCGCCGCCTGTGCCGTGGCATCCGTCATGAGGAAGCCGACCGACACGACGAGGTTCGTCCCCTTCTGGCCGAACTCGGACAGGTTCGGGATGTAGTCGGCATCGGACTTGGATTCGAGGACGTCACCCTGGACGCCCAGCTGGCTCTTGGCGTTCTCGAGCCCCTGGTTGGCCAGCGAGTTGAAGCCGCGGTCGTTCAGACCGCCGATGTCGGTCACGAGCCCGGCGGAGACCGCCTCACCGCCAGTCGTCTCACTCGGTGTGCTCGAGCCCGCACCGCTCGTGTCGCCCTCGTCTCCGCCACCACAGCCGGCCGCCGCAATC
>DATEOR010000043.1:0-2083 GCA_035273885.1 Gaiellaceae bacterium
GAACTGCTCGGCGACGTGGAACGGCTGCGACAGGAAGCGCTCGATGCGGCGCGCGCGCTGCACGAGCACGCGGTCCTCGTCGGAGAGCTCGTCGATGCCGAGGATGGCGATGATGTCCTGCAGCTCGCGGTAGCGCTGCAGGATGCCCTTGACCTCGTTGGCGACGTTGAAGTGCTCCTCGCCGACGATCTCCGGCTTGAGGATCGTCGAGGTCGAGTCGAGCGGGTCGACGGCCGGGTAGATGCCCTTCTCGGAGATCGCGCGCGACAGCGTCGTGGTGGCGTTGAGGTGCGCGAACACGGAGGCCGGGGCCGGGTCGGTGAGGTCGTCCGCGGGGACGTAGACGGCCTGGATCGAGGTGACCGAGCCCTTGCGGGTCGAGGTGATCCGCTCCTGCAGCTGGCCCATCTCGGACTCCAGCGTCGGCTGGTAGCCCACCTGCGAGGGCATGCGGCCGAGGAGCGCGGAGACCTCCGAGCCGGCCTGGACGAAGCGGAAGATGTTGTCGATGAAGAGGAGCACGTCCTGCCCCTCCTCGTCGCGGAAGTACTCCGCCATCGTGAGGCCGGTCAGCGCGACGCGCATGCGCGCGCCGGGCGGCTCGTTCATCTGGCCGAACACGAGCATCGTCTTGTCGATGACGCCCGACTCGGTCATCTCCAGCCAGAGGTCGTTGCCCTCGCGGGAGCGCTCGCCCACGCCGCAGAAGGCCGACAGGCCGCCGTGCTCCTGGGCGAGGTTGTTGATCAGCTCCTGGATGATGACCGTCTTGCCGACGCCGGCGCCGCCGAACAGGCCGACCTTGCCGCCCTTGGCGTAGGGCGCGAGCAGGTCGATGACCTTGATGCCGGTCTCGAACATCTCGGTCGTCGGCGTGAGGTTCTCGACCGTCGGGGCGGGCCGGTGGATCGGCCAGCGCTGGTCGACCTCGATGTCGTCGCCGAGGTCGATCGGCTCGCCGAGCAGGTTGAAGATGCGCCCGAGCGTGACCTTGCCGACCGGCACCGTGATCGGACCGCCGGTGTCGATGACCTCCGTCCCGCGGGCGAGGCCGTCGGTCGTGTCCATGGCGACCGCGCGCACGCGGTCGTCGCCGAGGTGCTGCTGGACCTCGCAGACGAGCGTGCTCGTGCCGGCGCTGACGCCCTCCTCGCCCTCGGAGGGGTTGGTCTCGCGCTCGACGATGATCGCCGAGTTGATCTCGGGCAGCTTGTCGGGGAAGACGGCCTCGATGACGACGCCCTGGATCTCCTCGATCCGGCCGACGTTGCGCTCGCCGTCCTGCGTCTTCTGCTCTTCGCGCGGTGCGGTGCTGGCTTCCATATCTCAAAGGCTCCTTAGACGAGGCTTTCTGCGCCCGCCACGACTTCCATGATCTCCTGGGTGATGTCCGCCTGGCGCTCGCGGTTCATCTGCAGGGTGTACGTATCGATGAGCTCGCCCGCGTTCTCCGAGGCGTTGCGCATGGCGGTCATGCGCGCGCCGTGCTCGGACGCGGTCGACTCCAGCAGCGCGCGGAAGATCGAGATCTCCACGTAGGTCGGGACCAGCCGCTCGAGGATCTCGCCCGGCTCGGGCTCGTAGTCCACGAGCGCCTTGTGATGGCCCTGCTCCTCGCGGGCGTCCTCCTCCTGCTCGTCGCCCTCACCCTCCTCGAGGATCGAGGCCTGCTGCAGCGGGAGCAGCGTCTCGCGCGTCACGCGCTGCTGCAGCGGCGAGATGTAGTGGTTGTAGAAGATCTCCACCCGGTCGACGTCGCCGTCCACGTAGGCGGCGATGAGGTCCGAGGCGATCTCCCGCGCGTTCGCGTAGGACGGGCGATCGGTGAAGCCCGTGTACGCGCCCGCGGGGGTGCGCTTGCGGAAGGTCAACGAGCTCACGCCGCGCCGGCCGGAGCCCGAGAACACGACCTCCTTGCCCTCCGCCTCGAGCTCCTGCGCGGCGCGCAGCCCGGCACGGACGATCTGCGAGTTGAAGGCGCCCGCGAGGCCGCGGTCGCTCGTCACGAGCAGGATCCCGACCTTCTGGATCTCGTCGCGCTCCTGCAGGATCGGCAGGTTCGGAAGGTTCTCCGCCGCCTCGG